>JBKJQX010000260.1:0-34873 GCA_046594875.1 Vicinamibacterales bacterium
CCCGTCGGTGTCGTGGTTCCTGCGTGATCCGCGAATTGAGATTCGTCACGCCGACGGCCGTCACGCGCTGCGCGCGCGTCCGGACCGCTTCGACGTGATCGAGGCCGACGCCCTGCGCCCGTCGTCGGCCTACGCCGGCAACCTCTATTCGGTGGAGTTCTTTCAGCTCCTGCAGTCGCGCCTTCGCGCAGGTGGCATCGCCGCCACCTGGGTGCCGACGCCTCGCGTGCTCGAGACAGTGCGGCGCGTCTTTCCGCACGTGGTGTTCCTGGGCGATCTGGTGGCGCTGGGCTCGAACACGCCGATTGTGGTGGACTGGCCTTCGGTGCGCACCCGCCTGCGGGCGCCGGAGGTGCGGGCTCACTTCGCGACCGGTCAGATTGACATCGAAGCGCTCATGGCGCCGGTGTTCGAGCGCGGCGCGGCCGCGCTGCCGCCTCTCGGTCCACTCGATCCGCAGAGCGTCAACACCGACATGCATCCTCGGGACGAACTTCCGGCACCGGCCAGCATCGGACGTTCGCTGCGCCGGCGCTGACGCGGGTCGATATCGTCTTCGCCGCACCCGCCTGTGGTCTTGGCAACCGTGTGCACACGTCATGTGCCCAATCCCCGTCCCTATTCCTGCTTCAGGGTGGTCATGGGGTCGATCCTCGCCGCGCGAATGGCAGGGACCGCCGCCGCAATCGCGCAGGCCGCGACGATCGCGGCCGCACTGCCGAGGTAGGCAAGCGGGTCGAACACGCGAACCATGCCGTCGATCTCGGCAGACGCGGAGGTCGAAAGCAACGCGGCGGCCAGCAGGGCCGCAAGAGCGGCGCCCGCACCAATGCCAACACCGACCGGGCCGAACGACTGCGACAGCACCAGGCGTGCCACGCGGCCCTTCGTCGCCCCCAGGGCCATACGAACGCCGATTTCGCGCGTCCGTCGTGCAACGACATACGAGAGCACGCTGTAGAGGCCCGAAACCGTCAGGCCCAGGGCCAACACGCCGAGGACGACGGCCACTGATGACGCCAGCGCCAGGACGTTGCCCGCGAGTCCAGCCATCGTTCGAACCGTCGTGATGCGGCCCATGGCGGGATCGATTGGTGACAGGCGCTCGATCAAGGCGCGACGCGCCTGGTCTGGATCGCCGTTGACGCGCAGCACCAGCGAGGCGCCGGCACTGCTCGCGTCGATCGGCACGTAGACGCCGGCATCCACCATCTCGAACATCCCATGACCGACCCGGGCGTCCCGGACGATGCCCACAACCGTGAGGGATCGGCTCGACAGCTCCGGCGTCACCACGTCGTGGCCGAGCCGCTCAACGCCCTTCCGCACAACCGGGTCAAGGGTCATCGTCTGGCCCAGGGCATCGCGATCGGGCCAGATTCTCCGGGCGAAGGTCTCGGAAACAATCACAACGCCAGCCGATGCCTGGCGCTCGGCTTTGGTGAAGTGCCGTCCGCGTACGACGGAAATCCCGAACACCTCGAAGTACTCAGGCGAGGCGAACTTGAACTCCACTGGCACTCGATTCGCTTCTGCCAACGTGCCGCCGATGCCGAACGGCCACGCGGCCCCCACGGCTGCCACTGACGAATCGCTCTCGACCGCTTGCAGCAGCCCAGCCCGTCGATTTTCATTCGTCATCTCGAGGAACACAGTGTCGTGCGTCCGAAGTCCTGGCTGAACGGCCGACGCCGCCATCATGCCGCGAAGGAAGACGGCCGCCGCAATCAGGAGCAACGCCGACGCGGACACCTGAACCGCGATCAGCGCGTTTCGCGCGCGGCCTGGTCGCGCATCCCTCGTCATCTCTCCGCGCATCGTCCTGATCAGCTCGACTCGCGTGGATTGAATCGCCGGCGCCAGACCGAACAGAACGGTGGCGAAAATGGCGCCACCGGCAAGAAACACGAACACCCGCCAGTCGGCTGCCAGGGCAGCGAGGCTGATGAGCTCGCTGAGCTCCGGCGGCATCACCGCCGTGGCCACGCGCACCGCCGCGTCGAGCGTCAATCTTGCAACGAGCAGGCCGCCCGCAGCCGACACCGACGCGAGCAGCAGGCTCTCGGTCAGCAACTGCCGGATAATGAGCCGCCGCGATGCACCGAGTGAGAGGCGGATACCGATCTCGCGCTGACGTGCGAGTCCCCGCGCGAGCAACAGGTTGGCCACGTTGGCACAACCGATAAGAAGGATGAGCCCGAATGCGAGAAAGAGCGGCGCAAACCCCAGCAGGCCGTCGAGCGCGCTGATTGGGAGCGACCCTCGCCTCGCCACCAGTCTGATCGACTTCGGACGGCCCCCCGCTTCCTTGAGTGCGGGATTCGCTACCGCCCACGCCGAGAGTGCCGCTGTGGCGGCCTCAACCGAGATATCAGCCTTCAGGCGGCCGACGATGTCGATGGCGTATGAATCTTCCTTGCCGGACGACAACTGACGCAGCTGCGAAAGGCGGCCGAGCGGAGTCCAGAAATCGGGAGGCGTCATTCCAAGGCCGCGAAATCCCGCCGGCATCACTCCGACCACTTGATACGGGTGTCCATTGAGATCAACGGAGCGGCCCACAACGTTCGGGTCACGCTCGAAGAACTGCGTCCAGCCTCGATGGCTCATCACGATCACCGGCTCGCTTCCCGGCCGCTCATCGTCGCCGCGGCCAAGGGTGCGGCCCCGCAGTGGGGCTGCGCCAATGGTCTCGAAAAAATTGGTAGTGACCAGCGTGCCGTTGAATGCCCGGCCATCCACACGAGCCGAGACGCCATTGAGCATGGCGACCGCGTCCGTGAAGACCGTGGTCTGGCTTCGCAGCGCCTCGTAGTCGGGCCGGGTGAAGGCCACCCAGGCCCCCGCGCCGGGCTCAGGTGGCCGCCGCACCTCAAAGAGCCGGTCGGGCTCTGGCACTTCGTCGGCGCGGAGGAACATGGCGGAATAGAACATGAAGACGACCGCCACGATGCCAAGCCCAAGCGCAATCGTGGCGGTGATGGTGAACGCGGTCAGCGGCGCGCGCCTGAACTCCCGGAACGCGTATTTGACGTCTCGGACGGTGGTATCCACGAAGGCGATGCGGCGCTCGTCGCGGCATTGGTCAGCCACGAGCGCGACCGAGCCAAAGCGTCGTCGCGCCAGCCTCTGTGCGTCGGCAGGGTCCGCACCACCGGCAGCGATTCTGGCGGCCTCGCGATCGATGTGAAACGCCAATTCCTCGTCGAGTTCCTGCTCAACCGGCTCAGGCCGGACGATCGCACGAAGGCGCAGGTACAGGTCTCGGAGGGTCATGGCGTCAGGCGAGCTTCATCACGCGGTCGATCGCCATTGCGAGGCGCGCCCATTCGTCGGCTTCTCTCGCAAGCTGGCGGCGGCCTGAGGGGGTGAGGTGGTAGTACTTCGCGCGCCGCCCCAACTCCGAGGTCTTCCACTCAGCCTCGATCCAGTCCTGGTGTTCAAGACGATGGAGCGCCGGATAGAGAGAGCCCTGGTTGATTTGGAGGACGTCCCTGGAGATCTGCTCGATACGTTCCGAGATCGCCCAGCCGTGCATCGGCTCGGTCTGAAGCGTCCGAAGGATGAGCAAATCCAGGGTGCCTGGCAAGAGATCCGGAGCGGCGGCTTTGGTCATGGTGTCGGCTATCGACAATAACGCTGTTGGTGTCGACTGTCAACACCATGACCCATTCTGGCCGGTTCAGTTCTCCGTCATGCCTTTCTGATCACCCACCGCTGAGTGTCATCATTCTGATCAGGCCGCGTGACCAGGGCATAGTCCTTCCCTGCTATCTCATAGGCATCGGCAAACCGGCCATTGCTCTTTTGCCGGATGGTGTACGTGTCGTCGCCCAGCGCCGTAAGCACCCAGCGCTGGGTATCGTTGTTTTGCGCGGGCCGGGTCACCATCGCGAAGTCCTTTTCCGCAATCTCGTGGGCATCCACGAATCGCCCGTTGCTCTTCTGTTGAATCGTGCACGTCCGATCACCCATATCGGTGATGGTCCAGCGCTGCGTAGGATCGTTCTGCACCGGCCGGGTCACCAGCGCGAAGTCTTTCGCTTCGATTTCATGGGCGTCCATGAACCGGCCGCTGCTTTTTTGTTGAATCGTGTAGAGGCCAGACACGATCTGGTCGGTGATGGTGACCGAGAATCCGCCGGGCAACGCCCTGGTCACCCGAACTCCCACGCCGCGGTCCGACGCAAACTGCGCGCCCGGCCCAAGAGCCTGCGGGGTCAGCAGCGCCAGCGGCGCCATGTTGTTCTGCGCCTGCCCAAGCCGGTCTGACGTCTGTACCTGGTAAACGATGACCCCCTCACTGGGAATCTTGGAATCGAACTGATCGACCCGCTGGCGCGCTTCGACCATCAGATACGGGACGGTGGTTCCAATCTGCACGGCCGTAACTCTTCCTGTCGGTGGCGGTTGAACCAGCCCCACCGAGTGCAGGTCATAACTCGCCTCCGCACCGGCATGCCGCGCAATCGACGTGGCGTCCAGCCACCCTATCGCTGCCTTGGTGTAGGCGGAAGGGTGCGTACCGCAACTGCACGCCATTTCGTCGAACGCGCCCATGTTGCCCTGAAACGGATACAGGTCCGCGAACGCCGTCAGGACGTGCATGAACTCCATCGCCCAGACGCCCACACCTTCGAGCATGACGAATCGCGCCCAGAAGCCACCCGGTTGTGCGGTGCCCGCACCGGGGCCACCCAGCATCACGATGGCCGCGGCGTCCACGCCTTGCGCGCGCAACGGCGCACCCAGTTGTGTCTCCAGGAACCCGACCGGCACATCCTGCTGGGCCGCAGTCATTCGGGGCATCACGACCACGTCGAGATCAGCGCGCCCCGACGAAGCGGCGTGGATGTAGGCGCGAAGCGATCGGTCCGCACCGGTTCCGGGCGCGGGGTCAAAAAGCATTCGCCGCAGTATCTGGTCTTCCCAATCGGGCGGAACCTGATCCGGAGGAATCGCTCCAATGCGTGACAGCGGTACGAGCGCGAGTGTCTTCCGCCCAATCCAACCCATGCGTTCACCCTCCTGACGACGTGTTGCGGATCAGGCGGAGTCTAGCTCAGACAGTCCAAGGTTGAAAGGTGCGTGTGCTGGATGAAACAGCGGCCGACCGGCCGCACGCGCGACAATCGTGCATCGGGCATCTGCGCCACGTGCTGGTATGCGCCTGGCACTGCACACCGACGAAAGAGGTGGATCGATGGTCAAGGGCTCAGCATTTATCATCATCATCGCGGCGCTGGCGTCGATCCTGCCGGACCCCGCGTCCGCACAGGGCCGAGGCCGCGGCCGGGGTAACGTCGGCGCGGCGATCCGCTTCGCGGAAATGGATCGCAACGACGACCGCACAATCACCCGCGCGGAATGGCACGGCAGCGATCGGTCGTTCGCGGTCCACGATTGGAACGGCGACGGAGTTCTGAGCGGCGACGAAGTGCGCGTAGGGGGCAAACGGCCGCCGCGCGCGACCGATGATCGGCCGTTCGACTCGGAGGAGCGCGAGTACGAATTCGACGACTGGACCGCGCGCGGGTTCACCAGTGTGGACCACAACCACGACGGCCGCATCACGCGCGACGAATGGCATTTCGATCGTGAAGGCTTCCGCCGCGCGGATCACAACGGCGACGGCGTCTTGTCGCGGGCGGAGTTTCTCGCTGAGGATCGGGAAGACGACGATCGGGAGGACCGGTTCGAGAACCTCGACCTGAACGGCGACAATCGGGTGTCTCGCAACGAATGGCATGGCACGGCCGCGCGATTCACGGCGCTTGATGCCAACCGGGACGGCGTGATTTCGCGGGTCGAGATGATGGGCCCGGACGCGCCGCCCGAGCTGTTTTCGAGCGTGGACGTCAACCGCGATCGCGTCATTACAACGGACGAGTGGCACTGGTCGCGTGCCAGCTTTCAGGCGCGGGATCTGGATCGTAACGGCCGCCTCACGCGTGAGGAGTTCAACGGGGTGGCGTCTCAGCCCGAGACGAGCACTGCGTTCAAGGCCGGCCAGGCGCGTGGGCTCATCGAAGGCCGTCATGCTGGACGTGAGGACAAGCAACAGCACGGTGTGTGGGACCTCGAAGGCCAGCGGGAACTCGAGCAAGCCGATTCAGGCTACGACGCCAGCGTCGGACCACGCGCCGAGTACCAGGCGGGCTATCGGGAAGCCTTCCGGCGCGGCTATCGTGAGGGGTTTGGACAGCGGTAGACCGCTCCGGCACTGTTGTGGCGACGAGCCCGGGGGCGGCTACCGGTGCCGGGCCGAGTACATCCGCATCAGTGGCGTCACCGACACGCCATGCAGGACGATCGACATGGCGACCACCACCATGGTGAGGTCCACGAGTTGACGGGCGAGCGGGCCGTCCACGCCGTGCGACAGGGCGAACGCAAGGTAGTAGATCGAGCCCACGCCTCGCACGCCAAACCAGGCGATGAACAGTCGCTGCGTGCGCGTCAGCCGCGTCAGTAAGAGCGTGAGGGACGTTGACAGCGGCCGAATCACCACGAACAGCACCAACGCCAGCCCCACGCCGGGACCGACGCTCTCGATTCGCGCCAGCATGGCCCCAACCACCACGACGACCGCCAGCTCGCCCAGGCGCTCCAACTGCTCATTGAAGCCCAGCACGGCGCTGGCCATGTAGGCCGGGGCCGTGGCATGGTTGGTCGCCTGCTCCTCCTCGCTGAGGCCCGCCTGTCTGACTGGCTTCGACGGCGCCACCCCAGCGGATTCTCGCTCGATGCGCCTGAGAGACAACCCGGCCGTAAACACCGCGAGAAATCCGTAGCCGCCGGCCACGAGGGCAATGCCGTACGAGAGGGCAATCAGGCCAAGGGCCAGGAACTCGTCGAGGCCCACGGCCTCCTTGTGCACGCGCCGAAGGTAGATCACCAACCGGGCGACACAGGCGCCACAGGCGAACCCCACCCCGAGGCCGGCCACGATGGCCCACACCAGATCGATCGTCCACCAGCGCCAGCCAAACGCGCCCAGATCGTGCGCGCCCATCAGGCCGAGGCCGAGCATGACGAACGGGAACGCGGTGCCGTCATTCAGGCCCGCTTCGCCGGTGAGGCTGAAGCGTACGGGTTCGGCGTCGTGCGCGTGGCTGACCTGAACATCAGATGCGAGGACCGGATCGGTCGGCGCCAGGATGGCGCCCAGCAACAGCGCCACTGGCAGGGCCATGCCAGCCGCGAACGCAAATGCGGCAACTCCGGCGATGGTCAGGAGCATGGCGACCGCCGAGAGCAGCAGCGCGACCCGCCACCGGCGATCGGACCACGGCAGTCGCAGCTTCAACCCGGCGGTGAACAGCGAGATGATGACGGCCACTTCGGTCAGTCGCTCGAGCATGGCCGTGTCGTCGAGCGCGTCGACGTGCAGCAGTCCAACACCCCACGGACCCAGCCAGGCGCCGGCCGCCAGGTAGAACATCGACGGCGTCAACGGCAGCCGCTTGAGCACCGTGCCGGCGAGCGCAAAGCCGATGAGGAGCGCGCCGGTAATCAGAAACCATACAGCGGCCATCCTAGGTGGCCACGGTCGGCACGACGCCGGTCTCCGGTGCGGGGATGCGGGGAATCTCGACCAGTCCGCCGAGGTAGTCGCGCGTCTCGGCAAGCGTGGCGCACACCAGCGTGGCGCCGGCGTCGCGCAAGGCCTGCGTCGAGTCGTCTGCCAGCGCCGGCGGGCACCATCGCCCCACGACAATGCGCACGTCGGGCAGCGCGGCATGCAGGCGCTTCACCAGGTAGCGTGTCTTCGACGGTGGGCTGGGGGGCAGATCGGCGATGCACACCACGGAGACGCCCTGCGCCTGGACCAGCGAGACCAGTTCCGACGCCAGCACGCGCGTCTTCGTCATCTCGATGACGATGGGCTGACCGGCGAGCAGGTGGCCGAGCATGGTGAGCGCCAGCTCGTCGGCCGCGTCATTGGCGGCGTAGCCCAGCACGCGCAGCGGCTCGCGTGGGGCCGGCAGCACCGGCGTCTCGGCAGGCGGCGTCGGTGGCTGCTCTCGGCGCATCAAGTCCGCGGCGTCCGACAGCAACTCGCGCGTGGCGTCGATCACCGCGCTTTCTTCTTCCGCCGACAAGCGGCGTTCCAGCCGATCGCGCTCGGCGTAATTGAGCGCCGGCAGCAGCAAGGCGTCGTAGACGGATCCCCATGTTTCGTTCTTGATGTGCCGCTCGATGATGTCGGCGGCTTCGCTGGGGTCGCGCGCCAGCAGGCGCTGGTAGTAGTTAAATTCCGGCGCCAGCGCCGGCGTGTCGGCCATCAGCGTGCCCAGCGACGACAGCCCTGGCACATGCCGGCCGAGCACGACGACGCACACGGTCAGCGGCGTGGCCATCAGCAGGCCGAGGGGGCCCCACAGCCACGTCCAGAACGCGACCGAGATCAGCAGCGCGACCTGTGAGACGCCCGCCGCGCCGGCATACAGCGCGGTCTCGAGTACCAGGTTCGTGAACAACTCGAGCACCACAAACATGCCCATGACCGAGAGCGGCCCGGCCCAGCCAGGCATGGCAGCGAGGCTCGCCAGGATCGGGCCGCCGGCGCCGATCACCGGGCCGACATAAGGCACGTAGCGGAGCGCCGCGCCAAGCGCGCCCCAGACCAGCGCATACGGCACGCCGAGGAAATACAGGCCAAGGCCCGCCACCACACCGTACACAAGGCTGGCCAGCGACTGCATCAGCAGCTGCCGACTGACGCGGCTGCCCGCTTCATCAAGCGCCTTGGTCGTCACCGTGAGGCTGCCGTGCCCGAACAGGCCAATCAACCGGTCGCGAAGGTCACGCCGTTCGAGCAGGATGAAGATCACCAGCACCACGACCAGGGCCGCGGTACCAAGCGGGCCGACGATGGGGCCGAGCCAGGCAATGGCGGGAAAGCCCGAGACCAGTTCCGAGGTGATCATCACCGGCGTCGTTGCGCGGCCTGTCGGTGCGTCGGTCTTGCCCAGGTCCGTCCTGATGTCCTCGATCGTCTCTTGCAGCTTCTCGACCGTGCCGCCCTTGCCCGCCCCACGCACGTCGGCGATCTTGGCGAGGATGTTGACCCGATAACCAGGCAGCTCTTCGGCGAGATTTTCCATCTGTCGCACCAGGCCCCAGCCCGCCAGGCCCAGCACGGCAAAGACCAGCGTGACGGCGATCAGCACGGCCGGGACGCGGCCAAGCCAGCGCTCGAGCCAGGTCACGGGCGGCGTCAGGACGAACGAGATCAGCAGCGCGAGCGCCACCGGCACGAGCACCGCCTGCGCCCAGTACAGAACGACGACGATCAGCACGCTGCCGGCGAAGATAATCCACGGTTTCAGGGGGTTCGGCGGTTCGTTCATACGCTCGTGTCCCTGGTGACTGTAGCGCGTGGGGTTGCGCGGTGCCGTTCACAATTGGATAGCCACGCGATAGTGTCATGAGGATGCTGAACAGTGTGATGGTCATCCTGCGGCTGTTTGGCGTCGCCGCCCGCGCTTGGTGGGACGATGACGCGCTCCGGCTGGGCGCGTCGTTGGCATATTTCACGCTGTTTGCGATCGCGCCGATCCTGCTGGTGGCGACGGCGATTGCCGGCGCCGTATTCGGTCAGGAGGCGGTGCGCGGCGAGATTGTCGGCCAACTCGACTCGCTGGTCGGGCGCGAGGGCGCGCTGGCCGTGCAGAGCCTGCTCGAGGGGGCCAGCCAACGGCGCGCCGGTACCATTGCCACTGCCATTGGCAGCATCACCTTCCTGGTTGCGGCGACGGGTGCGTTCCTCGAGCTGCAGCTGGCGCTCAACACCATCTGGCGCGTGAAGGTGAAGGAGCGCATCAACCTCAAGGCGTTCCTGCACGATCGCCTTCGTTCGTTTGGGCTGGTCGTGGCGGTCGGTTTCCTGCTGCTGGTGTCTTTGGCGGTGACCGCGGCGCTGGCCGCCCTCAACGAATGGCTCTCCCGCCTATCACCCGAGCTCCCCATCGTCTGGAGCACCATCGGCCTGCTGGTGTCGCTCGTGGTGACGACCGGCTTGTTTGCCATGTTGTTCCGGTTCCTGCCCGATGTCCGGCTGCATTGGCGGGACGTGGCCATGGGCGCGCTGGTGACGGCGGTGCTGTTTGCGGTGGGGCAGCAGTTGATCGGTTTATACCTCGGGCAGAGCAGCATGGCGTCGGCCTACGGCGCGGCGGGGTCAATGATGGTGCTGCTGCTGTGGGTCTACTACTCGTGCCAGATCCTGCTGTTCGGTGCGGAGTTCACGCGGGTCTACGCCGAGTGGCGCGGGGTGAAGCCCAAGCCGGAGTCGTTCGCGGAAAAGGACCCCCACGCGATCAAGGGAACCTGAGGCAGCCCAGCACCATGCGCCCGAGGACAACGGTGCGCAGTGGGATTCCTCGGTCGGGCGGGGGACCCTGGTCTTCGATGTAGAACTGCTTGGTGTAGTCTGAATCGCAACCGGCATGTTCAAAGAACTTCGCCACGCCGCACGGTCCCTCGTCCGCGTCAGAGGCCTCGCCATCACCGTCATGCTCACGCTGGCGCTGGGCATCGGCGCCAACGCGGCCATCTTCACGGTGGTGGAGGGCGTCCTGCTGCGCCCCCTCGCCAACCAGGATGAAGATCGACTGATCTACATCCGGCAGAGCGCTGCCGGTCTCAAGGTGGAGAACGTGAATTTCTCTGTGCCGGAGCTGCGGGATCTTCAGGCCAGTGTGAAGAGCGTGGCGACCTTTGGCGATTTTTCGACGCTGGAATTCACGCTGGTGGGCCTTGGCGATCCGCGCGTGGTGCGCGCAGGCGTCGTGGGCGGCACGTATTTCGACGTGATGGGCTTGCGCCCGGTGGTCGGCCGCCTGATCGGGCCGTCCGACGATGGCGCTTCGGCCGCGGGAGCGGTGGTGCTGACGCACCGGTTCTGGACCAGCGTCCTGAAGGCCGACGAGACGGTGATCGGCAAGACCGTCCGGCTCGGCGATCGCGCGGCCACCATCGTCGGTGTCCTCGAACCTTCCGTGCCGTATCCGTCCGAGACGGAGATCATGGCGAACGTGGTGACGAGCCCGCACCATCTGGACGCCACCATGGTGGACGGACGCGTGCACCGCATGACCGAGCTGTTCGGCCGGCTTGCGCCCGGCGTCGAGCCGGAGGCGGCCATCGCGGAGCTGCGGACGGCGCATTCGGCCATGAAGGCGAGTCATAAGGAAGCGTATCCGGCGCAGGACCGGTACGAGATTAGCGGCGTCCGGCTCCGCGATCAGATCACGGCGCCCGCGCGGACCGTCCTGCTGGTGCTGCTGGCCGCGTCCGCGCTCATCTTCATCATCGCGTGTTCGAATGTGGCGAACCTGATCCTGGCGCGCTCGGTCCGCCGTGAGGGCGAACTGGCCATCCGCGCCGCACTGGGCGCTAGCAGAGCCGCGTTGCGCCGAACGCTGCTGGCAGAGAGCCTGCTGCTGTGCGGAGGAGGCGCAGTGCTGGGCCTCGCGCTGGCACGGCCAATGGTGGATGTGCTGGCACGCTACGCATCGCGGTTTTCCGTGCGCGCGCTCGACTTGACCGTGAACACCAGCATGCTCTGGGTGGGCGTGGGCCTGGCGATGGCCGCCGCCGTGCTCCTGGCGTTTGTCCCGCGCCTGCCTTCGGCCGACGCCACAAACGGCCTCGGACTCTCTGGCGGCAGCCTCAGGCTTACCACCGGCACCAACCGGCGCTTGCGCGCGTTCGCCGTGACGCAGATTGCCGCGTCCTTCGTGCTGCTTGCCGGCGCCGGTGCGCTCGTGACGGCGCTCATCGCGCTGCAGAACGCGCCAACCGGTTTCAATCTGAGCAACGTGCTGGCGTTACACGTGCCCGTGTCATTCGATCGCCCGCCCGAGGAGGCACGCGCATTCCATCGCGAGGTGATGCGCCGCATCGGCGAACTGTCGGGAGTGGAGCGGGTGGCCGTGGGTACGGCGGTGCCGTGGCGTGATGCCGGCGTCTTCGGCCCGGGCTTCCAGTTCAAGGTGGAGGGGTACACCAAGGCAAACGGCGAGGAAGACTCACGCGCGCGTTTCCGCACCGTGTCCCCAGGATTCTTTGCCGCGCTCGGCATTCCGCTTGTCGCTGGGCGCGATTTCACGGATGCGGATCGCGCCGACAAAGCCCCGGTCGTGATCATCAGCGAGAGCATCGCGAAACGGATGTTCGGGTCGCGCGACGCCGTGGACCGCAACCTCATGTGGACCGATCCCGTGATGCAGTTCATTGGCCTCTCCACCGCCGGACGCCGCATCGTCGGTATCGCGGCAGATGTGGACGATGAGAATGTGGTGCCGGGGCCGGCGATGACGGTGTATCACCCGTTCGAGCAGGAGATCGGCGGTGGACGGCTGTTCGTGCACGCCAAGGGAGACCCCTATGCGCTGGTGGCGCCGATCACAGCAATCATCCAGGGCCTGAAGCCGGAGCAACCGGTGGAGCGCGCCGCCACGCTTGAAGACGTGCGCGCGGAGGTGCTGGCGCCCGATCGCCTGAACGCGCTGATGTTCGGTGGGGTGGCCGGCGTGGCGCTGATGATCGCCGTGGTGGGCGTGGCGGGCGTGCTCGCGTTTTCGGTGAGCGCGCGGGCCCGTGAATTCGGTGTCCGACTGGCGATTGGATCGTCGCCTCGTCAACTGCTGGTGGGCGTGCTGCGGCAGGGCGCCACCATCGCCGGCATTGGTATCTTGGCCGGTGTGCTTGGCGGCCTGCTGCTGGTGCAGTTGGTGGGCGCCGTCGTTCCAGAGGTGCACATTCCAGGCGCGTTGCCAATCGTTGGCGCGGCGGTCTTGCTGGCTGGGGCTGCGGTCCTGGCGTCGGTGGTGCCGGCGGCGCGCGCGGCTCGCGTGGACGTCATGGAGGCGCTGCGCTCGGAGTGAGAGATGAGCCTCAGGCTCACGCCGGCCGGCGCAGCGTGCGCTCAAACCGTGTTGATGAGGTCGCGAAGGGTCCCGAAGAACGTCGCCCGTTCCCGGACTCGGTCACCAAGGGCAAGCGGGGCACGGTCGGCGCTGTGGGCGAACAGCCCGGTGACTGTGAGACTCTGTCGTGCGGCCTCGGGAAGCGCCTGCATCAGGCGCAGGCCTTCGGTGAAGGGAATCAGGCGATCGCCGCGGCCGTGGATCAGTTGCGTCGGCAGGGTGACCTGCGCCAATTGGCGGCCGGGATCGAGCAGGGGCTCAGCCCGCCGGCACGCATCGGTCAGTCCCCCTGCCATCTCCAGGCACTCATCGCGACCCGGGCGATCCATCGTGGTTGGCGTTGCAAACAGGTCGAACAAGGCCCTCCGGTTCTGGGGCAGCGCCAGCCGCAGCGCTTCAATCATCTTGTCGTGGTAAGGCTCCCATGCCGAGACGCGGTCGGTGCCGGCCGCTGAGGCCAGCGCATAGAGAGCGGCCGCGACGTCCCCGGCGTCCTCATAGCCAGGCACCTTGGTCAGGTGGTTGAAGCCGAGCACCCAGCGGCCATACGGGTCGGGGCTCAACTGGTAGTCGATGCCCTCCCACTCATGATCACCCGTCAGCAGACACTTCACGGTTCGCTCCAGGGAGCAGTAACCGCCGAAGAGGACGGTGCCGCCGATGTCGTCGGCCAACTCTGGACGGGCTGCGGAGATCGCAACCTGCGCTGCACCGAACGAGAAGCCGATCAGCCCGACCTTGCCGGAGCGCACTGCCTGGTGTTGCTTCAGAACGTCGATGGAGCCGCGGATAGTGGGAGCCGCGACGCCAGGTGACACCTGCAGGTTTTGCCACTCAGGAATCTCAGGGATGAGAACCGCCGCGCCGCTCGAAGCAAGCGCGGTCGCGAAGCGCACCAGCTGCGGATGAAAGCGCCCCACTCGTGAGATCCCGCCCAGCGCGATCCAGCCTGGGAGCGGCCCCTTCGGTCGCGCAGGCAGGATGAGTGTGGCGGGAAGCACGACGCCCTCGCGCGCGAACTCCGTTTCGTGAATTTCGACGTTGGCGCCCGCTTCCCAGCTGCGAACGCAACGGACGGTCCTGAGCACACCCCGGAGCATCACAGAAGCTTACTGCCCGTTCCCGGCCACCGCCACTTCGATCACCGGCGGTCTGGCGTGTGGGCCCTCCTGCTGTGCCCACATGCGCCGGACAGCTGTGGCGCGCGCCGTGGCCAGTCACAAACCGGTCAGGTGACGACGACCTCCAGTGGGTCAACGGCCAGGGCACCTGGGCCATGAGAACCCGCTGTCCGCGCGCGTGGACCCCGTACGTAGCTCGGCCTGGGTCCCAAGGCCGAGGCCTACGCGCGGTGCAGCGGATCGTAGCCACGGCCGCGCGGCAACCGCTTGAGCTGACAACCGCGCTCGTCGATCAGGTAGTCGTAGCCCATCGCTTGCCACCGGTTGGCGGGGTCGATGGTGACGTAACGCTCGTGCCGTTTCCGACGGTCCTCGGGGTCGATCATTCTCAGGTGATAGACGATGAGGTCCGCCCACGGGAACGCGCCGTTCTCGCGGGCGTCGGCCGGCGCCCACGCCCCGTGGAGCGCTCGATCGTTGAAAAGGTGGTCGGTGCGCGCGCGGAAGAGCGATGCCATCCGTTTCCGTCCCCACACCCCGTCATGGCGATAGGTATCGGGACCATCCCAAAGCTCGAGAAACCTGTAGGCATAGGCACCATGGCCCTCGCGATCGGCGCGTGCGAGTTCGCGAAGCGCCCGGCGGCGGAAATCACGCTCGAGCCGCTGATCGGCGTCGTGCGCGAGCAGCCAGTCGGGTTCATGGCGCAGCGCGGCCTCGATCAGCAGCCGCTGATTTCGCGGCTCGTCCCACTCGTGGTCACTGCGGGCCGGCAGGCGGATCAGTTCGAGCACGCCGGGTTGCGCCGCCACGAATTCCCCAGAGCCGTCCACGGACCCGTCATCGAGGGCCACGATGCCGTCCACGTGCGGCGCCACGTTCTTAAAGTAGCCGGGCAGGTAGGCCATCTCGTCGCGGAAGGCGAGGAGCGCGAGGATCCGCGGCGCCTGCGATGCCGCCGCAACGGCATAGGTATTCGACACGCCCCGCGTGCTCGCGCACAACACACCAAGCCCGTCGGCGCAGGCAGCCAGCACGATCAAAGGCGACGCGCGAATCAGACGCCTTCGGTCCTCACGCGACGAGGCCGCCCACGCCAGCTTCATCGACTGCAGCGTGGCGGGCCCCGTCCTCAGAAACTCCCGCCACCGCCGCGTCCGCCCTGTCGTCTGGAGGTTCGCGATCACGCGCCCTTCGCCGCGCCGGAACTGCTCGCGCGCAAGCGACGCCATTGTCGTCGGATGCGGGTGAGCCGTCCGCACTTCAGGGGCCCACTCGATTCGCACGGCGCCGGACAGCCGGCCGTTGAAATCCGTGTCCTCACCCGAGCGCAGGTCCTCGCGGAACCGCCCGAAGCGATCGAACAACGTCCGCGCGTACGACAGCCCGTCGTGCTTGCACTGGGCCGCGGCAACGCCGGGCATTCGGCGCGCAAACACCAGCGCGTATGACGCCCACGAGGCGGAGTGGTCAGACGTCGGGTTGGTAATCGCACTCGACACCGCCAACGTCCCAACGGCGTGCCGCTTCAGCCTGGCGCTCACCCATCCCGGCTCCGCGAGACAGTCGGCGGCGAGGAACGCCACAATGGGCGCGCGCGTCTGCGCCACGCCGATGTTGCGCGCAGCGCCTGCCGACAGTCGATCCTCGACCTCGATCATGCGGACGCGGGCGGCGGCATCGCCGAGCCTGTCAGCCGACCGGCCGCCACCCGAGTTGACGACGACGATCTCGACGGGCGTGTCCTGATCCAGGAGCGACTGCACCGCGTCGGCGAGTTGGAGCGGGCTTCCGACGCTGATGACCACGCACGCGAGGGTCACTCTTCGAGCACTCCCTGGATGGCCTCAAGATAACCGCGGCCGAACGTCTGATCCGGCTCCAGGTAGTTCCCTTCGCCCCACTCGTTCCACGACCTGATCACTACGAGACGCCGGTCCTGCGGACGGTCGCTGACTTGCGCGATCGCGCGCCGCAGGTAGTCGGCAAACGCGTCGGGCGTGCCGTTGGCCAGCACGGAACCGCGGCGCCCGCACCGCGGGGTGTTGTCCCAGTTCGACACGACGAGCGGGAACTCGTGCGGCGCCAGCCGGCGGTCATACGCATCGCGGAACACGGTGGGGTAGTCGAGCACTGCGGGGCCGTCGTCTGTCGGGCGCGGCCGTACGGCGCGGCGAAGACGACGCGCGACTCGGCCCAGTGGTGTTGAGGTGTCAGGTGGCCGCCATTTCGGCATCTCAAGCGGGACGCGGGCGTCGAAACCGTTCGCAATCGGGTCCCAGTCGGCTTCGTGCTGGCCCACGAGGAACAGGTCGCCGAGTCCGTGCTGCATGGCCAGGGCGCGCCAGAGGGCGGCGAACCGCTGCGGCTCTGGCAACTGCGCGGGCCGGTACACGAAGAACACGGGACGACCGTCCACTCTGACGTACCGCCGGTCCGCGAACGCGGGAAGCAGCGCCGCGAAGTGCGCGCGATGATCGTCTTCGCCCGGGTAGGTTTGTTCGATCAGCACGCGTCCGGGGGCTCCGTGCCAGATGCCCGACCATGTCTGGTTGGCCCACGCCAGGCAGAACGGGAAGTCCGGCGCCTTGGTGTGGAGGACTTCGGCGAACGGCCGTTCCAGCAGCCGCCGACCCGCAAACCAGTAGTGCCAGTAGCAGAACCCCTCGATGCCGTGCGCCTGCGCGAGTGCCGCCTGCGCCTCGCGGACCTCGGGCACCCGCAGGTCGTAGAAGCCAAGTGCACCGGGCAGGCGCGGCTGGAGGTGGCCCGGGTAGAGCGGTTGCGCCCGGGATACGTTGGTCCACTCCGTGAACCCTGGTTCCCACCAGGTGTCGTTCTCGGGAATCGGATGGAATTGCGGCAGGTAGAGCGCCAGCAACCGCGCTCGTCGTTCGTCCGCCACCGGGCAGCTACTTCTTGGCCCTGAACTCGGTCAGGGCCGCGCCCTCGGACCAACGCTCGGGCTGGGTGTTCTCGTGTTCAGGCATCGATACTCCCTGTAGGCAGCACCGCCCACCGGCTGTGCTCGGGCCATCTTAGTCGCGTACCGAAGTCTGGCCAACCGCTGACACCCGTCCTGCTGAAACACATCCGCGTCGTGATGTGCGCAGGGCGACCGGACCTCGCACCGTTACGCCTGCAGGCGGTCACACTCCGTCTTGTACGCGTCAAGCAGGGCGGTGAGCGTGGTCTGGACGGCGTTCTGCGCCGAATAGACCACGCTCAGTAGACCGGCCAGGTGCTTCTGCTTCAACTCGTCCTCGACCGTCAGCGACAGTTCGGCGAGCCGTTCGAGATGTGCGCGTGAATGAAACTCGAGGTCTTTGAGCTTCGCGAGCACGGCGAGCGAGCCTTCCAGTGCCGCAGATGGTGGTACCGTGGGAACTTCGGTCAGAACCGCAGCTTGGGCCTCCGCAGGCTGTTTCTTCTTTTCGTGCGCGACCTTTTTATCGTGGGCATCATTTCGTGGATCAGACATGTGCCTTCCATGCTGACAAAATGCACCGGCGCCGTCTGTGTTGTTGGGCACAGGAGGCTGTCCTCGTTGCTGGACAGTGGGAAGTGTCCGTTCCACCAAACTCCCAGTAAAGAAGACAAAGCGTTGTCTCTCCGTACGGCACGTTCCTTGAAGAGGAAGTGTGCGAGGAGAAATACCATGCGAATTGTGCCTGGATGGGTTGTAGGAGCGTTGGGTGTTGGTGTGGTCGCCGGAGCGTTCGTGCTGGGTGGTCGATTGGCCGCATCTGACTTGTCGCCGACCGCGTCTGCCACCCTGGCCTCCACTCCAGTTGCGGGCCTCCAGGTGGAGTGCGAGCCCGGGCAGCGGGCGGTTGTTCGGCAGTCGGACCTGGTTCCCGGTGCGGCGACAGTGGCCTGCGTGAGTGCGCTGCCTGTGGGCTATGCGGGGGCACCGTCTGCCGGGATGCAGTACGTGTCGCAGCCGTACGCCACTGGATCGTCTGCCGCGCCGGCACCGCGCATGGTGCGGACCTCATCGGTTCGACCGTCATCGGTACGAACGGTATCGCGGGCACCAGTGCCGCGGAACCGCTCCACCAGAAAGAGCGTGGCGATCATTGCCGGCTCCACGGCTGCGGGCGCCATCGTTGGTGGCGTGGCCAAGGGTAAGAAGGGCGCACTGATTGGTGGCCTCATTGGCGGCGGCGCCGCGGCAATCTGGGACCAGGTGACGCGGCGAAAAAGAAACTGAGACCAGCCTACTTGAGCACCAGAAACGGGTCGATCGGCCGGCCCTGCCACCACCGCTTCTCGGCAGTGAGTTCGAAGATGGCGAAGTGCAGGTGCGGCGTGTCCTTGGGCGCATTCCCCGTCACGCCCACATAACCCAGTGTCTGGCCACGCCGAATCGCGGCGCCATCGGTGAGGCCCGGAGCGTAGCCATCCAGGTGCGCGTAGTAGTAGGCGTACCGGGACACGGGATCAAACTGGTAGATCGTGATTCCGCCGGCGTCGCTGAGAAACAACTTGGCGATCGTGCCGTCTTCCACCGCCACTACCGGAGTGCCCTTGGGTGCCAGAATGTCAATCGCTTCATGCGCGCGTGAGCTCCCGCGCGGGTCGTCAAACATGCTGCGCAATGCGTCAGGTCGAGCCCCGAGTACTGGCATGTCCAGGCGCCGCTCGCGCAAGTCGGCCACCGGGTCGCCCTTCAGCATGGGGGGCGCCTCCGGGGGTGGCGCCGGCGGCATCACTGAAGGCTTCGGCGCAGGCCCGATCCTCGCTGGCGCGTCCACGACGGTCGGGGGTGGCATCGCTTCGGCCGATGGCGGCGCAGATTGCCTGCGCTCCCGCATGATCATCACACCCACCGAGACGACCAGGGCTCCGCAGAGAAAACCCGCCGTCGCGCTCGACGCGGCCAGTCTGAAGCGGCTGGTCATTCGACGAACTGGACCAAGGTTCCTTTTCTGACCAGCGCGGCCACGCGCATTGCGTCCCAGTTGGTCAGCCGCACACATCCATGAGAATCCGAATGCCCGATCCGCGCGGGTTCCGGACTGCCGTGAATGCCGTAGTGTTCCTTGGTGAGGTCGATCCAGACAACACCCACCGGGCCGTTTGGGCCGGGTGGAATGATCGCCTTCGCGTGCGCCGGATCGGCATCCCAGAACAGATCGGGATTGTAGTGAAATGTGGGATTCCGCAGGACGGTTGTCACCGCCCAATCCCCAATCGGCAGAGGGTCTTTTTCACTGCCGCTGGTGACCGGCGCGTAGAACAACAGTTCCCCGGCGCTGTTGAAGACCCGAAGGCTCGACTCCGCTTTGGACACGACGACCTTGGACGCGTCGGCGGCGTCGGCCGCGGTGGGCGTCTTCTCGTCGACGCGCGGCACGCGGGGCACCCGAATCGACGTACCGGCGGCAAACGTCGCGCCTGGATTGAGCGACGCCAGCAGCCGCGGGGCGGTGTGAAATCGCTCGCCGAGTTTCTCCATGAGGGACGTGTAGCCCAGCGCCTTGAGCTTGGCCTTCTCCATCATGTCCGTCGGAATCTTGAGCAGGGGGCCTGCGACGTCATCCGCAGTGAGGCGGTAGTCCTCCAGGACCTCCGCTGTGCCGGCAGGCGCCGCCTTGTGGATGGCCGTATACGCCGCCAGCGCCCTGGTGGTGTTGGCCCCGCCTTTTCCATCGATCTCGCCGGGCGAGAACCCGGCCTGGGCCAGCTGGACCTGCAGTGTCAATGCCGGTGACGTCGAGGGCACGGGCCTGGCCTGCGAGAACACTGTGGCCGACAGGGGGAACAGGACACCCGCGCACATCCACCCCATCCGATGTTTCGTCATGTTCGGACTGCCTCAGCGCGTGATGTCAGGTTTGCCGGCCGAAACGGCAAACATGATGCCGAGCCCGACGGCGATGATCGAACCGATGCCCAGCCACGCCGGTGAGACGTAGCCGAGCACCCCAGTCTTCCAGAGGGCCAGCACGGCCCCGACAAGCAGGACCACGTAGCCGACCAGATACATGTTGATGAAACGCATGTCAGCGCGCCCGAGACCTGATCGTGAATTCCGTGCCACGCACGAGCTGTGACTGTCCGTCCTGGCCCCCCAGCAGAACCGTCGCGGCCGCGCCGCCGCCGCCGACCACCGCGCCAATGGCGGCTCCCTTGGCCCCGCCGACGATGGCGCCCACAATCGCGCCGACCGCCGCGCCAATGGTGCCGCGCTCGATGGACTCTCGGGTCTGGTTCCGGTTGTCGGTCGCCTGCTCACCGTCAAACGGAACCGTCTCACCGTTGGGGCCGATCATCCGCTCGATGACGCCGTCGAAGTCAGAACTCCGGCCGTTGCGCAGCCGGATCTGATCGAACTGAAGGACCACGCCCTTGTCGTCAGTCGACCTTCGCACATAGCCTTCGATCGTGGCGCCATTGAGCTCCGAGCGCGATGCATCGTGCACCACCAGCGTCACGCGGTCATCGTCACGGGCGGTGCGCAGGTTGACCGTCTGGTCAAGCCTGGCCTCGATCGTGACGCCGTCTGGCACGAGCATGCCGGACGGTTCATCCCACATGTCTTCGCCGCGCTCGCTCAACGTCCAGTCCGGCGTCTCGGACGTGCGTCGGTAGACGGTCCGCACGGTGACAGGCTGACTCAGGCCATCGTTGTACAGGCGTCGCGTGACCTGCAGGTCACGGCCGCCGGCGAGTGGCTCGAACGTGACGGAAAAGTCCTGATTACCGGCGTTGCCGGAGTTGCCCGAGTTGCCCGCGCCGCTCGTCGTGATTTCGAGCCGGTCGCCGAAAAGCGTCGCACGCGTGTTCACCGTCCGCCCACCGGTGCCCGATTCGCGGCGTGTCTGGCCGTCGGCATCAAACGTCACCTGGGGCCCGAGCGACGACGCGATGATGACGGTGCGGCCATTGCGATCAATGGCCAGCATGTCCGGGGGATCCAGTTGGCGCCTGAGTTGACGCGTGACCCGCGCCTTGTTGGCCGCTGGCACCGAACGCAGGGCCGTGTCGATCGCCCGCTGGGGGTTGTCGCTCCGGGCCGTGTCCACTTCATACGTGCCGGTCAGTCGCTGATAGACGCCGCTGCCCGGGATGCCCGGATATTCAGGGTTCTGCCAGTCCCAGTTGATGGAATACGCTGTCGCCAGACTCTCTACGTCGCGGCGGATGTTTCGCCACGCGGTTTGTGCGGCGGCCGAACCCGGGTTTCGCGTAAGGACCTCGTCCAGTGCCTCTGCGCGGCCCAGCAAGTCATCAACGTCTGTACGCGTGGTTTCCCGGCGGGTCACGTGATCACTCAGGTGAACGGTGGCCTGCACCAGGTCGTCCACGAGGTACGCCACGTCTCCGGTCTGACGCGTGCGTGAACCAAAGATGCTGCCGCGAGGGCGAACGCCATCGACGGCGGTGAGGACCGCTTCGGCATTGCTGCGAATTCTTGTGAGAAGGACCTGTATCTGCCGATCCGTAAGCCGCGACTGGATCTGATTCTGCGCGAGGACGTCAGTCTCCAGCGCCCGCGCCGAGAGCGCATCGCCGGAGAAACCGAAGGCGAGGATGCCCGTCAAGGCGATAGCGGATGTAAGTGTCTTCATGAGGCCAGTGTCACACACCCAACCCAGAGGCTCGTGTGCACTTATGCACTAGTACGCGTTGCGGTGTGGCAGGCGACTATAATCACGGCGCCCACCTTGAATCTGTGATGACGAGCGACGATGAGGCGGCGTATCAGGAGGTGCAGGCGTATACCTTGACGCGAGGTGACGCCGAGTTCATGCATCAGTACGTGGTGGACGCCGGCACCGCACAGTGGGCCACGGTGCAGACGAAGCCGATTGCGCTGACGTTTGCACTGATGGGGCTCTACCTTCATGTTGAACACGGCTGGACGGGCCGGCAAGTGCAGCGTGGGCACATGGTGCTCGCCCGCAACAAGCAGACGTGGCCGAGCCTTCACCTGCCGGATGTTCGGGGCACGGTCGGCCCCAGAGATGTGATGGCCGCGCTGTCGGGCTCCGACAGAGACGCGGCCATCCAGGCTTGGTGCGCGGATGTGTGGGCCGCGTTTGCTGCCAGCCGCGATGCGATCCGGACCTGGCTGGCCGAGCGAGGGATTCAGGAGGGACGGCCCACACGCTGACTGGTATCCTTGGCGCCATGCAGAAACGCGTGTTGGTGCTCGGCGCGGGCTTCGGCGGCCTCGAACTGACCACAATCCTCTCAGAGACGTTCGGCCGGGACATCGACGTCACACTTGTCGATAAAGCCGACTCGTTTGTCTTCGGCTTCTCGAAGCTCGACGTGATGTTTGGGCGCCAGTTGCCGGCCGACGTGCGCCACCCCTACGCGGACATCGTCAAGCCCGGCGTCAGGTTCGTGCAGACGACCGTGCGCTCGATCGATCCGGAAGGCAAGCGCGTGGTGACAGACGCCGGAATGTTCGACGCCGACGTGCTGGTCGTGGCGCTCGGCGCAGACTACGACGTGGCCGCCACGCCTGGCTTGGCCGAAGGCGGCAACGAGTTTTATTCGCTCGCGGGAGCCTTCGCGCTGCGCGATATCCTGCCGCACTTCCAGGGGGGACCGGTCATCATCGGCGTCACGGGCAAGTCCTTCAAGTGCCCGCCCGCTCCCAGCGAGACCGCACTGCTGCTGCACGACTACCTCGCCACGCGCGGACGACGAGAGGCTACCGAAATTTCTGTGGTGATGCCATTTGGCACGCCCATCCCGCCGTCGCCCGACACCTCGAAGGCCGTGCTCGCGGCGTTCGCCGAGCGCGGGATCAGGTTCGTCAAGGACAACCTGGTGACGTCGATCGACCCGGCCAGGAAGGTGGCCGTGTTGAGCGATGGCACCCAGATGCCGTTCGCACTCTTCCTGGGCATTCCCGTGCACCGCGTGCCGCAGGTGGTGATCGATTCCGGGTTGTCAGCGCACGCGTACGACTGGGTGGCGGTGAACAAGCAGACGCTCGAAACGCGGTTCCCCGGAGTCTACGCCGTTGGTGACGTGAACGGCGTCGGCACGCCCAAGGCCGGCGTCTTCGCTGAAGGCGCCGCACGCGTCGTCGCCGAAGCGATCGTCGCGCAGGTCCGAGGCGCCGAGGCCCCAGAGCCCTACAAGGGCCAGGGCTCGTGTTACCTGGAGTTTGGCAACAACCAGGTGGGACGGGTGGATGTGGACTTCCTGAGCGGTCCCAAACCGACGGGCGCGTTTCAGGAGCCGTCAGAGGCACTCGTCGCCGACAAGAAACACTTCGGCTCAAGCCGGCGTCAGCGCTGGTTCGGTACGTCGGAGGGCGTTTCAAGACCTGATGGAGGCCGGGTCTTCAGACCCGGCGGCACCGCAGGTTGACCTGACTGCCGCGAGGCTTGAGATGGCGGCCTCGCGACCGTCGACGCGCGTGCCTTGCACTGCCGCAGTCAGGACGTCAATCGATTGCGTGACGTCCCGGCAATCGCGCGTCCTGTCGAAGTCGTACGACGAGCCTGGTTTCGACGGCGCGAGGAGTAAGTCGGCGGTGGCCTTGATCACGCCAACGGCCTCCGCAGCGTACTTGCCGGACGGTTGGCGCCGCAGGTATTCGCCGTGGAGACGGTTGCGCCACACCAGGTAGCAGGGGAGATGGCCCTCACACTCGCCGGCAAGTCCATTGCCGACGGCGAACCAGCCGATATCGTCGGCCGATGTCGTCTCTGACTGCGCCGCGTGGGTGTCCCACACCGCTTCGTCCCGAAGCATCCATCGTCCACCCGGCTCGTCATACGTGACGAAGCTCTTCCGGGCGGCCAGCCATGAGGCATAGGGCTCGCGCCGGCCTGCCCCAAACGGGACCGCGGACAGAGCGGCCGAGGTGGCGCGCAGGCGTGCGAGTTCGACTCGTCCCCGGCCATCCGGATCGGTGTACTCCGGTGCGACTCGCTCGATGAAGGCTACGAGCTCCACCGCACTGGGAAAGCCGTCGCCTTTGCGGTTCAGGCGGTCCGCGATGATGCGGTCGAACACCGGCCACGGCCAGTTGCGATCAAACGGTCGGGTCAGGTTCGCCTGCAGCCAGCCTTCACGGCCGTCTGCGAGGCGTACGCGCACCCATGTCTTTTCGAGTCCTGCCGGACTGGCCTCGACCAGTTCGGTCCCCAGCGGCAATTGGGTTACCGCCGTCGCGTCCGGCGACGGCATGAGGCGCAGCGTGACATTCGCCGCAGCGGTGATCCGGGCGGAGTCAACCTGCGACGACGCGTAAGTGACGGGCGTGTGAATGGAGGATGGCGCGACGACGAACACGAGGCAGGACGAGACGACGATCGAGCGATGAACGAGCGACATGCGGTGGCCCCTCCCGGGATCACCCGCCGGCGTTGCAACTGGCGTGCCGTGGGAGACACCGCCGAAATCGCCGCGAAAACCTGGCCGCTCGCGGTGGCTGATCGTTTCTAAGGCGGCACCCCAAGCCCGCGCTTCTGACAGCACCACGCATCTCTCCATGGATCTTCATGGAACTTCATGGTGAACGGATCGGGCTAGACTCAGGGCCGACGGCAATGTCCAGTCCGTCGGAGGGAATCGATGAGAATTCAGACTCTGGCCGTCGTCGCCACCGCCTTCGCCATGGCCGGCTGTGCCGGCGCCAAACCCGACCTGGAAGCGCGCCGGTATATTGAGCCGCGCACGGCCACCGACACCACCCAGGGGCCGTTCAGCGCCGCCGTGCAGGTGGGGAATACCTTGTACTTGTCGGGTGACATCGGTGTGGATGACAAGCTGCAGGTGCCCGCCACGGCGGAAGCCGAAGCGACCGCCGTCCTCAACTCCATTCAGGAAACGCTCAGGAAGTCCGGAATGGCTATGGACGACCTGGTCTACCTTCAGGTCTTCTGTTCCAATGTCGCGCACTACGACGCCTTCAACACCGTCTATCGAACGTACTTCACGCGCGAATTCCCCGCGCGCGCCTTTATCGGTTCTGGTCCGTTGCTTTTTGGCGCCCGGTTCGAAGTGCAGGGCATTGCGGTAAAACGCTCAGGACGCACCGGCACGCCGACCGTTTGAGTCCTGATTGACGGCAAATGTGCACAGGAGCAAACTGGCTGCTGGAGGGTTCCCCTCTGGAAGGAGGCAGTCATGAGCTGCACCAAGCACTTTCTCAATCTGGAATGGCCTCACCACAGCTGGAAGCGTGAGGTGATGCAGACCGACACTCTCTCGTTCAAGGAAACCGACATGTGGGGACGCCGGTTCGGCGCTGATCACGTGTTGTGCCACGCGCGCCTTGTCTGCCAGGAGTGCGGCGCGGTGAAAGACGATGGTGATTGCGGGTGTGAGCCCGAAGAGGGCGCGCGCTGCCGAGTGCGGCTCGAACATCTGCGCCAGACGACGCCGTAGAAATCTGACCGAGCGCAAGCACGGGGCTGGGTGTAGACTCCGACCGGAATCTTACCGGAAGGGTCTCCTCATGCGTATCTCTCATCCCCTGCTGACCGTACTCCTGCCGGGCGCCTTCGTGGCCGCTCTGGTCGTCACTCCACGCGTGGCCGCGCAGTTCGGCGTTGCTCCCGCTCCTGCGGCGCCGGTGCGCGCCGCCACAGGCGATGCGGTGACCGACGCGCTCCGCAGCCTGAGTTTCCGGTCGATTGGCCCGGCCAACATGGGCGGTCGCGTGACTGCGATTCTCGGCGTCCCTGGCGATCCCAAAACGTTCTGGGTGGCCGGCGCCGACGGCGGCGTCTGGAAGACCATCGATGCCGGCACCACATTCGAGGGCGTGTTCGAAAACTATTTTGCGTACTCGGTGGGCGCCCTCGCGCTTGCGCCATCCGACCACAACGTCGTCTGGCTAGGCTCCGGCGAAGGTGACCCCCGCAATTCCGTCGGATACGGCAACGGCGTCTACCGCTCGACCGATGGGGGGCTGACCTGGAAACACCTGGGCCTCAGCGACTCCGAACGTATCAAGCGCATCGTCGTCCACCCAAAGAACCCGGATGTGGCGCTGGTGTGCGCGATGGGCCACGAGTGGGGCGACAACGAAGAACGCGGCGTCTTCAAGACCACCGACGCCGGCCAGACCTGGAAGAAGGTGCTCTACCTCAACGCGCGCACCGGGTGCTCGGACATCGACATGGACCTGAGCAACCCGCGCAACGTCTACGCAGGCATGTGGACGTTCCAGCGAAAACCGTGGCGTTTTGATGACGGCGGCAAGGACACCGCGTTGTATGTGAGCCGCGACGCCGGAGACACCTGGAAGAAGATCACGACCACGCCCAGTGAGTCGATGGCTCGCATCGGCGTATCCGTGGCGCAAAGCAACCCCCGAGTGGTCTACCTGATCACGGAATACCCGACCGCCGGTACGCTCTTCCGCTCCGACGACTATGGCGAGACGTGGACGATGGTGAATAGCGATCGGAACCTGAACTTCCGGCCGTTTTATTACTCCGACGTGGTCGCCGACCCGAGCGACGAAAATACGCTGTTCACACTATCGGGAGGCCAGTCGAAATCCACGGATGGTGGCCGAACCTTCGTGCGCACGGCAAACAGTGTGCACGGCGACCATCAGGCGTTGTGGATCGATCCGAAAGACTCGGCCCGGGTCCTGAGCGGTTCGGACGGCGGATATCAGATCAGTTACGACGGTGGCATCAATTACCACATCTTCCGCAACGTCGTGTTGTCCCAGTTCTACCAGATCAACTATGACGACCGGGATCCGTATTTCGTGTGCGGCGGCCTGCAGGACAACGGCAACTGGTGCGGCCCCAGCCGCTCGAAGGCCGGCTCAATCCTCACAGACGACTGGTACACGGTCAGCGGCGGCGACGGTTTCTATACCGTGCCCGTGCCCGGCAAACCGCACATCATCTATTCGAATTCGCAGGGCGGCTACTTCACGGTGACCGACACCCGAACCGGGCGCGCGCGCAGCATCCCGCCCTATCCCCGCATGATTGGTTCGGTCGGGCAGGGCATGTTCCGCGCCAAGTACCGCTTCAATTGGGATGCGCCGATTCACATATCGCCGCACGACGCGAACGTGACCTACTGGGGCGGCAACGTGTTGTTCCGCAGCAAGGACGAGTTCTACACCTTCGACATCATCAGTCCGGACCTGACCAATGCCGAGCCGCACAAGCTGCTGGATTCCGGCGGCGAGATCTATCTCGACAACACCGCGGCCGAGTTCCACGCCACCATCCTCACGGTGGCGGAGTCGCCGCGAGAAAAAGGCGTGGTCTGGGTCGGCACCGACGATGGCAACGTGCAGGTCACGCGCAACGATGGCGGCGCGTGGACGAAGGTCAACGCGCGGATTCCCGGCTTTCCGGCTGAATCGTGGGTGGGCAAGATCGACGCGTCGAACCACGTCAATGGGCGGGCCTACATCACGGTCGACCAGCACCGCCTGAACGATTTCAAACCGCACGTGTTCCGGTGCGACGACTACGGCCAGCGCTGTGAGAACCTCTCGGCCGGCCTGCCTCAGGACGACTACGTCGTTGTGGTGAGGGAGGATCCGAAGAACCCGAACGTGCTCTATGCGGGGATGGAGCGCGGCCTGCAGGTGAGCCTCGACGCCGGCAAGAGCTGGCACGACTTCCGGCTGAATCTGCCGCGTGTCTCGGTGCGCGACATCAAGATCCACCCGAGCGAAAACGACATCATCGTCGCCACGCACGGGCGCGGGGTCTGGATTCTCGACGATGTCGCGGCCGTCCAGAACCTGGCGACGGCGATGATGTCGGATGTCACGCTGTTTGATGTGCACCGCGCCACGCGGTGGGAGAGCTGGGACAAGGACTCGAACCTGGGCGCGAGCACGTGGCTCGGCGAGAATCCGCCGGCCGGCGCGATGATCAACTACTACCTCAAGGCCGATGCGCCGACGACGGGCGGCGGGGCGGTGACGCTGACGATTACTGATGCAGCCGGCACTGTGGTGAACCGCATGGCCAGCCGGGGCCGCGCGGGAGTGAACCGTGTGCTCTGGGATTTGACCTGGGCGAATCCGGCGGGACTGCCGGCGGGGGGCGGTCGAGGCGGCCGCGGCGGGGGAGCCCGGCTCCCCGCAGTTCCCGGCAAGTACACGGTGACGGTCAGTGTCGCAGGCACGACGATGTCGAAGCCACTCGAGCTTCGCGGCGATCCGGACGTGAATTTGCCGGCGGCAGATTACCAGGCGCAGTTCGACGCGGCGAAAAAGGCGCGCGATCTGGCCGTTCGTGCCACGCAGTTGGTGACCACGGTGGACGACCTCACGCAGCAGGTGACCAACGCCGAGGCGCAGGCGCGCAAGGCGGGCATGGCCAACATCGATCAGGTGCTTGAGCAGGCCGGTAGCGCGAAAGCGCAGCTGACCGCCCTGATGGACAAGCTGCGCCGCCCGCAACCGGCGATGAATTACCGCATGTATCCGCGGTTAACCGAAGAGGTGGGCACCACGCTCGGCGGCATCGTTGGACCGCAGGCGAGGCCAACGGCAGGACAACTGACCGTGCTCGGCGAACTTGAGGGCGACGCAGTCGCGCGGCAGCAGGAGCTCTCGAAGATCATCGACGGATCGATCGCCGCGCTCAACAAGATGCTGGGTGATCAGCCGAAGGTCATCGTGCCGAGGGCTGGAGGAGGACGGTGATGAATCGACGAACGAACCGGCTGTCGTTGGTGGCCCTGCTATGCGGCGTCACCACCGCCGTCACCGCCGGTGGTGGGGCGGTGACCGAGCCCGCGCGTGGCCGGGATGTGTTGCCGGCCGTGGAGGCCTCCACCGTGGACGTCACCGACACGCGCCTGATCGAGCAGCCTGCACTCAGCGCCGCGCATGTCGCCTTCATCTACGCGGGCGATCTGTGGGCCGCGAGCCATGACGGCAACAGCGTCCGGCGGCTCACCACCGACATCGGCGTGGAATCGAGTCCGGCGTTTTCGCCCGACGGCCGCCGCATCGCATTCAGCGCGCAGTACGAAGGCAACACGGATGTGTACCTGGTGCCCATCGAAGGAGGCGTGCCCACGCGCCTCACGTGGCACCCGGGCGTGGATCTCGTGCAGGCGTTCACGACGGACGGCAGCGCGGTCCTGTTCACCTCGCAACGATCCGTGTTCACCACCAGGTATTCGCAATTGTTCAAGGTTCCGCTCGCGGGCGGCATGCCAGAGCTGGTGCCCATCCCGAATGTGGCAGAAGCGGTGCAGGGCCCCGGCGGCCGAATCGCCTACAACCCGATCGCCGGCCGATACCAGCAGTGGAAGGAGTACCGGGGCGGCACGGTCTCGCGGATCTGGATCTATGACCCGGCAGGGAAGGAGCTGGAAAAGATTCCGCAGCCGGCGACCCGGTCGAACGATGCGGACCCGATGTGGATCGGCAACTCGGTGTTCTTCCGGTCAGATCGCAGCGGCGAGTTCAATATTTTTTCCTATGATTCGCGCACGAAGGCGGTGCGCCAGGTCACGCAATACGATGATTTCCCGATCCTCAATGCCTCGGCCGGCGGCGGCAAGATTGTGTTCGAACAAGCCGGGTACCTGCACTTGTTCGATCCGGCCACGTCGCGTTCAACCAGGATGAAGATCGGCATCACGGCAGACCTGCCCGAAGCGCGGCCACGCTTCGCGAGCGGACCGCAGTGGATTCGTGGCGCGGCGTTGTCGCCCACGGGCGTGCGGGCGGCGTTCGAATACCGTGGCGAAATTGTGACGGTACCGGCGGAGAAGGGCGATGCGCGCAATCTGACGAATACCACGAACTGGCACGAGCGGTCGCCGTCGTGGTCGCCCGATGGGCAGCAGCTCGCGTATTTTTCCGACGAAGGCGGTGAATACTCCCTGCGGATTGCCGGTCAGGACGGCAAGTCGCCGGTCCGAATGATCAAGGTGCTGGGGAACGGGTTCTACTCGGCGCCCGCGTTTTCGCCCGACGGCAAGCGCCTCTCGTACGTGGACAATTCGCAGAGTCTGTACTGGGTGGATCTGGATTCGGGCGCCTCGACGCGCATCGACGGCCACCGCGTCTACACCCCTCAGGGCATCTCGCCGCATGCCTGGTCACCCGACTCCAAGTGGATCGCCTACGTCGTCAACTCCCAGCCGCTGGTGACGGCCGTCCATCTCTACTCGGTGGATCAACGCAAGTCGTTCCAGGTGACCGACGGTCTGGGCGACGTGGCGGACCCCGTCTTCGACCGCAGCGGCAAGTATTTGTACTTCTTCGGATCGACGGATGCTGGTCCAGCGGTCGACTGGTTTGCGCAGTCGAACGCCGACATGCGCGTCTCGCGCAATGTCTATCTGGCCGTGCTACGGAACGACCTGCCGTCGCCGCTCGCGCGCGAAAGTGATGAGGAGAAATTAGCTGCCGCGTCCGGCGCACCGGGCGCACCGGCTACGCCAGGTGTTGACCCGATGCGGATCGACCTCGACGACATCACCTTCCGCATTCTCGATATGCCCATCGCGTCGGGCCAGCTTGCCGACCTCCAGACAGGGGCTGCCGGGATGCTGTACTACCGTCGCACCGTAGACAATCGGTCCTCCCTGGAACGCTACGACCTCAACGCTCGCAAGACCGAAACGCTTCTGCCCGAGGCTGCCGGCTACACGCTCTCGGCCGACGGGAAGAAGTTGTTGTACGCCAGCGGCAACGCGTGGTCGATCGTCGCAACAACGGGGCGCATTGAGCCGACAACGGGCCGGATCGGCGTGGCGGCGATTCAGGTGAAGGTCGATCCGCGCGCGGAATGGACGCAGATCTTCGACGAGGCGTGGCGCGTCAATCGCGACTTCTTCTACGCGCCGAACATGCACGGCGTGGATTGGGCGGCGATGAAACGCAAATACGAGCCGTTCCTGGCCGACGTCGCGACTCGGAGCGATCTAAATCGCGTCATCCAGTGGATGTCGTCGGAACTGTCGGTCGGTCATCACCGCGTGGGTGGTGGCGACTCGCCGGCCCCGCCAAATCCGGTGTCCGGTGGTTTGCTCGGTGCTGACTACTCCGTTGAGAATGGCCGCTACCGGTTCAAGAAGGTCTACGGGGGGTTGAACTGGAACCCGCAACTCCGGTCGCCCCTGACCGAACCCGGCGTGAGTGTGCGCGAGGGCGAGTACCTGCTGGCGGTGCGGGGGCGGGATGTGGTGCCGCCCGTGAACGTCTACAGCTTCTTTGAAAACACGTCAGGGAAGATCGTGGAGATCACGGTCGGCCCGAACGCGGATGGCACAGGTGCGCGCACGGTTCAAGTGGTGCCGATTGGAAACGAGGCTGCGCTCCGCAGTCGCGAATGGGTGGAAGGCAACCTCCGCAAGGTGAATGCGGCGACCCAGGGACGCGTGGCCTATGTGTACGTGCCGAACACGGCGGCGCAAGGACACGAATACTTCAAGCGGTATTTCTTTCCACAGGCGCACAAGGACGCCATCATCGTGGACGAGCGCTTCAACGGCGGCGGTCAGGTGGCCGACTACTACATTGATCTGCTTCGGCGGCCGCACGTGTCCAACTGGGCGATGCGCTACGGCGCGGACCTCAAGACGCCTACCGCGTCCATCCAAGGACCGAAGGTCATGATCATCGACGAGTCCGCCGGGTCAGGCGGTGACCTGCTGCCGTGGATGTTCCGCAAGTTCGCACTTGGCCCGCTGGTGGGGCAGCGCACATGGGGTGGACTTGTGGGCACACTCGGCTTCCCGACGCTGATGGACGGCGGCTCGATCACGGCACCGAACCTGGCGATCTGGACGGCCGAAGAAGGCTGGGTGGTGGAGAACGAGGGCGTGGCCCCCGACATCGAGGTGGAGCAGACCCCGGCCGATGTGATGGCCGGTCGCGATCCTCAACTCGAGAAGGCGATTGAGGTCGTCCTGCAGGCGCTCAAGTCCAAACCTGCAGTCGATCCCAAGCGGCCGCCGTATCCCGTGAAAGGCAAGACGCTCAGGGGAACGGTCAAGTAGGGAGACCACTTGACGTGGCCACATAGACGACGGTAATGTGGGCACATGTCGAATATAGGCGTTCGTGAACTGAAGGGGCAGCTGAGCAGGCAGTTGAAGCGGGTGCAGGGCGGCAGCCGACTCACGATCACCGACCGGGGCAGGCCCATTGCCGTGTTGTCGCCCGTGGAGGCGCAGGCCGGCGTCACATGGGCGTGGCGCATGGTGGCCGACGGCAAGGCCAGTTGGAGTGGGGGCAAGCCGCGCGGTCTCAATCCGCCGGTCCCAGCCCGCGGCAAGGCCACCTCCGAAATGGTCATCGAGGACCGGCGGTGACGCTGTATCTCGATACCTCGGTCATCGTGAAGCTCTACATCCGTGAGGATGATTCAGACGAAGTGGCGGCGGCCGTGGCGGAGGCGGCCGTGGTGTCCACCTCGTGGCTCGCGTACCCGGAGGCCTGTGCGGCGTTTGAACGCCGACGCCGTGACAAGAGTGTCAGTCCGGCTGCGTTGAAAGCGGTCAGGCAGGCGTTCGAGGCCGATTGGACGTCGTGGATCGCGGTCGGCATCGACACGGACCTCGTCCGTCATTCTGCGCGACTGGCCGAGAAACACGGCCTGCGCGCCGCCGACGCCGTTCACCTCGCGTCTTTCGAGCGCATTCTCGCCACGGCTGAAGATGATGATGTCCGGTTCATGTGTGCGGACGACCGCCTGGGCAAGGCGGCACGTAGTCTCGGTTGAGCGCTGCCGCCGCCTCGCCAGCGTCATTGAGCATAGACTGACCACATGGCCAGATCGGATCCTGCCTGGGTTCAGGAGAGACTGCCGCGCGTGGGCCGCGCGCTTGCGGTTGCGCTCCTGCTGACCCTCGCGGCCGGCACGGTTGACCTGCCTGGACAGTCGACTCCGGTCTCAACGCCACGCGCGAAGCGTTTCCGGACCAACACCGACACCTATCCAGCGCCGCGGTTCGAGTCGGCGGACGCCTGGAAGCGGCGCGCGGCGTACATTCGCGAACACGTGCTGGCGTCGGCCGGGCTGTTGCCGATGCCCGAACGCACCCCACTCCGCGCCCGGGAGTTCGGCACGCTGCAACACGCCGACTATTCAGTGTCGAAGGTGTACTTCGAGAGCCTGCCGGGGTTCCTGGTGACCGGCAACGTGTATCGCCCCGTCGGCCAGGGGCCATTTCCCGGCATCCTGTCGCCTCATGGCCACTTTGCCGGCGGCCGCCTGGAGAACACAGCACTCGTCTCCACACCCGGACGTGCGATCAATCTGGCCCGGCAGGGGTTTGTGGTGCTGTCCTACGACATGGTGGGCTTCAACGACAGCCGGCAGTTGAGCCACGACTTCGGAGGCCGGCCCGAGGCGTTGTGGGGTTTGAGTCTTGGCGGGCTGCAACTCTGGAATTCGATTCGGGCGCTCGATTTCCTCGAGAGCCTGCCCGAAGTTCGGCGGGGCGCTATCGGCGCTGTCGGGGCATCCGGGGGCGCGACCCAGGCGTTCCTGCTGGCGGCCGTCGATGACCGCGTGGCTGCCGTCGCGCCCGTGAACATGATCTCCCTCAACGAGCAGGGGGGATGCATCTGTGAGAATCCGCCTGGCCTGCGCCTTGACACAAACAACGTGGAGATTGCGGCGACGATCGCGCCACGCCCGCTCCTCCTGGTGTCTGCGGTCGGCGACTGGACGTCCAACACGCTCGAGAGGGAGTTTCCGGCCATCCGCGCGCTGTACGGCCTGACCGGCAGTCAGGACCGGGTGCAGGCGGTGCGGTTTTACGCCGAGCACAACTTCGATCGTGACGCTCGCGAAACCATGTACGCGTGGATGGCGCAGTGGCTTCAAGGCGCACCGGCCGGTGTGGTGCGGCGCGAGCGCCCATTTACCGTCGAGCCCGATGCCGATCTTCTGGTGTTCCCCGACCGCGCGCTTCCCGATGGTGCTCTCGGCCCTTCAGAGCTGACGGCCTGGTGGATTGAGGCTGCGCGACGACAGAGCGCCGCCACCTCTGCCGACGTGCGCATGCGCGCGCTTCGACACGCCCTCGGCTATGGGGATGAAACGGCGGTGCCGCCGCCTGCGCCACCAGCCGGACACAAGACCGTGCTGCTGGCCGGCGTGAGCACGACGCTCGCCGCTGCGCTGCGAAGCGCCGGCTACACCGTGCGACCCATCACATTTTCACCGTTCGATGCCAAGGCGGCCGCCCAGACGCCGCACTTCGACACGTACAACCGGTCGCAGGCCGCCACTCGGGTGGCGGACATCGTCGCGGCCGTACGCGCCAATCCAGGCGCGCCTCTGATTGCGTCTGGCACCTCCGCGCTTGCCGGCCTGCTTGCCGCAGCCGTGGCACCGATGCCGTTTGCCGTGCTCGACGTGGACCGGTTCGACACGTCCAGTGATACCGCGTTGCTCGAGGACTTCTACATCCCAGGATTGCAGCGCGCCGGCGGCCTGCAGACCGCAGCCACGGCCGCCGCCGGCCGCGTGATTGTTCACGATGCGGGCGCGCGCTTCCAGCTCACCGGCATCGATGTGCGCCTGGCCCCGCTCACGCCGGCCGCCATAGTCAAGCTCCTCCGCGCCAGGCGCCCCTGACCGGCCGCCGGATTTCACCATGAAGGTCATGGAGCTCCATGGTGTAAACAAACACCATGAACCGCGCGACACAGATATCAAAATCGCCCTAGCTAGCAGGGTGCTGAAAAACCCGATATCACACGAGGCATGAAGGGGATCAACTGGGGAGAACCGGTGGTGACGTCAAATCGCGCGTCGGACAGCGCCGAACGGTGAGGCTCTCGACCACGCGAGGGTGATGTGAGGGCGCCAGGCCTAGCGAGTGGGTCGAGGACCAGGCCCCGTCTCGAGGTCATGCCGGCGC
>JBKJQX010000243.1:0-51987 GCA_046594875.1 Vicinamibacterales bacterium
CTTTGACTCGTTCGACCAGATCTCGGTGACCAACGGCGGCGGCGACGTGTCGGTGCAGTCGTCGGGCCTGTCGATCAACCTGGTGACCAAGAGCGGCAGCAACGTGTTCAAGGGCTCGGCGCTGGGCACGTTCCAGAACGACGCGATGCAGGCGAACAACGTGACCGAAACGCAGTTCGCGCGCGGGACGGGTGGCTTCCTGTCGGGCGCGCCGATCAAGAAGATTTACGCCTTCTCGGGCGAGTACGGCGGTCCGATCATCAAGAACCGTCTGTGGTGGTGGGCGGCGGCCGACAAGACGTCGATCAATGCCGGCGTTGTGAACTTCTTCGACCGCGCGCGGCCCGCGTGCGTCCAGTATGCCGACGCCCAGCGCGCCGGCACGTTGCTGACGGGCGGCACCCTGAACTATTCCAACCTCGAAGAGGTGCAGGACTGCCTGTCGAGCGACCTCACGGTCCTCAAGAACAAGCAGGGCAAGTTCAACTTCCAGTTGAACGCGTCGCACAAGTTCCAATATCAGTTCTCGAGCGACAACAAGTTCCGCAACGCCCGCGGCGCGAGTGCCGACACAGAGAAGGAAGCGACCACCATCCAGACGAGCGAAGTGTACTGGAAGTATTTCCCGCTCCCGCTGCACCAGCTCACGCACACGTTCATCGCGAGCGACCGTCTCGTGTTCAACACGGCGATGACCAAGGTGTTCGGCGGGTTCTTCCTCGATTACCAGGACACGCAGGGGGATTGCGGCGGCACGCGGTACACGGGCAGCATCGACAGGTCGTCCTATCCGCAGGCGACCAAACCGCAGTGCATGTTCAACATCCAGCAGCAGCAGATTCGCACGACGGGTAACCTGAGCCGTTCGCTCTTCAGCAACTACCAGACCATCCGTCCTTCGTTCGACCTCAAGACGGACGGCACGTTGTTCCTGACGAACGTCCTCGGCGGCGACCACAGCTTCAAGTTCGGTGCGGGCTATCGCAAGAATCCGATCACGTCGTTCACGCACCCGAGCGGCGGCGGCCGGGCGGTCGTGCAGTGCGTGGGCAACTTGCTCGCGAACTGTGGCGACGGCAAGGCCTACACAGCCGTGGGTGGGGCGACCGGGTTGGTGCCCTACAGGGCCGACCTCGCCCGCGACTACCTGCTCAACAACGACTGGTGGTCGTACAACGGCTACATCCAGGATTCCTACAGCTACAAGCGGCTGCGCGTGAACGCGGGTCTGCGGTACGACTGGCAGCAGTCCAAGTGGCTGGGCGGGTGCGTGACGGCGAACGAAATTATTCCGGATATTCTGCCGGGCTACTGTGAAGGGGAGCTCACGGGCGGCCTGAGCCCCCTGACGGGACAGGTCGAAGAATTGCGGGCGTTCCACCAGTTCTCGCCCCGGGTGTCGATGACATATGACCTGTTTGGCAACGGCAAAACGGCGCTCAAGGCCTCCGGGTCCTACTACTACCAGACGAAGATCACGCTGGCCAACTCTCTGTCGGGGCTGAACAACTTCTTCGTGAGCTGGGGGCCCAACCAGAACAGCGGCGCGTGCAGCGCCACGGTGGGTTCCAGCTGCTGGACGGACGCGAATCGTGATGGAACGATCCAGCGCCCGGAACTCACCGGCGTGGCAACCTTGCCGAGCAATTTTGTGAACGGCGCAATCGTTGCCGCAGGCAACCGCGTGTCCGACGATGCGAAGCTCAGCCGGACGAGGGAATTCACGATTGGCGCCTCGCACGAACTGGTGGCCAACTTGGCGGTGGGGGCGGACTACATCTACCGCCGGTATGACAATGGCACCTTTGCCTACATCATCGGCTTCGAGCCTGGGGCGGCGGGCTTCCCCGAGTCGAGTGTCTATGAAACGACCCCCAACGTCTACGTGGATCCGGTGACAGGTAACACGGCGAACTACTACGTGGTGAAGCAGGGACTGGCGCGAGCCGCGGGCGCGACGGTCACCGATACGGATTTGCGCTACCAGACCTACCAGGGCGTGGACCTGACCCTCAACAAGCGCTACAGCGACAAGTGGCAGCTCAACATCGCGCTCACACTGCAGAAGCGCAATGACTACAGCCCAGTGGGCAGCTTCGGCAATCCAACAGGTGTCGAGTACTTCAATGGGTTGAACACCGGCGCGCGGTATCTGCTCAAGGTCAACGGCAGCTATGACCTGCCCTGGGGCATCATGGCGTCCACGAACTTCAACATGAACGATGGCGCGCAGCGAACCCTGGTAATCAACGGCCCCGGTCAGGTGTATGGTGGCACCACGGGCGCGATCAGCTACGGCACGCTGCGGTTCCAGCCCGAGGATACGGAGCGGTTGGAGCGGACGATGCTGTGGGACCTTGGCCTGAACAAGACGTTCACGTTCCGTGGTGGGCAGAACCGGATCAAGGTGACGGTCGACGGATTCAACGTCCTGAATTCGGCGCCGGTGCTCGGTTTCTCGAGCAACAACATCAGCTTGGTGGGGACCACGACCAACCCGGTCGCGCCGAAGGACCGCATCAACTCGATCCTGCCGCCGCGGGTCTTCCGCGCGGGCGTGACGCTCTGGTTCTAAGCAGGGCGTAAGCGAACCACATACCGGCCCCGGGCATACAATGCCCGGGGCCGTTTTTTTTGCCCGCCACTCAAGGAGGCCGCGTGAGACGTGCGCTCGTCCTGAGCCTGCTGGTTGCTGCCGCTCTGCCGCTGGTAGCGCGGCAGCGCGCGGCCGTTGAGGACTCCACGAGCCTGGACGCCGTGGTGGCGGCAGCCGTCGCCTACGTCAACGGTTACCAGCGTGAACTGACCGCCATTCTGGCCGACGAGGAATACCGGCAGCAGATTCATGGCCAGACACCGCGCGAAGAGACCATGCCGCGCCTGAGGACCCTCGATAGTGAGGTGTTCTTCATGTACGCGCCCGGCAGCGACTGGATGGCCATCCGTGACGTGCTCTCGCAAAACGGCAAGGCCATCAAGGACCGGCCCAACCTGCGCGAAGCCCTGCGCACGCTCCCGCCCGAGGAGGTCGCCAGGACATTCAAACGGTACAACTCGCGGTTCAACCTGGGCCGCATTGTCCGCAACTTCAACGAGCCCACGCTGAGCCTGCTGCTGCTCGCCGATCGCTATCGCCCCCACGTCACATTCGAGCGCAGGCGTGTCCAGAAGAGGGCGGATGGCGTCTGGGTGACGATCGCTGCGAAGGAAGCCCGTGTGCCCGACACGTTGATACAGGACCTGTCACGCACGCCCGTGCCCTCAACCGGGGAGTTCGTCGTGCACGCGACCACCGGCCGCATCAGACAGGCCATGCTGAGAACGACGCTGGGTGCGGTGCAGGCCGAATTGACCACGGAATACGCACCTGACGCCCGGCTCGGCATGTGGGTGCCGACCAGGTTCACCGAGCACTATCTTGAAGGCGCCCGGGGGCAGGTGGGGTCCGATCCCCGCACGCGGATTCAGACGCAATTCGAGGAGATTCGCAGCGTGGCCGAGTACCGCAACTATCGGCGCTTCGAGGTCAAGGTCACGATCAAGTAGGGTTACTTCCAGCCTTCGCGCACGGCCTGCATCGGCGGCAGCGCTACGGCTGCATAACCCTTGCGCGAGCGGATATTGACGCCCGACACGTTTGCCTTCACTTCAATCTTTCGGAACTTGCCGTCCATCACAGCGTTGTCGGGACGATACCCAATCACGTAGTAGGTGCTCGTGTCGCGCACCACGATGTTGAACGCGCGGCCGATGAAGTCGATGTTCTGGATGCGCAGGCCGCCCGTGGCCGACGTCAGCAGGAACGGTGCAACCTCACCGCTATCAAAAGACGTAGACCGGCCGGCTTCCGTGCGCAGCGCGTCCGACGTCGCCGAGGGCGCCCCAATCAGGCCGCGTCCGTCGATTGAGTAGATCGTCGTCCCGCCGCGCGCCGCGTCCGCGCCGATGGCAAGCAGGTCGTCGCGCGATTCCTCAACGAAAAACCCCTCTGAGAGGAAGATCAAGGTCTTCCGGCCCGGGATGCGACTGAGGCGGCTGACGACATACCGCAGGTTCTGCAGCGTCGTGTACGTCAGGATCCGCGCCTGGCGCACGTACAGGCGCGACTTCTGCTGGATGAGGTTTTCCACCTGGTTCAGGCCGCCGTTGAGCGCGCACGATTGCGGATCCTCCTGGCAGACGGCCGCGCCCAGGCGCCGCGCCACTTCAATCGACCCTTCCGAGATACGCATGGCGTCGATCTCGCTCGGGATCCTGGGGAACTCGCGGAACGTCGAGAGGATCGACTGCCGATTCTCGAAGCCCACCGTCACGTTGCTGACGCCGGCCAGAAGTTCAGCCGGACTCGTCGTCAGGCGCCCGTTGTGCATCTTGCCGTTCAGGAAGATTCCGCCAAAATCGCCCGGCCCGATGTTCTCTTTGATGAACGTGGCCACGCCGGCCTTGCTGCGCATCAGGGAGTCGTGGGCCAGATGGCCCTCGTCGAACATCACCACGAAGATGCGCCGCGCGCGGTCTTCAGGCGCCACGTCCCGGTCGCCGGTCACCGGGATGAGCTGCCCGCCCCGTTCGTGCGACACCATGTAGAACTGTTCGATCTTCTGGGCCTTGCCGTCTTCAAACAGCTGCAGGTCATCAGCGGTCAACCCGCCGACGAAGTCGCCCTTCTTGTCGTGAATGACCACATCCACTTCGACCAGCGAGGTGGTGGTGCGGAAGGTGGCCTGGGGCGGCGCCTGGGTTTGGGGAACGGACTGTGTGGCCACACCATGGCCCCACAAGGCCACAAGACCGAGAACGACACCGACAAGGCTGCGGTAATTGCGCATGCGCATGCTCCGGAAGCAATCGAAGTTGAGACCGTGATTCTACACCCGCCCCGCCGTCGTCCCCGGCCCCAGTGAGGGTAGGATGGTCGCATGCGGTATCTCTGTCTGGCACTGACGTTTGTGACGGCGTTGTCGCCTCAGCCGCAGCAACTGCCGACGTTTCGGAGCGCGGTCACGCTCGTGACCGTGGATGTGTCCGTTCTCGACCGGGACGGCAAGCCGGTGCCCGGCCTCACGGCCGGTGATTTCGAAGTGAAACTCAATGGCAAAGTGCGCCCCGTCAAGGTGCTGAGCTTTGTGCAAGCGGCCGGGGAGTTGGCCCCGACCGCCGGGGCCGTCGTGCCCAAACTGCCTGAGGCCCCCGAAGGCGTCCGGCAGGGCCGCCAGACGGTCACCAACGACGGCGTTGTGGCGGCGGCCATCAAGGCTGGCGAAGACCGCGTGTTCGTGCTGCTCATCGACGACTTGTCGTTTGAGCCGATGCGCGGCCAGGCGCTGTTTCAGGCGGCAAAGAAGTTCGTGGACGCTCTGCCGGCCGTCGACCTTGTGGGCATCGCCACGACCAGCGGGTCAGCCGCCGTCAATCCGACGGCCGACCGACTGCGTGTCCGGGCCGTGCTGGCCAAGGCGGCGGGCGAGGGGGGCAATCCGCAGTCGCTGACTCCGGTCGGCGCTCCAGCCGCCGAGACCGCAGAGCCTGACGCAGACGGTTCGGTGGGTGTTCACCAGGCCATCGAGATCGACGATGGGAATCTCGAGGAACTCAAAGTGGCGATTGCCCGGGCGTGTTTCAACGGGGACCGGTCCACCGTGGATGCGCAGGTGCTCGAGGTGGTCATCGCCACCAATAACTGCGCCGGACAGGTCAGCCGGCAGGCGCGTACCATCGCGTCGCGCACCCGGCAGACCACACGGCGACAGGTGTCTGCGTACGTCTCGGTGATCGACGCGATGCGCGCGGCGACAGGGCTGAAGCATCTGGTGCTGCTGTCGGACGGGCTCGCCGTCGGCCGCAGGGCCGACGAGCTCACCCCTGTGGCTCGTGCGGCTGCCGCGGCAGGCGTTCAGGTGAGCGTGCTGATGGAAGAGCGGGACCTCAGCCTGACCGACGCGGGGCGCCATCAGGGGGCGCCTTCGGTGAAGGCACAGACCGACACCGGCGCGCCGCAGCGCCGGATCGAAGACAACAAGATGTTTCTTGCGGGCGGACAATTGGCCGCCGAAATGGCCGGTGGGCAGTTCTACCGGATCATCGGCCAGCCCGATACGTTCTTCGCACGCGTGCGCAACGCCAGTGCCGCCGTCTATCGGCTGGGCGTCGAGCCACCACCCGATGTGGACCCGTCACGCATCACGAGCGTCGACGCCAAAGTGGGTCGCCGTGGACTGACGGTGCTTGCCAATCGACACGGTGTGGCGCCGGCGTCGTCAGTCCTGGCCGCCGCCGTGCCCACCGTGGACGACAAACTCAAGGCGGCCATCGGCCAGGGCCAGTCTCACGGTGCCGTGCCCCTCAAGGTGGCCACTGCTCTGCGCCGGTCGTCATCGTCTTCGTCGCTTGACCTCAGCGTGAACGCGGAAATCCCCGGCACCGTGCGCGGGCCGCTGGTGGCGATGTTCGGATTGGTGAAGGAGGGCGCCGCACTGGGCGCGATCACCACCGGCCGCCGCGAGATCGGCGTGCCCGCAGCCGGCGAACCGTTCACGTTGTCCGTGTCTCTGCCGGCGGAACCCGGCTCGTATCAACTGCGACTGGCCGTCGCCGACGCCACAGGCGCTCTGGGCGCGCTGGAGGTTCCGGTCGAGGCCGAGCTCAGTTCGATGGGACCGTTTTCCGCCAGCGATTTGATCATCGCGTGGGTGGACGCCAAGGGGCAGCCGCACGGCATGGCGCTGGAAGAACTGCCGACGGCGGCCACGAGCCTGCAAGCGATGTTGGAACTCTACGCGCCCGCGGGAGGCGCGCCCGGCGTGCTCGACGCGCTGAAAAACGACGTCCAGGTGGAGCTGATTCTCACGCGCGCCGGAGAGACCGATCCCGTCGATGAGCGCGAAGTGGTCCCGCAGTTTTCGCCCGGCGTTCTTCGCATTGTTGTTGAGTATCCGATTGATGACCTCACGCCGGGCGTCTACCGCCTGCGCGCCAACGTCCGCGTCGGTGGCCAACCCGCCGGCGCCGCGATCGCGACCGTCAGAAAGAGATAGCTCACACGAACTCTTACCGTTCCTTCAGACCTTCATGCCTCGTGTGACACCGCTCTTCGTGAAGTAACGTGTGTCGTTCCTTCAGACCTTCATGCCTCGTGTGAAATCTATCGTGACGGGAGCTTCGCGCGCACGGCGGCTGCCAGCGCGTGCGAGGGGTTGATCGCACGCGCGGCATCGGCATGTTGCCGCGCGTCGGCCACACGTCCCAGCACGAGTTCGCAGTAGGCCAGGTGGGCCAGCGCATCGGCGTCGCGTGGGTCCAGCCGGGCGCTGGCCGTGAACTCGCGCGCGGCGTCCTCGATGCGGCCCAGCACCAGCAGGTTCAGCCCGTATTGCAGGCGCGCGGCAGCGGAGTCGGGCGCCAGCGCCGCGCCGCGCCTGAAAAACGGCTCGGCCACATCTGGCGCCTGTACGGCCGCCGCCAGCCGGCCAATCCGCAGCCACACCTCCGCGTCGTCGCCAGGCGCCGGAGTGATGCGCTTGATAACCTCTACCGCGCCGCGTGGGTCGCCAGTCGACTGCAGGGCCACCGCGAGGTCGTAACCCGCCACGCGTGCCTGGGTGCCGGCCTCAACGCCCCTGCGTAGATGAGGCAGGGCGTCTGCGGCCCGCCCGGCCTTGAGCAACGCCTGGCCCAGGACGTATTCCGCATTGGCTTCCCCCGGGTTCAGGCGTTGGGCTTCAGCCAGGTATGTGAGTGCCCGGTCGGTTTTGCCCGCGAGCATGTACTGGATCCCGGCGCCGTAATGTGCAGCCCCTGGTCTGGGTGCGGTCGGCTCGAGTTTCCGCACCCAGTCCGCGGCTTCGGCATCCCGATCCAGAATGATCAGGCGCTGGGCCATGCGCAGACCTTCATTCCATCGGTCGTCGCTGACCGAGAGGCGCGAGTTTGCCGCGCCAAGACCGGCGACAAGCGCCAGCAACGGCACCACGAGCGCGCGCCACTGCCGGCGCGTCACCTGTGTCGCGAACGCGTCGAGCGCGATGCCGGATCCAACGCACAGCGGCACCAGCAGGGGCAGCCGGTACCGTTCCGCGATGAAGAACAGCGCGACGGACACTGCGTAGAGCGGGACGAACGAGATCAACACCAGGGCCGACCGATCGTCGGCACGGCGAATCAACATGCCGAGTCCTACGACGCCGAGCGGTATCAGCAGCCACGGGCCGATCGCGTAGAACCGCAGCGCGGTCTGGGCATCGTAGGCAAAGAACGGATACGAGTACGGCAGCGCCACGTGCTGGGCATGAAACACATAGCCCAGCTTCTTCAGGAACAGCCGCGCCGCCCGGTGTGGATGTTCGCGCATCCAGGCCAACGCGAGGTCGAAAAAATAGTCCGAGGTCTCGGCGTCTGAAACCGGTCGGCCCAAGGCCATTTCCGCCACGCGCCGCGCGTCGCGCGCCTGGCCACGGATGTCGGGCGTGATGCCCGGCACCTCGGCGTAGAAGCCGGTCGCGGTCTCGGAATTGCCAATGTAGAAGTTCAGCCCGCCGTGCGAAGACACCGGCGACCATTCACCCGCCACCACGCCATTGCGCACGGCGACTGGCGCCATGCCCAAAAGGACACCGGCGACGAGCACCGCGGCCGGACGCACGCGCCTGGTCGCCAGCAACATCGCCACAAGGCCAGCAGCGGCAATCGCCATGTGCGGCCGGTTGAGTGTGGCCAGGCCAAACACGAGGCCCGCGATAAGGAACCAGCGGACTCCCCGCCCCTTCAGCGCCCACGTCAGCGCCAGCAGCGCGGCTGTGGTGAGCGCGACGTCAATCGACGCCTGCAGGATCAGCACTTCGTAAAACGTGATGAGTCCGGTCAGGCCGGCCAGCCCTGCAGCGAACCAGGCCGCGCGGCTCGTGCTCCACGCCCGGGCCATCGTCCAGATACCGCCCACAGCGAGGGCTCCGACGAGGACCTGCAACACGCGAACCGCCGTGAACGAGTCGGTCAGCACCAGGCCTGCGGCCAGGACGTAGATGTAAAGCGGAGAGACGTAGTAGAGACCCGGCCCCAACGACAGGTCGCCGGCCACAACCCGGCGTGCGAGATCTGCGTAGGCCGTGGTGTCAAGTCCCACTTCGGGTTGGACGAGCGGGTGGTCCGCCAGCTGCCAGACCACGATCAGCTTCAGCATGGCCGCGACCGCCACGACAAGCCCGATCGAACGTGTCATCGCCTCAGGAGTTGCCGGACGGCTTCCACATCGCCCTGCAGTTGCGGCGGAGCCGTCCTGACGTACTGCTCACCGTAGGTGCGCGCTTCGCCGATGCGGCCCGCGTCGGCGAGCAACACGATCAGGTTGTAGAGCGCGTCGAATTCGTTCGGATCCAACTGTACTGCGCGCTTCCAACTTTCGATCGCGTCAGGCCTCCGATTGGTCTGGGCCAGGATGACTCCCAGTGTGGTGAAGCCTTTGGCCAGTGACGAGTCGAGGTCCACCGCTCGTCGCGCGAACTGTTCCGCTTCGCGTAGTTTCGCGCCACGGTCACCGCCGGGCCTCCCCGCCTCCTCCAGCAGCATCGCCGCAATGTTCTGGTGCGCGAGGGCGCTCGTGGCATCGAGCGTGAGGATCATCTGGAACACGGCAATCGCGTCCCGAAAGCGCCCGGCGCGGCCATACGCCAGGCCGAGGGCGTTCAGGCCTTCCACATCGGTGTCCGGCAGAGACTCCAGGAGGGCAATCGCCTTCGGGAGGTTGGTGCCACTCTCGGCCAGGTAGATGCCCAGCCTGATGCGAAGGTCACGGTCAGGGGCGCCGGCCGCAAGACCCGCCTCGAGCGTGGCAATCGCTGCCGGCCATTGGCCCGACTCCCACTCCGAATAGGCCAACGAAATGTACGCGTCGGCTGTGTCGGGACGACGGGAGATGACGCTGCGAAGCATCTGCACGCCTTCAGCCGTTCGATTCTCCCGAAACAACTCCGAGGCCCGATGCAGGTCGCGGTCGATGGTGACCAGGTTCTTGAGGTCGTCGCGTTCCGTGAACACCGTGCGCTCCGGCGCGCTGCCTGCGATGTAGCTCAGTGACCGCAGGGCTTCCCGCTCCGAGGCTGAAATGTGTCCCGGTCGATTGGGTGCCGCCGTGCTGAAGGTGCGGAGCAGGTTCGTCAGCACCTGCAGCCGGTCGGGTTGGCGGGTTGCGAGGTTGCTCAGCTCGCCCGGGTCCGCGGCCAGGTCGTAGATTTCAGGGATGGGCTGGTCGATGTATTTCGTGCGTTCCTGCAGCACGCCCCGGAGCGGCGCCCAGCCGCGCACAAGGTTGAAGCTCATGGATTCAAAGTAGCTCGGCCGGTCGGGACCGTTGCCATCGGCGATGAGAGCGCGCAACGATGTGCCCAGCCATGTCGGGTCGACGGGAACGCCGACGGCGTCGAGCACGGTCGGCGCAATGTCGATGTGGCGGGCCGGGGTGTCGATCGTCTTCCCCCGTGTCTTCGCGGTGGCGCCGGCCGGCTGGATGGTCGCCACAATCAGGGGCACGCGCAAGGTTGCCTCGTACGCGAACATGCCGTGGGTTTCTTCGCCATGTTCGCCCAGGCTCTCGCCGTGGTCCGACGTGACGATCACCGTGGTGGGCCGCGACAGCGTGGCCAGATGCGTCAGCAGTGGCTCGAGTGCGTGGTCCACCCACGACACTTCGTCATCGTACGGGCGGGGCGATTTGCCGGCGAACTCGGTGGGGGGTTTGTATGGAGAGTGCGGGTCGAACACGTGGACCCACCCGAAGAATTTCCCTGGTGTGCGCCGGACCCAATCGAGCGCCCGTGTCACCACTTCATCGGCCCGCCGTTCGGGCAGCGTGAACGTGACGTCACTTTTCATTTCGCTGATTTGATCGTCGTAGACATCAAACCCCGGCGACAGGCCGAACCGCTTCGTGAGCGGGAAGCCCCCGACGAATGCGCCAGTGGCAAAACCAAGAGGTTTCAGGCGCGTGGCAAGTGTGGCCGTGCCGTCTTTCACTCGAAAGCCGGCGTTGTCGCGCATGCCGTGTTCGTACGGCAGTTGCCCCGTGAGAATGGAGGTGTGTGAGGGGAGCGTCACGACCGCGTGGGCGTGTGCGAAGGTGAACCTCGCGCCTTGTGACGCCAGTGCGTCCAGGTGCGGCGTGGCCGCCCCGCCACCATACGACCCCAGCGCGTCGGCGCGCAGGGTATCGATGGTGATGAGCAGGATGTTCTGGTCGGCCTGCTGGCCGAGGTCGTACGCGGGCGCACGGTTCAGCAACCAGGCCGTGCCGGCGGCCACCACAAGGCCCGCCAGGCCCACGGACACCCCGCGACGAGTCATGGGTCCTGAATCCGCGCTACTGCGGTGGAATCCGGTTGGCGTAGAGCTTCAGGCCGTCACGCCGGACACCCACAAGCACGCCCTGTGCCTTGCCGCCGCCGGGCCGCTTGTAGGTCACCTCGTACTGGTGGTTCAGGTTGTCCACAATGTTCTTCATCATGGTTTCGAGCGCCGACTCGGCGTGGATGAACTCGCGCCGGCCGCCGGTGTTGGCGGTCAACTGCTCGAGCACCAGTCCGCGCGCCGCGTTCTGATTCGCGCCGGCCTGCAACGAGACCGCCCAGAGGTTGGCGTGCGACTTCGACAGTTCTTCATGCAACTGGCGGATGTTCTGGCGGCTCTGTTCGTCGCCGGGTTCAATATTGAGGGCGACGATGTTGCGGCGAGGCGTCTTGGTTTTCGACAGCGACTTGCTGGCTTCGATAATCGCTTCGAGCAGCACGGAAGCCGCCCCGGGCTTCGGGAACAGCCGCGCCACGCCCTTGTCGAGGTCCGCCACGTTTGACGTCATCTTTGTGACGGTGATCGCCGCCTGGCCAAACTCCATCAACTCCATCTGCGTTTCAGGACTGGCGGCTGCCATGTCTTTCACGAACCCGCCGATCGCTTTGCGAATGTCCCGGATGAGTTCAGGCGAGAACGTGCCGAGGCCGATGGCGCCGCCGCCCCTGCCGCTCATCATCGAGCCCTCGCCGGCATTTTTCGTCGTGTCCGCCAGAAGCACAATGGCCATCGGCGCCGTCGACCGCTTCACGCTCACCACTTCGCGGTCCTGGTTGTCTTCGCGAATGAGGACTTCCGGTGTCGTCAGGTCCGTCACCGACTTGCCGTCTTTGTCGACGACGGTGAGATAGAGGATCTTTTCGTCCTGGCTCGTTGCCGTCAGTCCGGGCGTCGTGAACGCCCCGAACGTCACCGCAAGGCCGAGCAGGACGGCCAGGGGCACCAGGGCCCGGCGGCGAAGTGTGTCAGTCGTCATGATGTGTCTGAAGCCTCCAGAGGAAGAGTAGCAGGAATCGGCTACGCCAACGCGAGCACGTCCACAGAGGGGTATCTCGTCCGGACCTTCCGGTCGAGCGTGACGAGGGTGGTGGGTGCAGATTGGGCGAATGGGGCAGCGCGGGCTCTGACGCGAGGGCCCGCGACAGCAGGGCCTTCAACGACTCCCCGCGTTCTGCGGATCGGGCCTTCGCGTTGGCAACACCCGGCTTGGGGCAGCCGGCCGCCCGTATAATTGCCGCCATGACGAGAGAACGACGGCTCCCGTGGCTGGTGGTATGTGGAGTGGTGGCCTGGGTAGCGGCGGTGACGATGCCTCAGGCGCAGGTGGCGACGGCTGCGACGACAGGGGCGGCGCGGGCGGACGCCGTCCGGCTCGCGAAGATCGACGACGTCGTCGCCGACGCGATCGCCGAGAAAAAACTGCCCGGCGCTGTGGTGCTCGTGGGCCGTGGCGACACCGTGGTGTTTCGCAAAGCGTACGGCCATCGCGCGTTGGTGCCCGCCGCCGAGATGATGACCGTCGACACGATGTTCGACATGGCCTCGCTCACCAAAGTCGTCGCCACGACAAGCGCCGTGATGATGCTGGTTGAAGACGGCCAGATTCGCCTGAGCGATCCGGTGGCCCAGTTCATCCCCGACTTCGCGAAGTACGGCAAGGATCGCGTCACCGTTCGCCACCTGCTCACCCACATGTCGGGCCTGCGCCCCGACGTGGACCTGGCTGACCCCTGGGTCGGGTACGAGGCCGCGATCACCCTCGCCAACGACGAGGTGCTCAGCGCCGCGCCCGGCCGCCAGTTCGTCTACAGCGATATCGGCTTCTTCCTCCTGGCCGACATCGTGGCGAAGGTCAGCGGCCAGCCGTTCGAACAGTTTGTGGCTGATCGTCTGTTTCGTCCCCTGGGCATGCACGACACGATGTTCACGCCACCTGCAGCGTTGCGCGGCCGCATCGCGCCCACGGAAAGTTGCACCCAGTACGGATGGCCCTGCGCGGGTCCTGGCGCCGAGATGCTTCGCGGCATCGTGCATGACCCGACCGCGCGACGCATGGGTGGCGTCGCCGGCCACGCGGGTTTGTTCAGCACCGCAGACGACACCGCACGCTTCGCACGCATGCTGCTGCGCGGCGGGGAACTGGGCGGCGCACGTGTGCTCTCGCCGCTGGCGGTGGCGCGCATGACCAGCCCCTCCACGCCTGATGGCCTGCCCAGCGTGCGTGGTCTCGGCTGGGACATGGACTCGTCCTATTCCTCCAACCGCGGGGAACTGTTGCCCATCGGCTCCTTCGGCCACACGGGTTTCACCGGCACGTCGCTCTGGGTGGACCCGGCCACGCAGGTCTTCGTGGTGTTCATGTCCAACCGGGTGCATCCCGACGGCAAAGGCGACGTCACGCCGCTGCGTGCCCGCGTGGCCACGATTGCGGCGTCTGCGTTCACGGCCCTGCCCGCCACGGGCCTTGCCGGCACGCGCCGGACATTCGAGTCACAAACGCCGGCCGTGCTCCCGCCACAGTACGCGCCCGTGCAGAACGGCATTGATGTGCTTCGCGCCAGCGGGTTCGCCGCGCTCAAGGGCCTGCGCGTGGGCCTGCTCACCAACCACACCGGCCGCGCGCGTGACGGCGCCGCCACCATCGACGTGCTGGCCGGCGCCCCGGACGTGAAGCTGGTGGCCCTCTTCAGCCCCGAACACGGCATCCGCGGAATTCTGGACGCCGCCGTGCCCTCCACGCACGACGCCAGAACCGACGTGCCGATTCACTCGTTGTATGGCGACACACGGCGTCCAACCGACGCGATGCTCGCCGGCCTCGACGCCATCGTCATCGACCTGCAGGATGTGGGCGCGCGCTTCTACACCTACATGACCACGATGGCGTATGTGATGGAGGAGGCGGCGTCGCGCAAGATCAAGGTCTTCGTGTTGGATCGACCGAACCCGATTGGCGGCGTGCACATCGAGGGCCCCGTGCTCGATCCCGGTGCCGTCAGTTTTATTGGGTATCTGCCGGCGATGCCCACACGGCACGGCATGACCCTGGGTGAACTCGCACGCCTGTTCAATGCGGAAAAAAAGATTGGCGCGGACCTGACGGTGGTCGCGATGCGCAACTGGCGGCGTGACGCCTGGTTCGATGAAACCGGGCTGATGTGGATCGGCCCATCGCCGAACATGCGTAACCTCTACGCCGCCACGCTGTACACGGGACTCGCCTCTTTCGAGAGCGCGAACCTCTCGGTGGGGCGCGGCACCGATACGCCATTCGAACACATCGGCGCACCATGGATTGATGGTGTGCGCCTCGCCGAAGCGCTTAACGCCAGGTCGATTCCCGGCGTGCGCTTTTATCCTGAACAATTCACGCCCAACGCGAGCAAGTTTGCCCACGAAGCCTGCCAGGGCGTCTTCATTGTTGTCACCGACAGAAATGCCGTGCGGCCCGTGCGCGTAGGCGTGGAGATCGCGTCCGCGCTCCTGCGGCTGTTCCCGGGCACGTTCGAGGTCGATTCCTCGTTGCGGTTGTTTGGATCAGGCGCGGGCCTCGCGCGCCTGAAGAGCGGCGACGACCCTGCCGCCATCGCGGCCACGTGGACCGCAGGTGAAGCGCGGTGGCGCCTCCTGCGCGCGAAGTATCTGCTTTACTAGTCCAGGGTCCAGGGTCCAGGGTCCAGAGTCCAGGGTCCAGAGTCCAGGGTTCGATGTGCCTGCGCCGTTCGGCGCAGGGGCTTCAGTTAGAAATAAAGTCCCGGCAAAGCCGGCACCGAGAACTGTGGACTCTGGACCCTGGACCCTGGACCCTGGACCCTGGACCCTGGACTTCAGAATCTCCTGAATACCCCGATGGTCACCGCCACCTGCCTGTTGGTGCCCGAGCCTTCAAACAACGTGAGGTTCAGATTTGGTCCACTCAATGTCGACCGCACGTTTGGTTGCGTGCTGAACTGGATCCCCGGGTTTGTGACCGAGGGCAACACGCCGGTGGTGCTGGCCGTGGCCGTGGCCACGGCAGGCGCTGCGGTCAGTTTCGTCACTTCCTTCGTGGAGTTCACGAGCAAGCGCACGTCGGCCCGTATTCCTGTGCGCGCAGACAGGTCGTATGTGAACCCGCCGCCGACAAGGCCCATCGCGTTGTTCTTCGGCTGAGTCACGCTCACCACCACGCGGTCGGTTTCGTCCATCACGAACGCGCCAAAGAGTCTGAATGTGTATCTGCCGTTAAGAACCGCCTGAGGGCCTTCGCCGCTGTTCAGCATGACCCCGCCCCCCGCCGTCAGATACGCCTCTAACTTGCGTCCGCTCAGGACCGTCCACTTCACCGCGCCCGCCACCCGCGTCTGGCTGTTCGCCCGCGCGGGTGTGGTGAGCTGTGAAGAGACCGTCAGATTGGTGACCGGCGCCGTGCTGAGCAGCGCCCGGAACGCGTCCTCAAAGCTGGCCCTGCTGGCTTCCAGCGCATCCTGCAGGGCGCTGGTCAACCCCAGCTTCGCCAGGCTGCGCTCCGCGCTGAATTCGAGGCTGAGCTTCGACGTCAGCGCGCGTCCCACGCGAATGCCAAACGCGCCGCCGCTCTTGCGGCTGGCGCCGCCGCCGCCGAACGCGGAGTCCAGTGGTGTGATTTCGGGGAATGGTGTGCCGTTGATGGCGGCGAAGCGCGCCTGCACCTGATTCAGAAGGGCCGCACCATCGCCGAAGTACCACGAGGAGACGGCGCGGCTGGGCTGCCCGGCTTCGGTCGTAAAGGGCGTGCCTGGCGCGAACGTCGGCGTCGCGCCTCCGCTCGAGGATGACGATGAGGAGGACCCGCCGCCGTAGAGCTCGATGGTCCACTTGTCGGGACGAGCCGCGTTCTGAGCCTGGGCCGCTGCCGGCCAAAGCCCGATCAGCGCGACGGCGGCCAGCCTTGCGCACACCCGCGTGGCGGGCCGGCGAACGAATCGGGGCGAAGTCAGCATGCGTGTCTCCCGGGAAAAAGCGCGTGACCGGCAGTATAGTAGCGGCGGGAGGCGGAGCATGGGCAGTTCTTTCTCGCTGGTTCGCGCAGGTGTGCTGGCCGGAGCCGGCCTGGTCGTGGCGCTGAGCCCGTCGTGGCTGGGGCCAGTCCAGGCGTCATCAAGTCCGCTCTCGACCGATGCGCTGTTGCCCGCTGCGGCCCTGAATCAGGTCCTTTCTGCCGGCGACCCGAGCGTCACGCGGTCGCGCGCGGTGGCGCTGGACGTCAACACGCTGCCCGATCCACGAACCCGCCCGCAACTGGTTCGCGAGCCGTCCTTGTCGCTCGAGCTCTTTCCCGACGTCTTCATCGTTGCCGTGTTCGAGCGGTTCGATCCCAATACGTCCGGTGTCACCTGGGTGGGGCACGTGGATGGTGTGGCGGGGAGTTCAGTCACACTGGTGTACGGCGGAGGCCTTCTGGCAGGTAGTGTGGTGATGCCGTCAGGCACGTTCAACATTCGTCCGGCGTCGGCGGAGTCACGGGCCGCCAATCCCCAGCCTGCGGGCGAAGTGCATGTGATCTCGCAGGTGGATCAAGCCGCGCTTCCACGGGAGGCGGATCCGCTCGAACCCACGTATTCTCCCGACGCGCTTGCGGGTGCGGCCGATCGCAACCTCACCGATACGGCCGACATCATTGATGTAATGGTGGTCTATACGTCATTGGCGCAGCAGCACGCGGGGGGCGCGGCCGGAATGGCCAACCTCATCAACATCGGGATCAGCGAGACCAACACGACGTATGCGAACAGCGACGTCAGACATCGGGTGCGCTTGGTGCACAGCGCTCTGGTGGGGTACACGGAAGTCGGTTCCTTCGGCACGAACCTGACCGACCTTCGCATTGGTGCCGGGGCCCTGAGCGGCGTGGCCGCGCTGCGTAATCAGTTTGGCGCCGATCTTGTGATGATGCTGGTGCACCCGTCCAGTGGCGCCGATGCCTGCGGTATTGCCTACGTGATGTCCACCGTCAGCGCCGCGTTCGACCCGTTCGGCTACAGCGTCACCGATACTGTATGTGTCACCCCCGGCCTGACCGTCGCCCACGAGTGGGGGCACAACATGGGGGCGCAACACGACTGGTACGTGAGCACGTCCATCTTCCCTTACACCTACGCCCACGGCTACAACAACACTCGCGTGGGACAACGGTGGCGCACGGTCATGTCGTATAACGACGCCTGCGCCGTGCAGGGGTTCAACTGCACGCGCCTGCTGGCCTGGGCCAATCCCGACAATCGCCTCAACCCGTTCTGCACCGGGGGAAGTTTTGCCTGCCGCGGCAATCTGTGGTTCCTGCCCGGAGAGGCGATGGGCGTTCCGGGCGGCACTCGGTCTAATTGCGAACTTCGTGTCCTGACAACGAACCCGTGTGACGCGGATGACCATCGCGCGCTCAACAACACCGCGCTGACGGTGGCCAACCTCAGGCAGCGGGTCGTGGCCAGTACAACATCAGATAGACGATAACGCCGGTCACCGAGACAAACAGCCAGATCGGCAGCGTCCACCGCGCGATGGCGCGATGGCGGGCATCATCGCGCTTCAGACCGCGGCGCAGCGTCATGAGCGCGAGCGGCACCACAGCGGCCGCCAGGATGATGTGCGGAACCAGGATGACGAAGTAGATCGTGCGCAGTACCCCGGTGCCCGGGTACGGCTTCGATCCGACCTGTGCGTGGTAGATCACGTAGGAAATCAAAAACAACACCGACGTCCCAAACGCCGCCAGCATCGTCTTGCGATGCTGTTCAATTCGCCTGGCCCGGATGTGGAAGTACGCGATGACGAGCAACACCGTGCACAGCGCATTCAGCGACGCATTCAGCGTCGGGAGATCGCTTACTGAGATCATTCACCCATTCCCAAGTGAAGCAGACAAGCGACGCAGTTCCAACATTTCGTCATTTCGGTCATTTCTGACATTTGTCCATTGCCACCAGCGCTCATAGCTTCGCCAGCGCCATGAGCGCCCACAGGAGCGGCAGATAAATAATGGACGCGTAGAAGACGACGCGTGCGTTGGCCTTGGTGCGCGACCAGGCGAAGCGGATGGTCAGGGCAAACTGCATGACACCGAGCATCAGCACGCCGATGCCGTAGGTCTGGTCGGCCAGGTTCACCACCGTCGGCATCACGCTGACCGGCACCAGGGTGGCAGCCCAGAGCGCCATTTGGCGTCCGGTCATGGCGCCCGAGTGATCGATCACCGGCAACATCGGCAGGCCCGCGCGGCTGTAGTCCTCGCGGTAAATCCACGCGATGGCCAGGAAGTGCGGCAGTTGCCAGATGAACATGATGAAGAACAACGACCAGCCCGCCAGTTCGTCGATCGACCCGCGCGCGGCGGCCCAGCCGATCATCGGCGGCAACGCGCCCGGCACAGCACCGACGACGGTTGAAAAGGACGTATACCGCTTGAGCGGCGTGTAACAGAGGACGTAGCTGACCAGCGTGGCCAGTGCCACCCACATCGCCAGCATGCTCACTGCGGCACCGAGGATGCCCAACCCGGCGGCCGAAAGTACTGCGGCGACGATGCGGCCTTCGAGCGGCGACATCCGGAGCCCCGCCACAGGCCGGTTCCTGGTGCGGTCCATCAGGGCATCGGTATCGCGCTCGCTGACCTGGTTAAACGCGGCTGCGCCGCCAGCCACAAGCGCCGTGCCGACGCACGTGATCGCCAGGCGCGACAGATCCACGTCGCCAGGCGCGGCCATGTAATAACCGCCCGCGGTGGTGGCAACGACCAGGGTATTCACCCGGATCTTGGCGAGCGTGATCCAATCGGCTACGCGCGAAGGTGTGGATGGCATGTCAGGCCGGGCCGAAGGTCAGCATCACGCTCTGCTGGCGGCCTGCGGCGATCGTGACCTGCTGCGTTCGCGTGCCAAACGTCTCGTGCCAGGCCTCAATGGTGTACGTGCCCGGCGGCAGGCCCTTGAGGTTGAATGCGCCGGAGGCGTCGGTGACCGCGAAGAACGGATGGCTCATCACGCCCACGTGCGCGGCCATCCATCCATGGAAGTCGCACTTGAAACGCACCATGACTTCGGGCACGGTAAAGATTTTCGTGGTGCGCATCCCGGAGCGCGGCTGACTCTCGTTGAATTCCTGGTTCTGCATCGGAAGGGCGTGCACGTTGTGCACCGTGTTATCGCTGTTCAGGATTTCGATCGGCTGACCCACGCGCACGCCGAACACCCGCGGCGCATACACGCACCCCTTCTGGTCCATCGTGACGGCTTCGGCCGGCGTGTCGAAGGTGTATTCATCAAACGTCGCCGTGACGTGGACAAAGACGTTCTTGAGCCCGCCATCCGCGCCCACGAGTACCGCGTCGCTTTGCGGGTTGGGCCCGGCGCCGGCCACACACGCCGCGTCTTTGCCCATCCGCAGCAGCTCAGGTTTCGGGACCGGTCCGGTGAACGTGATGCGACCGGCCACCGACCCTGCAGTGGCGCTGTCCACCCTCTTGCCGCCGCCGGGGGGTGGCGGGGCAGACGGCGTGGGCGCGGGCGAGCAGGCGGCCAGGGTCAGGAGCAAGGTGGCGGCAGAAAGACGGATGAAAGTCATGGCAGCAATTGAACCTGTCGATTATCCCTGACTTGACCGCCTTCTCGCCACGATGCTACTTTCAGTGTTCCTGTTAGGGCCGGGACCGGCCCCATCCATGGCGGTATCGTCTAGGGGTTAGGACATGTGGTTCTCAACCACAGAACCGGGGTTCGAATCCCCGTACCGCTACCATCCAACAGGGCTACTCTTCACAGGTCGATGAGAAAACTCGCGATCGGTCTCGCCATTGGCGGCGTGGCGTGGGCCCTGGCCTTCGGCCTGGGCCTGTTCCGGATCTTTACGGACCAGGAGCTTTCCACGTACGACCGCCGGCTCGTGGCCACGCATGGCACCAGCCTCGCGCGCGGCGGCGGCGCGCATCAGGACATGGTCATCGTCGAAATCGACGAATCGTCGCTGCGACTGCTGGAACCCACGTTCGGCCGGTGGCCGTGGCCACGCCTGGTGCACTCGGCCGTGGTGGACTTTCTGGCGCGCGGGCAGGCGAAAGCCATCGCCTACGATGTGTTGTTCGTGGACCGGGATCTTCGCGGCGCGTTTCCGCTGGGAGACAGCGGGGCGACCATGTCGGGCGCCGAGTCGGACGCGGCGCTCGTCGAAAGCGTCCGGCGCGCTGGAAATGTGGTGCTGGCGGCTGAAGCGATCTTTGAGGGCTCGTCCACCGCGGAAACACCCGTGCCCACAGCGCCGCCGCTCCCCGGCGTGAACTACGATCCAGGCCCCGGGTTTCTTGTGCGGCCGCATCTGCGTCTGCCGTTTGCGGACCTCGCCGCGGCAAGCGCGGGCGTTGGTCACACCATGCTGGAACTCGACCCCGACGGCACAGCGCGCCGCGTGCTGCCGTTCGTCGTCGCAGAGGGGCGGCCGGTGCCGTGGCTCGGACTGGCGTCCTTCCTGGCCGCCGACCGGGTGCCGGCCTCGGCGGCCTCGATGGACCAGTCGATCCTGCGCGTCGGCTCGGCGCAAGTGCCGCTGCTCTCAGCACCCGCGCGTTCCACCACCGGTGAAGCACTGCCGTCGCGTCAGATGCTGCTTCGATTACACGGACCCTATGCAGATGCGGAAGGGCAACGCACATATCCGGCCTATTCGTTCATAGACCTGTTGCGTTCCGAAGACCTGTTGCTCAATGGCGCCGCGCCCCTGGTGGACCCGGCCGAGTTCAGAGGGAAGTATGTGTTCATCGGCACCACCGCTCCCGGCCTGAAGGACACGTATCCGTCGCCGTTCGGCGGCCCGGCCATGCCGGGCGTTCAGCTTCACGCGGCGACCGTTGATGACGTGTTGTCGCAGCGGTTCATGCGCAAAGCCGGCACCACCGTGGACGTCCTGACGACGGGCGGTGTCAGCCTCGCGGCCGGCGTGGTGGCCGTGGTGCTGCCCGTCGGATGGGCGGTGGGGGTGGTCCTGGTCCTGGGTGCCCTCCTGGTCTGGGCGACGACGGCTTTGATTGGGGCGGGCGTGTGGGTGAGCCTGGTGCCGCCGGTGTTAGGTGTCGCCCTGGCGACGTTCGGCGGCACGGCCTGGCAATACTTCGTCGAGGACCGGCAGAAGCGCCTGATGAAGCAGCTGTTCGGCCGGTATGTGTCACCCGATGTGTTTACGCATCTGGTGGCAGACCCGTCGCTCGCGCGACTGGGTGGCCAGCGCCGTGAAATGACCGTCCTCTTTTCGGATATTCGCGGGTTTACGACCGCCTCCGAAAAGGCCACACCCGAAGCCGTGGTGGCGCAGCTCAACGAGTATTTCTCCGCGATGGTGGCCGTCCTGTTCCGCCATCAGGGCACCCTGGACAAGTTCGTGGGCGACATGGTGATGGGCCTGTTCGGCGCACCCGTGACCGACCCGCACCACGCTGACCATGCCGTGGCCGCGGCCCTCGAGATGGTTCAGGAGCTGAACCGGCTCAACGCCGACTGGAAGGCCCGGGGCATGCCCACCGTGGATATTGGGATTGGCATCAACTCCGGGGACATGATTGCGGGTAACATCGGGTCCGACACGGTCATGAGTTATACGGTGATCGGAGACTCGGTCAATCTGGGTTCGCGTCTCGAGTCGGCGACCAAGGAGCACGGCGTGCGCATCCTCATCAGCGAGGCCGTGAGGTCGAGGCTGACGACCGAGGTGCCGACGCGCGAGATTGGTGCGATTACGGTGAAGGGCAAGGCCCAGGCGATCGTGGTGCACGAAGTCATAGGAGGGCGTTGATGAGACGGGTGCTTTTCTTCAGTGTGTTGATGCTTGCGGTGGCGGCGCCGGCAGCGGCGCAGCTCGGGAAACTCGGTCAGGCGGTCGGCAAGATCAGCAAGGCGAAGAGCATGGCCGACCAGATCAAGGACCTCGTCATCACCGAGCAGGAAGAAAAGGATATGGGTGCGGCCATCAGCACCCGCCTGAGGCAGAAGTACGGCGTGGTTCAGGACGCTGCGGTGCACAAATACGTGTCACTGGTGGGCCGCGTGGTGGCCTCGTCCAGTACCAGGCCGAATCTCGCGTGGACGTTCATCGTGCTCGACACCGACGGCGTCAACGCGTTTGCGGCGCCCGGAGGCTTCGTGCACATCACGCGCGGCGCGCTCGCACTCATCGCGGACGAAGCCGAACTGGCGGGCGTGCTCGGTCACGAGATTACCCACATCACCGAGAAGCACACGATCAATGCGATCAAGAAATCAAAGGTGGCCGGGGGAGCGGTCGAGGCGGCGACTCGGAGCAATGTCCTGGAATTCATGCTGGACAGGGCGTACGCGAACCTGCTCGAGAACCAGTACGACCGCGGCGACGAGAACGAGTCGGATCAGGTGGGCATCAGGAAGGCCAACGAGGTCGGGTACGCCCCGGCGGGTCTGGGTGCGTTTCTCACGCGCCTGTCCGACAGGAACAAGGACCTGAAAGAGCCGAGCGGCGTGTTTGCCTCACATCCTGAGACCAAGGATCGCGTCAGCAAGCTGGCGAAGCAGATCACATCCGAGAAGCTGAACGCGACAGCCACAGTCGCTGCGCGCTACAAGGCCACGATTTCCTACAAGCCTGTTGCGGTGACGGTGGTGGCCGGCGCCGCCGGGGCGTCCTCGCTTACAGGCAGCACGGGCTCGACAGCCACGCCAACGACGACCACGGCCAAGCCGGCCGACACTTCGACGACCTCGACGGCGAAACCCCCAGCGTCTTCAAGCAAATTCGGGCTCGGTGGGGTCACATCGAAGCTGGGTGCCGACAAGACGAACACCGGCACGGTGGCATCGGCCGGATCGCGCGGAGTCAATCCCGACCGCGATGCCAAGGGCGGCTCGAACCCGGCCCGCGTGACTGTGACGCTGACGCCGGCCGACATCACCGCATTCCGCAAGGGCATCTCGGGCTGACGTGGACACCGCGCGTCTGACAAGCCCGCACTTCCTCGCCGGCGTGGCGCTGTTTGTCGCCACGCTGGCACTGCTGCTGTCGGTACGCAACCCCGCGCTGCGCCGCAGGCTCAGGCTCACGCTGGGTGTGTCTGCCGCGGCTGTCGCAGCCCACCTCCTGCTGGTGGGTGCCGTGGTGCCGCCGGGGTATTTCGGCAATATCTTCAGCGTTGAGAAATTACTCCTGACCCTTGGGGCCATCCAGGTGGTCATCACGTTGTTGTTCCATCCGTGGTTCAGCGACCATGCCACCGAGCGTGCGCCTGGCATCGTACAGGGCGCGCTGGTCATCAGCGTCTTTCTCCTGGTCGTTACGCTGGTGTTTCCCGAGCAGTTGCTCGCCGCATCCGCCGTGGGCGCGGTCGTCGTGGGTTTCGCGTTGCAGGACACGCTGGGCAATTTTTTTGCAGGGCTCGCGCTGCAAATCGACCGGCCGTTCAAGCCGGGTCACTGGATCGAAGTCGGCGAGTTCCAGGGCCGCGTCACCGAGATCACGTGGCGTGCCACGAAGATCCAGACCAAAACCGGCAACCTCGTGATTGTCCCCAATAACATCGTCGGCAAGGAAGCCATCACCAATTATTCAGAACCGCTGTCGCCCACGCGGTTGTTTGTGGAGGTGGGCACGGGGTATCAGATTCCGCCGAACCAGGTGCGCGAGGCGATCATGGTGGCGCTGGCGCGGTGTCCGCGCGTGCTCGAGAAACCGTCGCCCGACGTGGTGCTGGTGGATTTCGGAGCGTCCGCGCTGATCTTCAGGGCCCGGTTCTGGGTGATGGACTTCGAGCACGACGAGCGCGCGCGCGACGAAGTGCGCACGGCGATCTACTACGAGTTCCATCGGCGCGAGATCGAGATCCCGTGGCCGATCCAGATCGAATATCAGCGAAACGACATCCCACGCGACCCGCTGGCCGAGCACCACCGCAACGAGCAGCAGATTGCGGCCGTGCCGATCTTCGCGGGGCTGGCGCCCGACGTGCACGCGGCGCTTGCGGCAGCGGCGCGCACTCGGTTGTACGGGCGGGGCGACATCGTGGTGAGGGAAGGCGAGCCTGGCGGATCGATGTTTCTGGTCACTGACGGCACCGTCGTGATTTCTGTCGGACCCGAACGCCGTGAAGTGGCTGTCACGGAAAGCGGCGGCTACTTCGGTGAGATGTCGCTGCTCACAGGCGATACCCGATCGGCCACGGTCACCGCGCGCCGCGACAGCATGCTCCTCGAAATTTCAGCGGAAGCCTTTGGTGCGCACGTGCGGAGCCAGCCCTCGGTGCTGGATGCGTTGGCCGGGGCCGCCTCCACGCGACGCGCGGAACTGGATGCGGTCAAATCCGCGCCAGGCGCAACGCCGGCGGCCACCAAGGCGTCACTCCTGGCGCGGATGCGAAAGTTCTTCCGACTCGCTTAACGTCCAAAGGGCCACCAGCGGGGCGCGTCGCGCCGATCGTCGCGCCGGTCGTACCGTCTTCCATCCTGATAGCCATCCTGGTAGCCGCGGCGGAAGCCGTCGCGATACCGATCCTTGTAGAGCTCCTTGGGTCCGTAGCGGCGGTCGTAGTTGCGGTCGCCTGAGCGGTAGCGCTTTTCACCCACGGGGTCGAAGCGTTCGCCACGTTGGCCGTCGCGCAGGCCGGCTTCGTAGCCGTCATCCTGCCCATTGCTGAACGCGACATCAAAGCGCGGAGCCGCGCGCCCGTAGACGCCACCGCGCTCGTCGCGTGGGTCTGGCCGCCCACGCGGAGCTGATCGCCGATCGTCCCAACGCGGGTCGTGCCAGGTCTGACACGCCGCCACCGCAGGCGCGGCCACCACAAGTGTCAACGCCAGCATCAGTCCACGTGTACCAGTCATAGAAACCTCCATGACTGCCCACACTGCAAGCGCCGTGCCGATCTAAGGAAAGATGCGAAGCCCGAAGAATTTCGCCATTTCGGACATTTGTGACATTTCGCCATTGCGAGGACAGCGTCCCGCTGTCCCCTATTCAGTCCAGATCAGGACGCGTTCACCCGAGCGGCCGCGGACATCCACGATCAGCATCGAACCCACGCGAGTGATCTCGTTGATGTCGAGCTCCAGCTTCCGAAGGTCGAAACGCTCGGCGCCCACGCCGATGTCTACCTTGCGTTGTCCCATCGCCAACACCCAGAGCGGAAGCTTGAGGTTGACAATACGGCCCTCGTCAGGTTCCCACGCCATGACGATGAGGTTCGTGGCCTTGACCTCGGCGGTCGGCGCCTGGCTCAGGTCCCGCATGCGGCGCACACGTTCGGAGGCGTCGATTTCGAGGAGGGGCTTCTGGTCTTTGAAGGGAACCAGCGCATCGTCGAATTGCTTGAGCGCGCTGCCGCTGGACACGCGCTCGGTATTGACGTGTTTTGAGACGAAGTAGATGCCAGCTCCCGCAATGCCGCACATGCCCAGCATGCCGAGGGCGACGACCACGAGCAGGATCTTGAGCCAGGGCTTCATGCGTGCCAGTTGTAGTCTATGAGATTGGACGGAAACTGAAGGGTTGTTTCCTCAAGCGTGCGGCCTCCTCCTGACACCACGGGTCCTGATGGGTCCGGCACAACTCACTGGCGGCCAGATATTCGGTGAGGGCCGTCGGTCGTTGTTGACGCAGGTCGGCGACCTTGCCCAATTCCAGGTGCACACGGCCCCGCACCCACCCAACCGGGTTCTGAGTCAGCGCCATCCTGAGGTCTGCCACCGCATCGTCGAGTCGGTTGAGTGAGACCCGGGCCATGCCGCGTTTGTAGATCCACAGCGCGCGCTCGCCGGGCACCTTCGGGCGGGTGTCGCGGTCGTGCCACGCGAGTCCGGATGTCAATGCGGCTTCGGCTTCGCCCGGCAGACCGGCGCGCCACGCGGCTGACCCAATCTCGAGCTGCAGCAGGCGGTTCTGTGGATGGTCGGCGAAGAGTACCTTGAGCACGGCTAGCGCGTCGGCTTGCCGTCCCTCGCGGCTGTACATCAATGCCAGGGCGATGCGTGCGTCGGTCCGGGTGAGTGGGTGTCCGGCCGCCGCTTCGATCAACTGGAGTCCGCGTTCCTTTCCTCCGCCAAACCCGGCGATGTACGCGATGAGGCGCTTGGGCATCGAGAGCGCGGCGACGGCATACCGGTAGGTGCCCACTACCAGTCCGGCGTCGGTTCGATCCGGCGCGTGCTCGAGCACCCATTCGTGTGCGTTGTAGGCCCGGCGCGCCGATCCAAACGCCTGCGTGACCTTTCCCTCAACCGTCGCCACGTACGACGCCTGCAACCCGTAGGCGGCGCCGAGGTCGTAGCGCGCCTGCGCGCTGCGCTCATCGCGCTTGATTGCCGCTTCAGCCAACGCGATGGCGCGCCCAAGATGTGTGCGGAACTCGGCATCTGCGTCAGGAGGTGGTGGCGGCAGCTTGATTTGCGACGACGTGAGGCCGCCGAGGTAGTGGTCAATCGTGGCGCCGCCTCGGGTGAAGAGCGCGTGCATCCAGAGAATGGTGGCCAGCGTGCGATGTGCCTCGGAGGTATCCGGTCGTGCGGCTACGTCCTGCCGCGCCAGGCGAAGGGCATCCTCGTAGTTGAGGTTGTACGCGGCAGTGAACGCCCCGGGCAGCGCGCGCGGGGGTTGCGACGCAGGCATACCGGCTGTCAGGCTGGCCTGCGGGCCAGCCAGCACCACCAGGACCGCAGCCCGCAGGAGTACGGTCACGAGAGCGAGAACTCTGTGCCCAGACCGGCGGTCGTCGCACGTTCAACCACGAGCTGCGCCGCGACGACATCTTCGACCGCCATGCCGAGCGACTTGAACAGCGTGACGTCGTCAGCTAAGAGCCGGCCCTCGCATCGTCCCAGCACGAGGTTGCCGAGTTCGCCGACGATGTGGTCGGCGGTGAAGGCGCCTTCCTTCAGGGGCAGCACGATATCGCCGGCTTCGACCAATGCTGCCGCGCGCGAGTCCACGAACAGCCGTGACCGCGCGACCAGTGCTGTCGGCATTTCGCGTTGCGTGGGGCGGCATGCGCCGATCGCACAGATGTGGGTGCCCGGCGCGATGTCTTCGTCGGTGATGACCGGCACGGGAGACGCCGTGACGAGCACCACGATGTCGGCGTCACGGACCGCCGTACGCGCGCTGGCGGCGGCGCGGACGGTCAGGCCGGTGTCGGCGGACGCTGATTGTGCGAACGCTGCGCAGTGAGAAGCGTTGGGGCTCCACACGCGCACGTCGGTCAAGGCGCGGACATGTCGGATGGCGTCGAGGTGGCTGCGCGCCTGCACGCCGCTGCCGATGATGGCCAGGCGCGTGGCGTCGGCGCGGGCGAGCCGGTCCACAGAAACCGCAGAGACGGCGGCCGTGCGCGCCTCGGTGATGTAACGGCCGTCGAGAAGCGCGACCAGCGCGCCGGTGGCCGGGTCCAGAAGAATGATTGTCGCCAGATGTGAGGTCAGGCCGTGCGCGTGGTTGCTCGCGTAAACGGTGACAAGCTTGGCCCCCATGGCCGCCGGCGAGTCGATCACCGCCGGCATGACGCCGAAGTACGCGCGCTCGGGGCCGACCTCGATAACCGTCCGTATTGGCTGCGCTACGCGGTCCGCCGAGTACTCCGCCAAGGCCGCGGACATCGCCTGAATCAGATCCGCCATGGGGAGCACCCGGCGGACGTCGTGTTCCGATAACAATAGGGGCATGTCCATCATCTTACGCACGATCGACGCCCACACGGCAGGCGAACCATTGCGGTTGGTGACCGACGGTTGGCCCGCGCCTGAAGGTGCCACGATGCTGGAGCGGCGGGCGTGGGCGCTGGCGCATCAGGACCACCTGCGACGGGTGCTGATGTTCGAGCCGCGCGGCCATGCGGATATGTACGGGGCGCTCTTGACCGAACCTGAGCGCGCCGATTCGGACGTCGGCGTCCTGTTCATGCACAACGAGGGCTACAGCACCATGTGCGGGCACGGCATTGTCGCGGTGACCACCATCGCGTTCGAGCGGGCGCTTGTGACCCACGCCGACGGCCGGAGGACGCTGGTGTTCGACGCGCCGGCGGGCCAGATTCGGGCGCGTGCGCACATGGATGGGCCGAGGGTGACGCAGGTGTCGTTCGTCAACGTGCCGTCGTTTGTACTCGCGGCGGGACTGGTCGTGCGCGTGGCCGGACGGGACGTCCGGGTGGATGTGGCGTTTGGTGGCGCCTTTTATGCCGTGGTGGACGCGGAAAGCGTCGGCCTGGCGGTGGTGCGCGAGCGGCTCGGCGACCTCAAGACCGTCGGCATGGCGATCGCGCGTGAAGTTGAGCGCGTGATCACGGTGGTGCACCCACTCGAACCGGGCCTGATCGGCGTCTACGGCACCATCTTCACGGGCCCGCCGACCGTGGCTGACGCACACCTGCGGAACGTGACGGTGTTTGCGGACCACGAAGTCGATCGATCGCCCTGCGGCACTGGGACGTGCGCCGTGCTCGCGGTGCTGGACGCGATGGGCCTGACTGACGACAGCGTGCCCTTCGTGCACGAGAGCATCATCGGCACCACCTTCAGCGCGCGCGTCTTGTCACGGACGACCGTCGGCGACTATGCCGCCATCGTGCCCGAGCTCACCGGCGCCGCATCGATTACCGGCGAGCACGTGTTTGTGGTCGACGCCGCCGACGTTCTGAGCGGCGGCTTCAGGTTGTGAAGAACCCTGTGGAATTGAGGAGTGAGGATTGAGGGATTGAGGATCGGGATGGGACGCGCTTGGAAATTGAGGGTTGAGGATTGAGCGATTGAGGATCGGGATGGAGCAATTGCTGATGTGGGATTGAGGATGGGAATTGACGGATGGTCTGATCGTGGGATGGTGGGATCTCTGATGGGGCGATGGACGAGCGCAATCGGGCCATCCCACAATCGGGCCATCCGCCAATCCCGATCGTCAATCAGCAGTCAGCCATTCGTCCAATCCCGATCCTCAATCGCTCAATCCTCAACCCTCAATTGCATGGCGGCTCTTGGCGGCCCTCAATTGCAGGGCGGACTGTGGAGTCGCCGCCTACCGAAGCCTGGATGTGTCCACGGCTTCGGCCAGAGCTCGCATCGGCGCCGCATCGGCCAACCCTGCGCCCGTGACGTTGATGATGAAGCGCCGGCGGATGAGCACGCTGAGTTCGCCGAGTTTGTCCACGGTGTTCCATGACTCAACGGCAGGGAACGTGGCGACGGTGGTGCCTTTGAAGTAGCCGTTCTCGACCGTGCGGCTCGTGCTCGTGCCGGCCATGTGTTCAAGAGACTCAATTGACCGTTCGTCTCCGCCGGTATCCGCAATCTCCAGGCTGAGTGTCTCCGTGCCGCGCGTGAAGGTCACCTGCACGTGGGTGGAGCGCGATGGCGTCGGGCCTTCCTGGGCGGTCATCTCGCCTCGTGTCCAACCGACAAACTTCGGCACCGAGGCCCGCAGGTCCTGCAGCGAGACCAGCGTCACGGCAGCCGCACTCGCGGTCTGCGCCGGTGGAGCAGGTATCGGTCCCGGAGTGGCCTCCTGACCGCTGCCACACGCCACCATGGCGGTGGCCATGGTGCCGACCGCGAACGTTCGTCGCACTCCGTGGATCACTTCGCGGCAGTCAGCTTGCTGAAGTCCATCTGTTCCAGCACCGCACGCACCGGGTCGATGCCCGTGCCTCGGGATCCACGCGAAGTCACGATGAATCGTTTGGCAACGACCACCGTGATTTCTGCGGTGTCGTTCTTGGTGCTCACGTCTTCGAATGCGGGTTCCCCTTTGACGGACGTGCCCTTTTTGTAGCCATCCGAAGAACGCTCGCTGTAGTTGGCGGCCATGAACATCGAGAACGGTGTGACCAGCATCTGGGCCAGCGCGGCATCGACCACCTCGAGCTTGATGCGCGCCTCGCCGTTGCGATAGCTCGCTTCGGACTGCGACATCGCCATCGGGAAACTCGTGGTGCTGCCGGTCACCTCACCGCGCGTCCAACCGCTGACTTCCGGGAAGGCCTCGCCGAGTTTCTCGAACGGCAACACCTCAACCTTGCTCCCGCCGGCGGCGCCGGCGCCCTGAGTCATCTGCTCCAGGCCTTTGGCCATGGCTGCGGCGCCCGCCGCCATTTGATCCGCGCCGGCCTTGGTGGCATCGGCGATCGCCTGCGCCGTCTTCTCGGCCTGTTCCTGTTCCGCGCTTTTGCCGCACGCGATGGTGCCGACCAACGTGAGAGCCGCGAGACCTGCTGTCAGTTGCTGTGTCATATGTCCTCCGGGGAATAAAAAAAACGTTCAACCAAAGGGCTGGTCAATGGCAATACTCTGCTTGGTAAAGAACTTCGGGCCCGCTTCAGTCATGTAGAGACAATCTTCCAGCCGGATGCCGAATTCCCCGTAGATGGCCACGGTGGGTTCGTCGCTGAAACACATGCCGGGCGCGAGCGGCGTCTTGTTGCCGAGCACGAAGTTCGTCCACTCGTGTCCTTCGATGCCGATGCCGTGTCCTGTGCGGTGGGGCAGGCCCGGCACCTTGTAGCCGGGACCAAACCCCGCGTCCACGATGACCTTGCGGGCGGCGATGTCAACGTTCTCGCATGGGGCGCCGATGACGGCGGCCGCGAATCCGGCATCCTGCGCGCGCTTTTCGAGGTTCCAGATCTCAGTCTGGCGAGGCGTGGCCTTGCCCATGACGACGGTGCGCGTGATGTCGGATGCGTACCCTTCGCAGCTCGTGCCGCCGTCGATCATCACCACGTCGCCCTCTTTCAGGGTCTGCGGCGTGGCGCTGCCGTGCGGAAACGCCGTGTAGATGCCGAACTGCGCGCTTGCGCCGCCCGTGTAACCCAGGGCTTTGAAGGCGGCCGCGATGTTGCCGCTCAGTTCACCCTGCGTGATCCCCGGCCGGATGGTCGTAAACGCGGCCCGGTACGCCTCGATCGTCACGTCGTTGGCGCGCTGCATCAGCGCGATCTCCGCGGCCGTCTTGTACATCCGGCACCCGGCCGTGACAGGCGTGGCGTCGGCTAACTCCATCGACGACGCCTTCTTGATGCCATCGGCAATGAAGAACCGCACACGCTCTTCGATCCCGATGCGGCCATGCCGCACGCCGCGGTCCCGCACGATGTCGGCGATGAGTTTGTAGGGACTCTCGTCTTCCTGCCAGACGCGCACGTCGTTGCCGAACGTGATCATCTCGCGCGCCCGGTCCTCCTCGAATCCGGGGCACACGTAGGCCAGCTCGCCTTTGGCGGGAATGACTACGCCGAACGTGCGTTCGCTCTGTCCCCAGCGCATGTTGGCGAAATAGAAGCAGCTCGCCGTGCCCTCCATGAAGATGGCATCGAGCTTCTGCTCCGCCATCAGCTTCTGGGCTTTGGCGATCCTCGCCCGCCGCTCGTCGTCGCCAATCGGCACGACGCCAGAGGTCATGGGCGACAGGCCTTTGAGAAACGCGGGCGTTTCGGCCGTTGGGGGTGCGGGCTCAGGCGCTCCGGCACATCCAGCCGCGAGAGCGCCGGCGCCGAGGGCGCTCGTTGCAAGAAATTGGCGACGAGAAAGGGGGACGGGTGTGTTTTCCACAGAAAACCTCAATTCGGGGACAGGTCTCAGCGGTGAAGTCTACCTGAGACCTGTCCCCTGAAGTGTGGAAAACACACCCGTCCCCCTATTGTGAAGAATTTGAAGGAACCTTCATCCCTCCATGCCTTCATGTGAAATCCGAGAGGGCCCCTATTTGGCCACGTACGACTTGCGGGCGCGGGCGGTGAGGCCGGGTTTGGACAGGCGCACTTCGAGTTTGTGCGCCTTGCCGTCCATTATCGCGGGCGAGAAGCCCAGCACGTACTGGCTGTGCAACTCCGCGATCACCCGCGTGAATGTGGAGTTGAGCTCGGCTGACTTCTTCAGCTCAAAAAATCCGCCGCCCGTCTCCGCCGCTAATCGCCTGAACGCACCGCCGGGGCGCGAAAGCGTCCAGCGCTCACCGTTGTGGTAATACGACTCGATACCCAGCGTGTAGATCATGACGTCTTCACGTTGGGCGCGCTCGAGGATGTCCCCGTTGCTACGACTGCTGGCGCCAAGGTCGTCGCCGTCAGTCAGCACCACCACCACGCGGCGTCCCAAGGCGTCCGTCAGCTGGTCCATCGCGGCATCAACCCCATCCCACAGCCGAGTGGAGTTGCCCCGCGTCATGTCGTTGCGAATATAGCTGACCAGACTGTCGCGGTCGTTCGTCAGGCTCGGGCTGAACTGGATCTTGGAATTGAAGAAGCCCACCACGCACTTGTCTTCGGGCGCAAGCCGAATCACAAACTGGACCGCCGCATCCTGCATGAACGGCAGGTTCATCTCCATGCTGATGCTGGAATCCAGCGTCAACGCGGCAGAGAACGGAATGGGTTTGTTGTCGAAGATCGTCACGGCCTGTTTCTTGCCGTTGTCGTAGATCTCGAAGTGTTCCTGCTCCAGGCCCGGCACCAGCCGGCCATCTTCATCAAGCACCGTGGCGTACACGGGCACCGTGCGCGTGCCGGACTTGAACGTCGGCTGCTGTTGCTGTTCAGAGACGACGGCGCCAGGTGTGGCTGACAGGGCCAGCGCTCCGGCCCCGGTGACGGCAATGAGGACGATCGAGAGTCGGCGAATCATTTGGCCACGTAGCTCTTTCTGGCGCGGGCTACCAGGCCCGGCCTGATGATCCGAACCTCAAGCTTGTGGACCTTGCCGTCCACCGCCAGGGGTGTGAAGCCCAGGACGTACTGGCTGTGCAGCTCCGCCGCCACACGCGTGAACGTCGAGTTGAGTTCGTCGGTGCGGGTCAGCTCGAAGTATCCGCCGCCCGTCTCCTCGGCTACTTTTCGCAGCCCCGCGTCGGGGCGCGTCACGCCCTGACCCCGCATCCTCGACCGCAGCCCGATGGCGTAGATCAGGAATTCTTCGTTTCGGGCGCGCGCCAGGACGTCGCCCTCGTCGAGGCGGCTCCAGTTATCCGCACCGTCGGTGAAGACCAGCACCACCCGGCGGCCCTCGATGTCCTTGAGCGCCTCCATCCCCACGTTGGTCGCATCCCACAGCGCCGTCGGATTCCCGTACTGGATGTCATCACGCAGGATGCGCACCAGTTCGTCGCGATCGCTCGTGAATCCCGCAGGCGCCACCCGAATCTTGTCGCTGAAGCTTCCCACACGCGCCTTGTCGGTGGGCAGCAATCGAATCACGAACTGCGTCGCCGCCTGCTTCAGCAAATCCAGATTCATCGTCATGCTGCCGCTCGTGTCGAGCATCACGACGACGGTGATCGGCTGGATGGAGTTTTCGAAAAGTGAGATGGCCACCTTCTTCCCGTTGTCCCAGATCTCGAAATCGCCCTGCTCCAGGTCAGGCACCAGCCGTCCCGTGGCGTCGGTCACTGTGGCGTAGACCGGCACTGTCCGCGTGGCCGAGCGGAAGGTCGGTTGTTGCTGGCCCTGCCCCGTGGCGTCCACGGGTGCGGGCCATGTCGCTGCGGCGCACAGGCCGAGCGCAGCGGTCGTCATCCAAAGAGGTCGGCGGAGGCCCATACAGGTATCCTAAGCAAAAATGAGGCCCGCCATATGACGCTTGTGGTGTTTGACTTGGATGGCACACTCGTGGATTCGCGGCAGGACCTGGCCGACAGCACAAACGCCGTGCTCGAGTCGTTCGGCGCGGCGCCCCTGCCGCTCGACCGTGTGGTGATGATGGTGGGCGAAGGCGCACGAGTTCTCGTGCAACGGGCGCTTGCGGCCGCCAAGGTGGACGCGGACCTGGACGACGCCCTGGGACGGTTTCAGGCCCACTACCGCACGCGGTTACTGGCCACCACCCGGCCCTATCCTGGAATCAGCGACATGCTGGAGCAGGTGGCGAGGGTGGCGACCTTGGCCGTGCTGACCAACAAGCCACTGGCTCCCTCGCAGCAATTGCTGGAGGCATTCGGCTGGTCCCCACACTTTCTCTCCGTGATCGGCGGCGACAGCGCACTTGGACGCAAGCCCGATCCGTCTGGCCTGCAGCACCTGATGGCGTTGGCGGATGCTGCCCCTGAGTCCACGTTGCTCGTCGGAGACTCGATGGTGGACGTGGAGACCGCCCGACGCGCGGGCACCGGAATCTGCGTGGCCGAGTACGGCTTCGGCAACGCGCGTGGCGACCTGCACCTGCGCGGGGACGAGTGGATTGCCGAGACAGGACACGATGTGGGCCGTGCCATTCGTGGCTGGTCACAACGCTGATAGAATCGGCTCAATGTTGCGCTCCATCGCCACACGGCTTTCCATTGTTGCCGCCATCGTCTTGTTCTTTGCCAACCTTGGCGTTGCGGCCAACCTTGGCGTCGCGGCTCAGTCCACCGCGGTCAAGCCCGGCGTGAGCAAGTCGGGCTACATGTTTCTCGACTTCTGGTTCCTGGCCGGGTACGATTACAACCCGTCGGATCCCTTCGACCCGTCACCCAAACAGGTCAAGAACACCATTCCCGCCACCATCCTCTCGCTCCAGGGCAAGAAGGTGGAGATCTACGGCAACATCCTGCCGCTCGACTACGACAGCTCCGGCACATCCACCTTTATCCTCAACGCCAGCGTGGATGCCTGCGGCTTCGGCGGCGTCCCCCGCATCAACGAATGGATTTATGTGTCTATGAAGCCGGGCCAGAAGGCCAAGACGTACGGCGCGGGCTATGAAATCCTCGTGCGCGGCACGTTCAGCATTGCCGAAGAGGTGGAGAAGGGTCGCATCGTGGGCCTCTACTCCATCGTCGCCGACAGCGTGCAGTGACCACCACGCCGCTGCTTGACGTCACGGGCCTTCAGAAGAGTTTCCTCTCGCCAGAGGGCGAATCCACGCTGATTGTGGATGTACCGCGATTCCAACTCGCCCAGGGCGAGCAGGTGGCTGTGCGCGGAGCGAGCGGTTCCGGAAAAACCACATTCCTGAATCTCATCGCCGGCATCCTCCAGGCCGACAAGGGCACGATCGTCCTCGCGGGGCACACGATGACGGCGTTGTCAGAGAGTGGCCGCGATCGGGTGCGGGCGAAGACCATCGGATACGTTTTCCAGAACTTCAATCTGCTCCAGGGCTACACCGCCATTGAGAACGTGATGCTCGGGATGCTGTTTGGATCTGGCGTTGACCGCGCACGCGCGCAGCAACTGCTGGAGCGCGTGGGCCTCTCGCATCGCGTCACCTACCGTCCTTCGCAGTTGTCGATTGGCCAGCAGCAACGGGTGGCTGTGGCACGCGCCCTGGCGAATCGTCCCAAACTCGTGCTGGCCGATGAACCCACCGGGAATCTGGACCAACGCCACGCGGGCGAAGCGCTCGAGCTGATTCGCGAGGCGTGCCGCGAGAACGGCGCGGCCTTGCTGTTGGTCAGCCACGATCCTGCGGTGCTCGCATTGTTCGATCGGTCTGAGGATCTCGCTGACCTCAACCAGGCCGCCGCCGCGCACGCCGCCGCTCCCGTGCACGCGGAGAACAGGACCGCGTTGTGAATCTGATGTCCCTTGTGCGGCGCAGTCTGCGACAGCACGCGCTCTCGTCGTTTGTCACGATCGTGTCAGTGGGCCTGGCGGCCGGCCTCACCATGTCGGTGTTTGCCATCAACGCGCAGACCTACGATGCGTTCACCGGTGGCAAGGTCGGGTTTGACGCAGTGCTCGGCGCGCGCGGCAGCCAGCTCCAGCTGGTGCTCAACACCGTCTTTCATCTTGAAACGTCGCCCGGAAATATCCCGTGGTCGCTCTACAAGGAAATCTCGGAAGACTCGCGCGTGACGCTCGCGATTCCTTACGCGGTGGGCGACAACTACCAGGGCTACCGCATCGTCGGCACCACGCAGGAGATGTTCACGAAGTTCACCTATCGCGAAGGGCAGGGCTTTGTGCTCGAACCCGGCGGCCGGGTGTTTGACGAGTCGAAGAAGGAAGCGATTCTCGGGAACTACGTGGCAGAGAAGCTGGGTCTGGCCATCGGTTCTACGTTTACGCCGTACCACGGCCTGCAATTCAGTGAACGGGAGAAACATCAGGACGAGTACACGGTGGTGGCGATCATGGAACCCACCAACGGGCCCTCCGACCGTGTGTTGTGGATTCCCATTGAAGGTATCTATCGCATGTCGGGCCATGTGCTGCGCGGCAGCGGCAAGCCCATGCGCGCCAGGCCCGGCGAGGTCATCGCCGAGGAAAACCTCGAAGTCAGCGCTGTGATGCTGAAGCTGCGCAATCCGCAGGCGGGATTCCTGCTCAACGGACAGATCAATCAGCAGGGCAAGGTAGCCACACTCGCGTGGCCCATCGCTCGCGTGATGGCCGAACTGTTCGATCGCATCGGCTGGGTCAGCCGCATTCTGACGATGGTGGCGTACCTGATTGTGGTGGTGGCGGCCGGTTCGATCTTGGCCAGCATCTACAACACGATGAATGAGCGGCGGCGCGAATTTGCGATTTTACGCGCGCTCGGTGCGCGTCGATCGACTGTGTTCTCAGCCATCGTCCTTGAGGCGTCCACCATCACCACGCTTGGCGCGCTCCTTGGGTTCCTGGTGTACGGCGGCATCCTCGCCGCCGCCTTTGTCATCGTCCGCGCGCAGACCGGCGTCGTCCTCGATGCGTTCAGGTTCGATCACGCGCTGTGGATGACGCCTGTCGGGATGATCCTGCTCGGCGCCCTGGCTGGCCTCGTGCCGGCGTTCAAGGCCTATCGCACCGACGTGGCGTCGAATCTCACGCCGTTGTCGTAGCCGCGCCGCGACTGAAGATCCCCGTCAGTTCTCCCTGGCGCATGAGGTGCTCGCCGGTGAAACTCCGCGTACAGCATCTCGGCCATGAGCCTGACACAGGCGGCGGCGCCGGCTCAAGGCGCGAGTACTCGGGCTTGAGGACCAGCCCGAGCTACGAAGATTGCTTCCGCGTGTCCGATCTACGAAGATTGCTTCCGCGTGTCCGAGCTACGGGCTTCCGGCAACGCTTCGGATGACCGCTGATACACGGTGCCGACCGGCCTGGGCTGGCCCGTGGCCGCATCCCGCATGCTCGTTTCGATCACAAGCGTGTCAGCGGAGACCCAACGGAAGCGATAGCCGAAAGGGGTTGCCGGCCGCGTGGGCGTGGTGGCGCCGGGCGCCAGCGTCCCGACAATCGAGTAGCGCAGGACGTCACCTTCCCAGGCCATCGATATCAGTTGGCCCGACTGGCCCATGCACGGCCGGCTCGCGCTGAGCACGGTGGTGCTTCACGACCGCAACGTGTTTCCCCTCCAGACGCGCCTACGCTATTTGTTCGCTTTGTGCCCTCGCCAGGGCTAGTCTGGGAGCGTGTCGAACCGTCCAGCCGTCAAGGGTCGAGGCGCGCCGACCAATCCCTCGGGACGCTTTGAGCGGCTGGCCTTTGTGCCGGAGGCTGGCGACGAGCCTGACGACACCAGGCCCGCGCGGCCCACTGAGCTGTTCAGGGACACATCAAAGAGCATCCTGGCCTTCAACGACAGTCCCGACGTGCCCATGGATGCGTCGGTCAATCCCTACCGTGGGTGTGAACACGGGTGCATCTACTGCTACGCGCGGCCGTATCACGAGTATTTGGGCCTGTCGGCCGGCGCCGATTTCGAGAGCAAAATTTTCGTCAAGGACAATGCCGCAGCGCTGCTGCGCGAAGCGCTCTCGGCGAAATCGTGGACGCCCCAGGTGATTGGGCTGAGCGGCGTCACCGATCCCTATCAGCCGGTCGAGCGCAAACTCCGCATCACGCGCGCGTGCCTTGAGGTGCTTGAGGAGTTCCGTAATCCCGTTGCCGTGATCACGAAGAACCATCTGGTGACGCGCGATATCGATCTGCTGGCGTCACTGGCGCAGCACCAGGCTGCGCAGGTGTTTCTTTCGATCACCACACTCGATGATGACCTCGCGCGTGTCATGGAGCCGCGGGCGTCGCGGCCGGCGCTGCGCCTGGACGCCGTGCGGAAATTGCGCGACGCCGGAATACCCGTGGGCGTCATGGTGGCGCCCATCATTCCCGGGCTGACCGACCATGAGGTGCCGGCGATTCTGGACGCGGCGGCTGGGGCCGGCGCCATGACGGTCGGCTGCACCGTGGTGCGTCTGCCGCACGGCGTCAAGGCGCTCTTTGAGGAGTGGCTCGAGACGCATGCGCCGCTCCGGAAGGAAAAAGTCCTCAACCGCCTTCGGGCCATGCGCGACGGCAAGCTGAACGACCCGAATTTTGGCAGTCGCATGGTCGGCCAGGGCCCGTTCGCGGAGTCCATCCGCCAGATGTTCGACCTGCATCGCCGCAAGCTGGGGCTGACCCAGAGGCTCTCGCTGTCCACACAGGCCTTCCGGCGCCCCGGCGGGAGCCAGCTGAACTTGTTCGGCTGACCCCGACTGCACAGGTCAGGCGCCCTTCGAGCCTGTAGGATGCACTTGGAAGCATGTCAGTCCTGTGAGGAGACTCAAGACGATGTTGGCGCTCGCGTCTGTGGTCGCCTCTGCGGCGGCGTGTGGAGACCCGTACCAAGGCGCCAGCGCCCTGCAGGCTGAGAAGGCCCAGGTCCAGCGCGAACTTGAAGGGTTGCGGGAGTCGGCGGCTCTCCTCAGCCGGGGCGAGAGCCTCATTCCGGCGTCCGATGTCGTGGTGGCCATTCACGAGGCACTTGTCCAGGGGTTGATCGCCCGCCGCCTTCCCATCGACATCGTGGCTGCGCCCTACCGGATCGCACTCACGGCGGTGGATGTCGGCTTCAACGGCGCGCCTACCGTGCGACTGCGGGGCATGGTGACCCGGGATGGCCTGCCTGGGATCGCAGTGTCTGTGAAGCTGATCGGCGCCCTGAGCAACATCGACATCGATACCACCACGTTCACGCTGCGGACGAGCATCGCCGCCGACCATCTGACCATTGATTCGGCGGATGGCGTCGGCGCGTTTTTCAGCGGGTCGTCGCTCGATGACGTCGCCGAACTGCTGCGCCTTGAGCTCCAAGCGCAGTTGCCAGTCGTGGAGATTCCGGTGAGGGTGCAGGAAGACATCCTCATTCCGCCCGTCACCGACGGCCCGTTGCAGTTGGCGAGTGTGCGATTTCCCGTGAAGGCGTCGGTCTCACGCGTGTTTGCGGCGAACGGCCGGTTGTGGATTGGCCTGCACGTCGAGGTGGCTCCGGCCGGCAAGGGGACGCCGTGACTCGGCGGCAGATCACCACGATCGTGGCGGCGACGGCGTTAGTGGCGACCGCGGCGACGGCGCTGTTCATGGTCAAACGGGCCCGCGCCGGGCGGAAGACCATCGCGACATTGCAGGCCGACATCATGACGCTGACGGCCGAGCGCGATCGACTTCGGGCCGATGTGGTCGGCGCGGTCACCCTCGATCGCCGCCTGACCGGCGGCCCCGACAAGCCGCTGCGCATTGGCATCCCAACCACGCTGGCGCGGACGGTGGTATCCACGCTCGTCGCCGGCGTGACCGACCAGGTGTCGCTCACCCTGGGCAATCTCCGCGTTCGCCGGCAAGGTGAGATTCGGCGAGTGGTGTCTCTGGGCGACTTCGACCTCACGCTACGCGTCAAGCAGGTTAACGTCAAGCTTGGCGCCGGCGCTCCTGACCTGCAGTTCGGCGGGAACCAGATGCGGATGGCGATGCCGGTGCGCGTGGAGTCGGGCACGGGATCGGCCGAGATCGACTTCCTCTGGAACGCCCGAGGAATCAGCAACGCCGTGTGTGGCGACATGACCATGCTCGAGGTCGTCTCGGGCACCGTCGCACCGGCCGTCTACCGCCTCGCCGGCACCCTGCAGCTTTCCACCACAGACGACGCGATCGTCGTGACCCCGCGTATGCCGGCCCTCCGGATTCGTGTGCGCGTGGTGCCCTCAAAGGCCTCGTGGGATCTCGTACTGAAAACGCTCGACGCAAAGAGGGGCCTGTGTGGTTTCGTGCTCGACCGCGTGAATATTCCGGAGGGGCTTGAGGCCCTGCTGGCCAGAGGTTTCCATGTACGGTTGCCGATAGAAAAGGTGCGGCCTGTCACCGTGCCGATCGGGTTCGCGCAGACCGTGATGGTGCGCGGCACGCCAGTGCAGATCGGGGTCAAGGCCGGCGGCCTGATGATCACGAACGACATGATTTGGCTGGGTGCGGATGTGACTCTGGTGACGCTGCCTGCGCCTGTGCCCTCGGGCACCGCCACGGGCGGCGGGATCTGAGTTAGGCTGAGCGCCAATCCGGCCCCGGTTGTGCGATGCTGACGACATGCATCGGCGACTTATTGTGAGCAGTCTTGCCGTGGGGGTGATGAGCCTCGCTGCCTTTGTCGCGGTCCGTGGCGTCAGCCCGGAGCCGGCCGCCCAGCGTCGCAGCGCACCCGTCCAGTCCTTCACCGTCGTCAAATCATTCCCGCATGACCCAGGCGCCTTCACGCAGGGGTTGGTCTATGCGGATGGTGAGTTTCTCGAGAGCACGGGGTTGTTCGGCGAGTCGTCCCTGCGCCGCGTGGAGGTTGCCACGGGCAAGGTCCTGCAGCGCAAGGCGGTCGATGCGCAATATTTCGCGGAAGGGCTGGCGCTGGTGGGCGATGCGCTGGTGCAACTGACATGGCAGAGCAAGATCGGGTTTGTGTACGATCGCAAGACCTTCACACAACGACGGACGTTTCAGTACCAGACCGAAGGATGGGGTATCGCCTACAACGCGAAGGGCGGCCTTGTGATGAGCGATGGATCCGATCGGCTCATGTTCCTCGATCCCAAGACGTACGCCGTCACCCGCACCATCCGGGTGGCCGACGCCGGTCGGCCGGTGACGCAGCTCAATGAGCTGGAGTGGATTGAAGGCGAGATTTGGGCCAACGTGTGGATGACGGATCGCATCGCGCGCATCGCGCCCGACACCGGCGTGGTCAACGCGTGGGTGGATTTGTCGAGCCTGTGGCCGCAGGCCCGCCGCGCGCCGCCCGCCGACGTGCTGAACGGCATCGCGTATGACGCCGCAGGCAAACGCATCTTCGTGACCGGCAAGAAGTGGCCGAGGGTGTTTGAGATAAGGGCACAGTAGTCCAGGGTCCAGGGTCCAGGGTCCAGGGTCCAGGGTCCAGATTGCGGGAATTGCCAGGGCTGGGGGGCGCGAGGTTGCAGAGGCTGCGATCTCCTGACCTCGGGTTGCGATTTCACGGCGTTTTCGGCGCTGGCATGCCGTGTGCTGCCATCCGTGCCATGGGAGTGCGGCACGTTGAAGACCTGAGGGCGTTCCAGCACGCGCGATCGTTCAAATGCGAAGTCTACGCGCTCGTGCGGGCCAGTCCCGACGCGAACTCCGACTTCAAGTACCGGAGCCAGTTGTTCGAATCAGCGGCCAGCGCAGAGATGAATATTGCGGAGGGTTGGCGCCGCTTTGGCGCGGGCGAGATCGCACAGTTCCTGCGGTTCTCACGCGCGTCACTGGAGGAGGCTGAACATCGGCTTCGGGATGGCGTAGACCGCGGCTACTTCACCATGGAGGCTTGTGGTCCGGCCTTCGAGCACGCCAGGAAATGTGGCGGCGCCACAATGGCACTCTGGAAGAGTCTTCAGCCGTTCATGAAAAAGGCGCGAGGCCCAGGAAAGCCGTAACCGGCTCTCCCGGACCTCTGGACTCTGGACTCTGGACTCTGGACTCTGGACTCTGGACCCTGGACCCTGGACCCTGGACCCTGGACCCTACTGCGTTTTGAACGCGACGCTCGCGAGCGTCTTGTCCCACATGACCGCCAGGCGGCCACCGGTCTTGGTCATGTCCACGAACGCCATCGTGAACTCATCAACCGAGTACGGCAGCGCCTCGAGTTTCATCGGCACGCGGAGGACGTCACGGTCCGGCGTGTAGTTGTAGGCGCCCCAGAGTTCAGTCTTGTTGGCCGGGTCGTACTTCTGCTGCGCGGGCCAGGAGGAGAGCACGAGCGTCCACTCCTTTTCGGCGAGGCCGATGAACATCGTGTACTCACCAGCCGGTAGGGCTTTGCCCGCGAAGTCGAGCGCCACGTCGGTCTTCAACCGCGTGGATTGGTCCGCGCCAGCACGCCAGACCGCCGCACCGGCGTTCAGCGTCTTGCCGTAGTCGGCACCGGTGCCGAAGATGTTCGCCCGCTGCCGGAGCACGGGCCGCCCATACGTGACGTCGATCCACTTACCGCCCTGATAGGTTGAGTTGCGCTCACCCTTCACCCAGTCGCCGCCGATTTGCGTCGAGGCCTGGCCCCGGCCGCTCGCAGGCCGGTTCGCCGGCGCCTGCGCCGCAAGCGCCACACCCATCACCGCCACCACACCACACACCAATAACCGCTTCATCATTCGTTTGCTCCCTAATGGGCGCGGCTAAAGCCGCGCCCTACATTCTGAAACTGACCCTGGACCCTGGACCCTGGACCCTGGACCCTGGACCCTGGACCCTGGACCCGCCAAGGCCACGGCGGGACAAGCCCTGGACTATTTGAGCACGTCCTGCACCGACGTCCTCGCCATTGGATGATACCCGTCTCTCGCCTTGGCGAAAATGCGCACCGCCAGGGCCTTGCCCTTGGCGGTCGCCGCCAGGTCGCGATACAGGGGGAGGATGAGTTTTCGTCGCCCAATGCGCACCATGTAGTCTTCCATCGCGGCGTACGCCTGCGTGTACCGCGTGGCAATCGCTAGCCTGTACCAGGCGTGCGCCACCTCGGAATTACCTGACGTCGTGAAGACAAACTGCTTGTCGAGGGCGCGCATCTGCGCCAGGGTCAGCGTGCGAGGCAGCGCATCCACAAAGTGAATCCATTCGTGCGCGGACCACGTTTTCGAGGCTGACGCGAGCGTGGCAATCGGCCCGCCGGCCACCCACGCGTCGCGTGCGCGCTCCACCTTGACGAAGGCATCAGACGTGGGCAGGACGGCAAAAGCAGGAACCCCTTCTGAATGCAACCACTCCTGCACCTGCGCGTCGGTAATCGCGCCCGGGGTGCGCGTCATGAGTTCGGCCTTCAGGAACGCCAGGAAGCCCTCCGTCGTGGCGCTCTGGAAGGCGTGCGTGTCGAACCACTTTCGCAGGAACGTGTCGAACGCCTGGCGTCCGACCTTGTCTTCCAGGAACCTGAGAAACAACGCGCCTTGTTCGTACGCCACCGACGAATACGCTTCGTCCGGATCCCGGCCGGTCATGTCGGGCAGCAGCGTCTTGTCGCGCGGCACGGTGATGGTCGATCGCGAGTCTGCCAGATCAGCCACGCCAATCATCGCCTCCATGTCGGCACGGTCCCTCCCGTACAGCGCTTCGATGATGCGGCGCTCGAGATACGTGGTGAATCCCTCGTTGAGCCAGAAGTCGGGCCACGTGGCGTTGGTGACGAGGTTGCCCGACCAGGAGTGCGCAAGCTCGTGAGCCACCAGAGACACCAGGGACTTGTCGCCGGCGATCACCGTCGGCGTGGCGAAGGTCAGCCGCGGATTTTCCATCCCGCCAAACGGAAATGATGGGGGCAACACCAGCAGGTCATACCGGCCCCACCGATACGGACCATACAGTTGCTCGGTGGCCGTCACCATCTGCTCGGTGTCTTCAAACTCGCGCGCTGCGGCCTCCACCACGGAAGGCTCCGCCCAGATGCCGGTGCGCGGGCTCATCGCCTTGAACGTGAGATCCCCCACGGCAAGCGCGATGAGGTACGACGGAATCGGCTGCGGCATCCTGAATGTGAAGACGCCCGTTCCCGCTGTGCCAGGCGTCATCTCGGCCGCCATCACCGCCACCAGTGCTTTCGGCGTCCGAATGGTCGCCTCATACGTCAGACGTACACCCGGAAGATCCTGCAACGGAATAAACGACCGCGCCTGAATGGCCTGGGCCTGGGAAAAAAGAAATGGATGCGCGCGCCCGGCCGTCTGCGCCGGTGTGAGCCATTGCAGGCCCTTCGCGTCGGGCGACGATGAGTACGTGATGCGGACGCGGTCGGCTCCCGGGGGCATCGCTGTTCTCAACGCGCTGCCAAACGCGGGTGTCGGGGCGTCGAGTGTGAACGTGGTCGGAACCCATCCGCCCGTACCAATCGCCGCCTCGGCTTTTGTGATCGTGAGGTCGCGTGAGTCCAGCACCAGTTCAGTGGCGGCCGGGTCGCGCCGCTCGAACTGCAGCTCCACGGTGCCGGCCAGCGTCTTCGCGTCGAAGTCCGTCGTCAGGTCCAGCACCATGTGCGTCGTGACGAACGCGTTGACGTTGGCGTAAGAGGACGAGTCGGTGGGGATGGGAATCATGGGAGTGTCTTTCGAGCCGCAACTCGCGAGAAGGGCGCCGGCCGCCAGGAGGTACGCAGAGGCCTTGAGCCATCGGCAGGTCCCGGGTCCAGGGTCCAGAGTCCAGAGTCCTCTGTCGGGGTCCTGGAGTCCTGGGGTCCAGGAGTCGGGGATGCAGCGCGACGCCGGGCTCTTCCAAAACGGCCCTCCGCGTCTCCGTGTCTCCTGTGATCCGTCGTGACAGGGATGCGGCGTGACGCCTCTGCGTCTCCTGTGATCCGTCGTGACAGAGATGCAGCGCGACGCGAAGCTCATGCTCCTCAGTCTACTGCCGGGGTAGGTTACGCTGTAAAGATGGGCAAAAGGCCGTCGATGCTCCGTTCGTACACATGGGCCGACCTGCTGACCCTGGCCAACGCAGCGTGCGGCACTGTGACCATCTTCGCCTGCCTCAGCTATCTTGCGCGGGATCAGGACCGCTGGCTCTGGACCGCGTTCGCCCTGCCGGGGTTGGCGCTCGTGTTTGATGCGCTCGACGGATGGGTGGCGCGTCTGGATGTGCGCCACAAGTCCGTCATGGGCGCCGAACTGGATTCACTGGCAGACATCGTGTCGTTCGGTGTGGCGCCGGCCGTGCTCGCCTACACGCTCGGCCTGCGCGGGTTGTGGGACGCCATCTGCCTCACGCTGTTCGTGTGCGCCGGCATCAGCCGCCTGGCGCGATACAACGTGACCTCGAGCACACTGACGGACAGCGCCACGGGGAAGGTGCGCTACTTCGAAGGGACCCCGATTCCCACGAGCGTCTTCCTGGTGGTGGTGATGGCTGTACTGTTTGCGTTCGACCTGACCGGGCCAAACTTCGTGGGCGGCCACGTGAATTTCCTCGGCCGCCAGTTTCACCCATTCTCGTTGCTTTTCCTGCTGAACGGCAGCCTGATGATCAGCACCATCAAGGTGCCCAAGCCCTGACCGACTCAGGTCCTGGTCTTCACCGGGCAGGTGGAGATTCCAAGCAGCGTGTAAAGGGGACAAGTGCCCAGTGCCCCGGTCAGTATGGGCACGACGCCGATATAGCCCCACACGCCGATGGTGCCCATCGCCGCCAGTCCAACAAGGGCCACGCCCAGTACGACCCTTGCGACACGTTCGATCCGATGTTCGTTCACCTTCAGCACGCTACTCATGTTGTTCTCCTGGTGGCTGTCCTCAGTCAAGGTCACGAAGGTCGTCGGTCAGTCGGTCGTTGAGCGCCTGGTCGTCGGAGACGAGGCGCGTCTGGGCAGATGAGGGAGCCTCATCGGGCGTGCTGAAGCGGCGAATCACGCCCACCACCAACAGGACGCTGCCCACCAGTGCCAGCGGGGGCAACACGTACAACACGAGATTGCTGCCGTGTGCCGGCGGCACCACAAGGACTCCGGGCCCATACTCGGCGACATACGCATCAAGGATGGCCTGTCGACTCTCACCCTTTGTCAACCGGGTCCGGATGTCGCGTCGCACCTCGTTGGCGGTGGGCGACTGGTGAACCGACACCTGCTGTCGGAAACAGCAGGGCGCCATCAACAAGTCCTCAATCTCGCGGGCCTCACGTTCGGTGTCGGTGGCGCCCACCGCGACGCTGCCGAAGACCATCATCCAGACCATCCAGCCGCGCAGCCGTGTCATGACGCTCCCGCTCCAATCCGGCCGCCCCACGGCGTCCTTCCCCCTAAGACTCTGAACCAGGAAAAAGGTGACAGATGGGCGTATCATCGCGAATTATGACCTCACGCCTCATCCTCAGCGTCCTCATCCTGGGAACGATGTTCGTCGAACCGGCCGCGCTTTGGGCCCAGAACGCGGCCGCAGCGGCCGCTCAACTCCAGAATGCCTCTCCCCGGGCGATCCGCCGGGATGTGCCGCTGACCAACGCCATTCGGCGCGCCATGGACGCGGGCACCCGCGACCTCACCGGCCGGCCCGGCGCCAATTACTGGCAGCTGGAAACCGACTTCACGATCGAGGCCCGGCTCGACCCGGCCACCCAGACCATCACCGGCACCGAGACCATCGTCATTCACAACAACAGCGCAGCGCCGTTGAACGAGTTGGCGATGCGGCTGGACCACAACATCTTCCGCGGATTGGTGCCGCGAGGCATGTCGGTGCCGGCCGAAAACACCGACGGCATGGTTGTCACGCGACTGGCCATTGATGGCACGGCCATCGACCTGACGCCCGCAGGGGGTGGCCGGCGTGGTGGCGGTCCCGGCGGTGCGCCGGCGCAGCGTCCGAACGCCGTTTCGGGGCTAACCCAGACCGTGGCGCGGATTACCCTCGCCAACCCCATCGCGGCGAAGGGCACTGCGCGCCTGGAAGTGGCGTGGCGCACAAAGTTGCCGGGTGGCCCGGCTGGAAGTGGCCATCGCATGACACAGCGTTGGGACGACACATTGTTCCAGCCCACTCAGTGGTTCCCGCGGCTGGCCAAGTACGACGACATGCGGGGCTGGGACACGAGCCTCTATCTCGGTCCGTCGGAGTTCTACAATAACTTCGGCAAGTTTGACGTGAAGATCGATGTGCCCGCCGGCTGGATCGTCAGCGGCACGGGCGTGTTGCAGAATCCGGAGCAGGTGCTCACCGCAACCGCGCGCCAGCGACTGGCCACCGTCCTCTCATCCGACGCCATCGTCACCATCGTCGGACCCGAGGAGATTGGTCCAGGGCAGGCGACGGCCCAGGGCGAGCGGCTGGTGTGGCACTTTGTGGCCGACAAAGTGAACGACTTCGCGTGGGCCACGGCGAAGAAGTTTGTGTGGCAGGCCACACGCGCCACCATTCCCACCAAGGGACCGGTGCCGATCCACATGGTGTTTCTGCCCGAGCGTGCCGCGCAGTTTGCCAATGCCGGCCAGATCACACGTCACGCGCTCGAGTTCTATTCGAAGCTCTGGGCGCCGTATCCGTTCCCGCAGTTGACGCTGCAGGATGGCCCCAGTGCGGGTATGGAATATCCCATGGTCATCAACTCGAACCAGGGTGCCGCCGATCATGAAACGGGGCACCAGTGGTGGCCAATGGTCGTGGGGACCAATGAGACGCGCTACGGATGGATGGACGAGGGATTCAATCAGTACATGAACGTGCTGTCGGATGCTGACGCGCGGGGGCGTGCGCCGAACCTGAATGGCGCAGGGCAGAGTTACGGGCGCACCAGTGGCAGCGAAGACGAGCCGTCGATGATGTGGTCTGCGAACGATGCCGGCACCATGTACGGATTTCAGACGTACTCCAAGACTCCATTGATGCTTTCCATGCTTGGCGGCATTGTCGGCGACGAGGCTGTGCAACATGCGATGAGCGAGTACACGAAAACCTGGAGCTTCAAGCACCCCTCACCATGGGATTTCGTCTTCTTCATGAACAGCACTCTGAAGCAGGACCTGAGTTGGTTCTGGTACTACTGGCTGTGGACCACCGAGTCGGTCGACGGCCGCATCGCGACGGTCTCTACGGTCGGGGCCAGGACGACGGTGACGGTGCGGCAGGATGGGCAGATGCCGTCACCCGTGGTGTTGAAGGTGAAGTTCACGGCGCCCGGTCAGTTGCCCCGGCCCGTGGCGAACGCGACGGTGAAGATGGTGGACCCGCAGACCGCGCTCATCACCTGGCCGGTGGATGTGTGGTTCAACGGGAGCCGGACGTTCGGTGCGGCGTTTGAGACCGGGGGCCGCGTGATTGAGACAGTCACTCTGGACCCGGCGTGCCGGTTCCCTGACCGTGACCCGAACGACAACGTGTGGCCCGCCCCGACGACGCCCTTGGCGCCCGGCGCCCGCGCGTATCAGTGCGGATAGAAAGGGGGACGGGTCTCGGCCTGTGGAAAACTCGCTGGCTTCAGGCGAGTTTTCCACAGGCCGAGACCCGTCTCCCTATTCTTTTGCAACCTCCCCGTCCGCGTTCAGGATGAGGGGAGTGCCGTCCACGAGTTGCTCGCGGTAGGCGATCCCGAATATCTGCCACGACGTGACGAAGAGGCCCGCCAGCACCGGGCCGATGATGAACCCGAGTGGCCCAATCACCATCAGGCCTCCCAACGTGGAGAACAGGATGATGAGATCGTGCAGCCGCGTATCGCGTCCAACCAGCCACGGTCGAAGTAGATTGTCCACCGAACCCACGACCAGCGAGCAGAACAAGGCCAGACCAATGGCGGTTCCCACCTGACCCGTCGCCAGTAACACGATACAGGCCGGCACCCAGATGAGCGCCCCGCCGATCAGCGGAATGATCGAGAGCACAATCATCAGCACCGTCCAGAACGCCACGTTCGGGATCCCCGCCACCCAGAACGCCAGGCCCGAAAGGCCGCCCTGAATGACCCCGATGACCAGAGTGCCCTTCACCGTGGCCCGGGTAATCGATAGGAACCGATCGGTGAGCAACACCTTTTCTTCGGCCCGCAACGGCAGGTGATCGAGGATCTGCCGCAACATCTTTGGCCCGTCGATCAGGAAGAAGAACATCGCGTACAGCGCGATAAAGAAATTGAAAATGAGCGACACGGTGCTCAGCGTGCCGCTCGACAGCGAGGACATCAGGAACCCGCCGGCGGACTTCACCACTTCGCCGGTCTTGGTCAGGATTTGTTTTCGATACGGCCTGAGGTAGCGGTCATAACCTGGCAAGCCCTGAAGTTTCTGGTCCAGATACGACGGTGAGGTGATCGACTTCTCAACAATCGGCCGGACGTTCTCCGTGATTCCCGCCGCCTGACCGACCACGAGGCCACCAATGCCGATCAACGGTCCGATGATCACGACCAGCGCCAGCAGAACAGTAACCGCTGACGCGGCCAGTGCGTGCCCGCGCATCAGCGCCAGCAGTCGCAGGTACACCGGCCGCAACAGGCCGGCCAGCACCGCCGCTGCCACGATCGTCATCAGGAACGCCTTCAGGATGACCACCATCACCAGGGTCATGCCGACGACGAGGAAGAGCAGGAACGCTTTGCGGAACATCGTATCGTGCATGGCTACAACCACTTCGCCTTTCTGAACCGGTACACCAGGTACATGTCGATGACCGCCATCGCTGCCAACGTCAGCGGATAACCGTAAGCCCAATCCAGTTCCGGCATGTGCCTGAAGTTCATGCCATACACGCCGGCGACCATCGTGGGCACCGCCACAAGCGCGGCATACGCCGCCAGCCGCTTGGTGACTTCGTTCTCCTGCAGCGTAATCAGCGACAGATTGACCGAGAGCGCCGTACTGACCATGTCCCGCAAATTGTCGGTGGACTGCTTCAGGCGCTGCAAGTGGTCATAGACATCACGAAAGTAGTCCTGGAGTCCCGCGCACATGGGCGGCACACGCCCACCGTGAAGCTTGCTGGTGACCTCCAGCAGTGGATTGATCGCATGGTCCAGCACCATCAGGCGCTGCTTGAACGTATACAGCGCTTCCACCTGCGCCCGCGTGGTGTTGCTGGCGAAAATGCGCTCCTCGATGTCTTCGATTTCGCGCGTCAGCCGGTCGATGAGCGGAAAGTAGCGATCGACCACCGTGTCCATCAGCGCGTACAACACGTACGCCGGCCCGTGTTTCAGCAGATCGGGTTCGTCCTCGCATCGACGCCGAACCTCAGTGAAACCCTGTCGCGAGTTGCGGCGAACCGACACCACATATTGCGGACCGACGAAAATCGCCACCTCCCCCGTCAGGAGCTCGTCGCCCGCGGCTTCAATCATGTGGAGCACGACGAAGAGCGAAGACCCGTACTCTTCGATCTTCGGGCGCTGGTGGCCACGACTCGCGTCCTCCACCGCCAGTTCGTGCAGGTTGAACTCCTCTTGAAGGCGTTCAAACTCCTCCGGCGCCGGGTCCTTGAGCGCCACCCACACGAAACAGCCGGGATCGGTCAGTTGCGATCGGATCTCGCTGATCGGAATGTCGGCCAGCCGCTCACCCCGCCGATACGCCACGCAGTTGACCAGCACGTCGCCATTCTAGCCGTGCCTGGCATGTCCGGATCGTGCAGAAGAGGACTTGAGCACCAGCGCGGGGGCGGCTAAAGTAGGCCAATGTCCATGACACGACGAGAGCTTCTTTCGACGGTTGGCGCAGCCGCCGTTGCCGCCGTGGCGTCCCCCAGGCTCGCAGCCATTGGCCAGACCCCCGCGCCGGCCGGGCCATACACGCTGGCACCACTGCCGTATCCGGCGGCCGCACTCGAGCCGCACATCGATGCGCAGACAATGACGATTCACCATGATCGGCATCACCAGACGTATGTGACCGGGCTCAACACCGCGTTGGCCAAGGAGCCGGCCGTGGCCGGCCGCTCACTGGAAGACCTGCTGCGCAATCTGGGCACGGTGCCCGAGGGCATTCGGTCCGCCGTCCAGAATCACGGCGGGGGTCACTACAACCACATGCAGTTCTGGACGCTCATGGCGCCCAACGCCGGCGGCGCCCCCACGGGCGCGGCTGCCGCGGCCATCACCGGCGCGTTCGGCAGCTTCGAGACGTTCCGCGACCGTTTCAACCAGGCGGCCGCGTCACGGTTCGGCAGCGGCTGGGCCTGGCTGAGCGACGAGAAGGGCAAACTCGTGATCCACAGCACGGCCAACCAGGACACGCCGCTCGCCGAAGGGCGCAAGCCGATCATTGGCCTCGATGTCTGGGAACACGCGTACTACCTGAAGTACCAGAATCGCCGCGCCGAATATGTGAGCGCGTTCTGGAACGTCATCAACTGGACCGAAGTGAATCGTCGTCTGGCCTGATCTACGCCGCCCGAGCCGGCGTTTGACCGTTTCTCGCCATGTCGCTTAGAGTGCGGAGAGGTCCATGCGGTTCCGTTGCCCGGTTGCCATCGTCCTGCTCGCGGCATTTGTCTGCGGCTTTGGCGTGCCCTGGCTGGGCGACGCGCATCAGTTCAACGACGACCCGCACTGGGTGGTCAGACTCGGAACTGACGCGTCCGCCGACGCCCGTCTGGGCACCCCGCGAGAGGGGGATGACAGCCACTGTGCTGTTTGTCACCTGCTCCGCACGTTGCGATCGGCCAATCGCCCGATGCAGGCCGTCGCCGTTCGTGAAGTCCGGCAGGTGCTGTCGCCGCACTTCACTGACCCGCGCACACGCGCGGCCATCGCGCGCCCCCACGGCGCTCGCGCTCCTCCTTCCGCACTCTGACCCATCTCTCGTGTGATGTCGGTGAGGCTGGCGCCTTTGATGCGTCCGGTCGCGCCCTGGTCGTGGTTTCTGGAAAGTGGAAGGAACAGTTCATGAATACGCGTGTCCATATTTTGGCCGTGGCGGCCCTGTTACTGCTGGTGGTCCACACCAGTGTCGTGTTTGCACAGCCCACCGGAGGCACAATTTCCGGCAAAGTGTTGCTTGAAGGCACCAGTACGCCCCTGCACGGCGCTGAAGTGAT
>JBKJQX010000250.1:0-3230 GCA_046594875.1 Vicinamibacterales bacterium
CCGGTCGTGTCGATGACAAAGGGACGAACACACACAGGCGTGTGACCGCCCGCCACCGGCGACTTGACAGCCGGAGGGGCGTGGTGTTATTTCTGTAGCACTAGGATGCTAGAAAAATAACACCATGGCCAGCCACCTCCACACCACGATGTCGCGCCGCGAGCGGCAAATCATGGACATCCTCTTCCGTCGGGGGCGCGCCACAGCCGCCGAGGTCATGGCGGAGTTGTCGAGCGAGCCGAGCTCCTCCACCGTCCGCACGCAGCTCCGGGTGCTTGAGCAGAAGGGCCACGCCCGGCACGAAGACGATGGCGTGCGGTTCGTCTACATGCCGGTGGTCGCGAGGCATGCAGCCCGCAAGTCGGCCCTTCGACACGTCGTCGAAACCTTCTTCGAAGGGTCGCCGGAGAAGGCAGTGGCCGCTCTGCTGGGCAGCGAGGGCGCCAAGCTCTCCGCTGAACAGCTCGATCGCATCGCGAGCCTGCTCGACCGGGCGCGAAAGGGCGGTACCAAATGACGGTGCTGGTATCCGCTTTCATCGACGCTACGGTGATCCTGGCCCTCGGGCTCGCCCTGGCAGCAGTCCTTCGTCGTCGATCGGCTGCCCTCCGTCACGCCATTCTCGCCACCGCCATCACGTGCGCGGCGCTGATGCCGGCTCTTGAACTGATGGTGCCGCAGTTATTCGTCGTTCGCTGGATCGACTCAGCCGTTGTCTCGCCGGGACTCGGGTTCTCATCGGAGGAGCCGGCAGTTCTTGGCGCGACGGAGATGGCAGGGACGGCGCCAGCGCCCATCGTCACCTGGCCGATGCTCCTGGCTGGGCTATGGGCCGCCGGTGTGCTCGTGACGTTCACGGGTTTGATCAGAGATTTGTGGCGGCTGCGCAGACTCCGCGGCTCCTGCGCTCCAGTCCACGGTGAATGGCGCGCGCTGACGGACACGCTGGCGCACGAGTGCGGCGTGCGCGGCCCAGTGCAGGTGCTGCAGAGTGGCGACCCCACGTTGCTCGTGACCTACGGAACGTTCAGGCCGGGAATCATCCTGCCGTCCGGCGCGGAGGACTGGGCCGACGACCGCAGGCGCATCGTCCTTCGCCACGAACTGGCGCACATCCGCCGCCACGACGCCGCCATACAGGTGGCCGGTGAACTGCTGCGCGTGATGCAACCATTCAACCCCCTGGTGTGGATCGCCTGCCGGCGCCTGCGGCAGGAAAGTGAATACGCGTGTGACGATGCCGTGCTGCGAGCGGGAGTGGGGGCCACTGACTATGCCAGCCATCTCTTCGACGTCGCCACGCAGTTGTCAGGCCGCCAAACCGTGTGGGCCTCGGCGCCCGCCATTGCCCACCCGTCAACCCTCGAGAGGAGAATCGTCGCCATGTTGCAGCAACAGAAAAATCGTCAACCATTGACCCGAGGTGGCTGGACACTCGCCGCGCTGTTCGCGCTGGGCGTAAGCCTGCCGCTGGCGGCCATTGGCATTGCGCCTCAATCGACTGTCGGCGCGGACCGCTCCCTGGCCGATCCTTCTACGCCGACCAACCCAAGCGGCTCAGCCAGCAGGGTCGTACAATCGCCGCTGACCACGCTTTCTGGCCATATACAGGACCAGACCGGCGGGAGGATACCGGGCGCGACGGTGACGGTCACCAATCAGCAGACCAAGGAATCACACGGGGCCGTGACTAACGCCTCGGGTGCCTTTCAATTCGTCAACCTGACGCCTGCGACGTACGAACTGGCTGCAGAGCTGAGCGGCTTCCGCAAGGTCCGCCTGCCCGTCGACCTTTCAGCGGGTACACCGACCATCCTCACCATCACGATGCCGATAGGTAGCCTGTCTGAAGCAATTTTTGTGCAGTGTGGTCTGCCCGCGTCATCCATCCTGCAGATGTTCTTCCCAACGCTGTCCGCACAGGAGCCGCCCTCTGCGCCCATCCGGGTAGGCGGCAGCATCAGGCCGCCGCGAAAGACCAGGGATGTTCGCCCCGTCTGCCCCGGTGGAGGGGTGACGGGGGAGATGGTGGTGCTGCTCGAGGGTCGCATCGGCGTAGACGGCTTGATCGCTGAGATCAAGCCGCTGACGAAAGCAGATGCGGTGCCGGCCACGTTCACCGAGTCTGCGACGGACGCGGTTCGGCAGTGGGAATTCACGCCGACGCTGCTCAACAGAATGCCGGTGGAAGTGACTATTACGGTGTCGGTGGTGTTTAAGGGCGCGTAGCCGCTACGCTTTGCGCTCGGGAGCCGCCTCGGCGCCCGGCGGTTCGCGGAATGGCTCCATCGGAATCGCCGCGTACTCCACCTCCAGGATCTCCAGGCGCTCCGTTTGTTTCGGCGCACGCAGGACCACGCGATCACCAGCGACGGCCTTTAGAAGCGCCCGCGCCAGCGGTGACCTCCAGCTGATGTAATGACGATTCACGTCCACCTCGTCGATGCCGACGATGCTGACGACGTGCTCGTGGCCGGCCGCGTCTCGATAGGTGACGGTGGCACCGAAGAACACGCGCTCGGCTGCCGACGCCGGCCGCGGTGCGGCCGGGTCCACGACCTCCGCGGCATCGATGCGCTTCGAGAGAAAACGAATCCGCGAGTCGATCTGGCGCAGCCGACGCTTGCTGTAGAGATAGTCGGCGTTTTCGCTGCGATCACCGTTGGACGCCGCCCACGCCACGACCTTGGTCACGGCCGGCCGTTCCCTGTTCATCAGGAACCGGTGGGCGTCCTTCAGGCGCTGCAAGCCTGCCGGCGTGATGTAGTTCTTCAGCTTCGGTCCCGGCGCCTCGCGCACGGGTTCTCTCAGCGGCCGCTTGGTTCTTCCTACCGCCATCGCTTCGACCATGTGAGCAGCGGTCCCGTCAGCGCCGTCGTCACCAGGGCCATGATCACGAGCATCGCAAAGATGCGGGGTGACAGGATGCCGAGGTCGTAGCCGATATTGAGCGCGATGAGTTCCATGAGGCCGCGCGTGTTCATCAGGGCACCGAGCGCGAAGGCGTCCGGCCGTGGCATCCCGGTCCATCGCGCGGCGACGTAGGTGCCGCCGAGCTTCCCGGCGGTGGCCACCAGGATGATCGCAACGCAGATGGCCCAGCCCCGCAGGTCGTTGATGAGCGTGATGCTCGTGCGGAGGCCGGTCACCACAAAAAAGAGCGGCAGTAGAAAGACGGCGCTGAAATCCTCGATGCGCACGACCACCTGTTGCCGCAACGTGCCTTGCCT
>JBKJQX010000227.1:0-22447 GCA_046594875.1 Vicinamibacterales bacterium
CCCGTCGGCGTCTTCGCCCGCCCGCCAGAACGCGGTGTGGACGAACGCCGCAATCGCGCCTGGGGCGGGCGGCGCGGGGCGGCTGCCCCGCAGCCGCCCCGCGGTCTGCGACAGGGCGCGACGCGCGCGCGACAGGGCGGCGGTGACGCCGACCTGCGCGCCGGGCCAGTAGAGGCGTGGCGGCGCGGGCGCGCCGCCACGCACCTCCACGGGCACGCCGCGCGCGGCGCCGAAGGCGCGCGCGGCGGCGATGGTGGCGGTGTCGGCCGCCGCCACGACGAGCCGCGCGGGCGCATGCTGCGCCCGCGCGTGGTCGAGCACGAGCACCGTCAGCACCGCCTGATCGAGTTGCCGCATCTTCTGCAGATACAACTCGGTGAACCACCACAACGAGTCGTCGCGGTACCGGAATCGGTCACGCATCGACACGCCGCCGTATGACACGAGGCGCAGCCGTTTGATCCACGCGTTGGTCTCTGTGCGTGCGCGGTCGGCCAGATCCGGCGTGGCAAGCGCGGTGAACGGCAGTTCGCGTTCGGCTCCCTGCGCCGAGATGCACGTGACCCGGGTGTCGTTCATGTCAGCGCGCGCTCTCGGCCATGAGTTCACGCGCGGCCCGCACCACGGCGTCCACCGTGATGCCGTCCATGCAGTCGGGCACGTGTCCGCGGCATCGCTCTGGTGGCAGGCGCACCTGGCCGCAGGGGCTGCACGGCAACTGCACGCGCAACACGCGCTGCTTTGTGGCGAGCGGGCCGTATCGTCGCGGGTCTGACGGCCCGAACAGCGCCACCACCGGTGTGCCCACGGCGGCCGCCAGATGCATCGGGCCGGTGTCGCCGGTGATGAGGACGTCCAGCCGCGCCAACAGCGCGGCCGTGCCAGGCAAATCAAGGGCGCCGGCCGCGTCAACGATCGACCGGTCGCCAATGGCGCGGCGCACCTGATCGACGATACCTCGATCGCTCGCAGAGCCGGTGAGCACCACGGTGGCCCCCGCCTCGCCGGTGAGCGCGCGACCGACGGCGGCGAATCGCGAGAGGTGCCACTGCTTCGACTCACGCCCGCCGCTCACGTGCAGGCCGATGAGTCGCGTCGCATCACGGCCGGCCAGCACGCGGTCTGCGGCGGCGGCCGCGCTGCGGTTGGGCACCAGCCGCGGCCCCGGCGCCGGGTGTGGCGTGGCGCCGCCGGAGGCGTGCTGGATCAGCGCGAGCGCGTTGGCCGAGACGTGCGAGTTCCGGTCGTACGCCAGTGCGTCGGTGAGGAAGTGTCCGCCGCCGCCGGTCCAGTAGCCCAGGCGATGCGGGGCGCCGCTCCGCCACGCCAGCAGGTTCGTGCGGATGTCGGGTTCAAAGGCGATCACCATGTCGTAGCGGCGTTCACGCCACGCACCCGCGCGCGCAAGCAGCCCGCTCCAGGAGAGGCCCGTGCCCTCGCGCGCCAGCCACGGTACGTCGATGCTGTCCACGCGGCCCACGCCGGGAATCAACTCGGCCAGAGGCACGTTCCAACTGCCGACGGCGAGATCGATGGCGGCGTCCGGCCAGGCCGCGCGCGCGGCCGCCACGGCGTCGAGCACCATGAGGAGATCGCCGATGCGTTCGAGCCGCAGCAACAGGACGCGTTGGGGCGGCCCTTCCGGGCGCTCGGGGCGGCGCCAGTTGAGCGGGGCCAGCGCGATATCGGCCAGGCCCACCATCAGCCGTTCGCGGGGCACATAAATCTGCAGGTGATCAAACATGGCGATTCGCGCCCCTACCGTACCGCCACGCTGTCCACGAGGACGCCGAGATAGCGCGTATCAATCGCGCGCCCGTGCTCGCTCGGCCTCCAGAGTGTTGACTCGAACCGCAGTTCCGCCGGCACGAGCGCTGCGGCGGCCGCGGCCGCCAGCTCCGGGGGAATGGGAAAGACGTAGGTCTGGAAATCCCGTCCCACGGCCGTCTCGCCAATCAGCACGTCGTCAAAGAGCACGCGCACCCGCGCCGGTGTGGCGCCGGCGGGCCGACCACCATCACTCATGACCATCGTGACGGACCGCTCCCCACCATCCAGTCCCGAGAGGGCAACAACGGACCGGTCCTGCGTCCAGCGCACGGTTCGGCCGTCCACCTGTTCCTTGGCGTGGAATCGCAGCACATGCAGATCATCGCGCACCCCGACGTCGAGCGTGAAGGGACCACTCAGGCTCTGGCCGATCGTCAACTGGTACACGCCGTAGTCAAATTCCTTGCGCCGCACCGTCCGGGGCAGGCGATCGGTTGTCACTTCGAACTCATCGATTTGCACGCGGTCGCTGTCGATCGGCGTCGCCACAAGCCCTTTCGACAAGAGTGTCGTGCCCCCCGTGCCGACGAAGAACACCCGGTCGTACCGCCTGAGTGCACTTTCCAGGAAGACGCGGAACCTGACGCGATCGGGTCTCGCGGAATTGAGGACCAGCACCGGCTTGGCGTAGATGTACGACAGGGGCAGGCCCAATACGTGGATGTCGGACTCCGCGTCGCGCGACTCCATGATGATGAGATCACGCTCGGTGAACCGCGCGGCCAGCCGCTCCACGTACGGAATGATGTGGCGATATTCCACATGCGGGATGAGTGGCGCGGCCGCCACCGCGTAGTGCTGTGCCACCACACCCAGAAACAGCGCCCCGGCGATGGGCCGCACGAGTGCGATGCCGCGCAGACGTCCGGTCAACGGGCCAAGCGCTGCCGAGGCCGCGAGGAGCAGCGCCCCCGGAAGGATGATCGCCAGGAACCGTCGTGACAGCCAGAAGTGTTCGGGCACGATGTGGATCTTGTAGAGCAGGAACGTCGCAAAGGCGGCGAACGACAGCACAAATGCCGGGTCGCGCCAAAAGCCCTTGCGCGCGACGAGCGCCAGGCCCGCCATCGCGGCCACCAACATCGGCCACCACAGGTAAATGTCCACAAACGTTCGCACCGCGTCGGCGTCGTGTTGCGCCAGTTTTCCCCCCTGCGCGCGGAACAAGTACCCGTACGTCGCGAGCGCCACAACGACGCCTGCGACGCCGATCGGAATCCACCGTGCCGCCGCACCCGGATAACGCCGGCGGGCCCACCACAGGAAACCCAACAATGTCAGACCAGCGACGATGCCGCCGATCACGTTGAGCTGGGGCAGGTTGGTCAGGTAGACATTCGGGCGCCAGAAATAGCCGCGCATCAGGCCCGACAAGTAGTAGTAGCTCAGCGTAGACACCACCGCCATCGGCAACAGGAAGCGCACCTTGAATCGATCCCCTGTGGTGACCAGCCACACGAGCATCACGGTGCCGCCCATGATCACGACAGGGAGGGCCGCTTCGATTCGTGAAAACAGCTGCAGGCCAATCACCCACGCCGCCACCGGTCCAAAAAACGCATCATCGTCCTGGTGCGCTCGCGCGAAGGCCAGGAGGGATACAAAGAGGCCGGCCTGAAGCACGATGTCGCTGTTGGGATACCGCGCGAACCAGACCTGGGTGACGTGGAGTCCGAGCAGCGCAGCAGCGGCGAAGCCCGTCCACCGTCCGAAGAGCCGCGCGCCGACGAAGTACACGCCCAGGAGTCCGACGAGACCCCACCATCCGACGGTTTCCCGTGCGCCGGTGATCCCGCCGAAACCATACCCGACCGCAATGGACGCCGGAAACAGGTGCGGGAACTGGCCCACTACACTCCCCGTGGCCGGGTTCTGGATGAAGAAACCCATGAAGCCGGGGCTGTAATACTCCACGCGGTTCTGTGAAGGAAAAAACAGGTCTCGGGCAAAGTCCGGTACGCCGGCGATGGCGTGATCGGCGATCACGAGCGTGCCGCGCTGCGCGATCTGGACGCCCTCGTTCACGTACACGCCCGGGTCCTTGCCGCCGATGATGTATTCGGATGCGGGCCAGAATCGCCATACGCCAAGCACGATCAAACACAGCGGCAGCACGACGGTCCATGTGGGCCGGGTGGCCTGGCTGCGGTACGCCAGGCGTCCGCGCGCGATCAGGATCATCGCGGTGACGACGGCCCCGTTGACGGCAAGCAGCCACTCGAATCGATACAGTCCCGCGGCTGCGAGGGCGAGGACGACCGTGAGCGACCAGGCGATGCTGAGGTTCACGTGCCAGAACACGCGCTCTTCGATGTCCAACGCGCAACGGCGTTCTCTATGCCAGAGCGGCAGGCGATACAGGATTGCGCCTGGAAGGTAGGCGACCAGCAGCAGCGCGACCAGCGTCGCGATCATCACGCGTTACCTGCCGCCGGCGTCCGCGGCGCTGAACCTGTGCACCGCATCGGCCACGCGATCGACCTCGTCGTTGGAGAGGGCAGGGTGCAGGGGCAGCGAGAACACTTCGTCGCAGACCCGGTCGGCGTTTGGACACGCCGCCGCCGGTATTCCGGCCAGGGCGGGCTGGCGCGGAATGGGCACCGGATAATGAATGAGCGTTTCAATCCCGTTGTTTCGCAGGTGCGCCTGCGCCTGTTCACGGTGAGCCGATCGCACGGGGAAGAGATGGTAGACGTGGCCCGCGTCTTTCTCGGGCGGCACAATCACCGGCGCCCCAACCAGGGCCGCGCGATACCGCGCGGCAATTTCCCGGCGGCGGGCCGTCCCCGCCGGCAGCAAGGCCAGGCGTTCGCGCAGGATGGCCGCCTGCATCTCGTCGAGGCGGGTGTTCACGCCGAACTCGAGGTGGTGATACCGATCCTTCTGGCCGCCGTTGCGCAGCCGCCTGAGCCTGTCGGCCAGCGCGGCGTCGCCCGTGATGATGGCTCCGGCGTCGCCGAGTGCGCCCAGGTTCTTCGTGGGATAAAAACTGAACGCGCCGGCCGCGCCGATGGTGCCCACCGGCCGTCCTTCAGACGTCGCGAGGTGCGCCTGGCAGGCGTCTTCAACGATCACCAGATTGTGGCGCGTCGCGATCGCCTGGATGGCCGTCATGTCGGCCGGCTGCCCGTACAGGTGCACCGGGAGGATCGCCGCCGTGCGAGGTGTCACCGCCGCGTCCACCTGTCCCGGATCGAGTGTGAGCCGGTCGAGGTCGATATCGGCAAACACCGGCGTGGCGCCGGCCATCATGATCGCCAACGCCGAGTACGCGGCCGACAGGGGCGCGGTGATCACTTCGTCGCCGGGGCCGATGCCGAGCGCGCGCAACGCGAGTGCAATCGCGTCGGTGCCGGTGCCCACGCCCACCGCATGCGCGGCGCCTGAGGCCTGCGCAAATTCTGTTTCGAAGGCCGTCAGTTCAGGGCCGAGGATGAACCAGCCGCGTGCGATCACGCGATCGATGGCCGCGCGAACGGCGCCGGCGTCGGCGCCCGGCGTCAAGTGCATGAAGGGAATGGCGGCAGGGGTAGTCACACGGGCGTCTCCGAGTCGTCCACATAGTGTTGGCGATGGTCGCGATAAAAGGCCAGCGTCCGCGACAAGCCCTCGCGCAGGTCGATGGTGGACTGCCATCCCGTGGCGGCCCTGAAACGTGACGAGTCGCTGATGAACGATCCGATATCGATCTTCTTCTTCTCTTCGGGCCAGGGCACGTAGCGCACGCTTCCGGTGCCGGAAATGTCGATCAACGTTTCCACCAGATCACGGTGTGCGATGTGTTCGTGGCCCCCGACATTGAGTGCCAGGCCGTTCACGTCGTCGGTGGCGCCGGCGAGCAGGAAGGCGCGGGCCGCATCGTCCACGTAAACGAAGTCGCGGATCTGGGAGCCGTCCCCGAAGATCTGGATCTCGCCCGCGTCGAGGGCCAGACGGATGAACCAGCCGATGAAGCCCTGCCGGTTGTGTTTGATGAGCTGCCGCGGCCCATAGACGTTGGTCAGGCGCAACGAACACGCGCGGACTCCGAACACGTTGTTGTAGACGAGGTGGTACTGCTCGCCTGCGGCTTTGTTGATGCCGTTGATGTCCGTCGGCCGTACGAGATGGGACTCGTCCACCGGCAAGTGGTCTGGCCGACCGTAGATCTGACGCGTGCTCGCGTAAACGACCTTCGCGGCGGGGTTGTGCCGACGGCAGGCTTCGAGCAGGATGAGCTGGCTGCGGCAGTTGATGTCGAGATCGGTTTCCGGGTCCCGCATGCTGTCGATGTGACTGACCTGACCCGCGAGATTGAAGATGACCTCGCGATCGCGCACCAGGTAGTTCATTGTGCTGGCCTGGCGCACATCGGCGACGTTCACCCGGACGCGGCCTTCGAGGCCCGAGATGTTGAAGAGGTTGCCGCCGTAGTCGGGCATCAGCGAATCGACCAGGAGGACGTCGGCGCCCAGGTCGGCCAGGTGGCGCGCGAGGTTCGATCCGATGAAGCCCAATCCGCCGGTGATGAGCACCGGCCGGTCGCGGTAGAAGCCGTCGTAGTCGCTCATGCGGCCCCTGGCTTTCGGTGCGTGCCGACCACGACCAGTTTCACCCAGAGCTTGAACACGTCCTGGGCGGTATGCCACAGCCGAGGGAAGTTGAAGAACTGCGACTTGCCGTGCGTGCGGTGATAGTGGTGCACGGGCACTTCCTCGATGCGGCAGCCGGCGTCCGTCAGTTTCTTCATCAGTTCAAGGCAAATGACCCCGCTGTTGTGCTCAAGCGAAATGCGCTCGAACACCGTGCGCCGAATCAGGCGGAAGTCGCAATCCACGTCACGCACCTTGAGCCCGAAGAGGATCTTGACCGTGTGGTGGTAGATGCGGCCGATGATGATGCGATGCATGGGATCGGACCGGCTGATCTTGTAGCCGTTCACCACGTCCACGCCAGGGGTCATCTTCGGCCAGAGCGCTTCCATTTCGGTGGGGTCGTACTGGGCGTCGCCGTCGGTATAGAAGATCAGGTCCTTGCGTGACTCGGAGAACCCGGTGCGCAGCGCGCCGCCGTATCCCCGATTGGCCGGGTGATGGATGACCCGCACTTCAGGGTAGGTCTGAGCCAATTCATCGGCGATCTCGGCGGTGTGATCGGCGCTGCCGTCGTTGACCACAAGGATCTCGAAGTCGTTCGTCAGTTTCTGCGCGCTGGACCGGGCCGCGATCACCAGACTCGCGATGGTCCCACTGTCGTTATACGCCGGAAAAAAAATGCTGAGTCCGGGGGCTGTGGGTGAAGGGGCGCTGACCATCGATCCACTCAAACGCTAACACGCCCCCGCGCCCGCGCATAGGCGGCGGCCATCCGTTCGGCCGTGTGCGCCCACGAATGGTCGCGGGCGACCCGGGCGCGGGCCCGCGCGCCCATCTCGCGCGCGCTCGCCGGTGACGCCAGCAGGCGCCCGATGGCGGCCGCAAGTGCCGCCGGGTCGCGTTCGGGCACCAGCAGCCCATTGGCGCCGTCGGTGATGGCCTGCGGCAGGCCACCGGCGACCGTTGCCACCACCGGTGTGCCCGACGCCAGAGCCTCGAGCGCGAAGTTCGGCAAGCCGTCCACATTACCGGCATCGTCGCGCACCGACGGCACGGCGATGACGTCGGCGGCTGCAGCGAAACGCGCGACCGCGTCCTGCGTCTGGTTGCCGAGGAACTGGACGGGCAGTCCGGCGGCGCGGGCGCGAAGTGACTCTGCCAGGTCACCCTCGCCGGCGATGAGCAACTGAAGGCCGGGGTGGCTGCCTGCGAGCGTGCGCACCGCGTCGATCAGGTACTCAAAGCCCTTCTTGCTCACCAGCCGCCCGCCGGCCAGCACAAGCGGCGCGACGCCCACGCCCAGTGACCGTCGTACGTCGGCGCGGACGCCGGCGTCAGGCGCGAAACGCACCGTATCCACGCCATACGGCACCGTCTCGGTCCGCGCCGGGTCGGCGCCAAGTGCGATGGCGCGCCGGTGCAGGTCGTCGCTGCACGCAGTGACGGCCCCTGCCCGCCTGAAGACGCGACGGGCCGCGGCACCGATCACCGCATGCCGCTCGGCGACGAAGACATCGGACCCGTGCAGGCTGACCACAAGTGGCAAGGCGCGCGCCGCTGCGGCCGCCATCACGCCGCCGGGAATCACCCAGTGCGCGTGCATGATCGTGGCGCGACGTTTGGTGGCCACCCGCCACGCCTTGAACCAGCCGGCCGCAAGCGCCATCGGCGCCACCGCCCAGGCCGCCAGGCGCACATCCGTATCGGCGCGCAGGCCCGAGGCGTAGCCAAACACATTGAGTGAAGGCACCGGCGCATAGCGGAAGAAATGGAAGAAGACGCCGTCTTCTTCACGCCCGCGCGTCACTGCAGGATGCCAGGGCGCCACGAGGTGCACCTCATGACCGAGCGCGGCCACGCCTTTGGCAATGGGTTCGATGAAACTGCCGATGCCGTCTCCCGGGAATCGCGGGTACGACGTGGTGACCATGACCACCACTTCGCGTCCGGCGCTCCCGTGCGCCGCGCTCCTACTTGCGCCCATCGAAACGCTGGGCCGAAATCTGTTCAGACACGAGGCCGACAAGAAACACAACCACGCCGAACAGGATGAGCAGCACGGACCAATTGGTGATCTGGCGGGGCTCGGTCGCGATCGCCCACGCGGCGTACGCCGCACCGAGCCCAAACGTCAGGCCCGCCACCGGCAGGAAGATGCGCATGGGGCTGTAGATCGTGATCACACGCAGGATGATCACGAGGAACTTCACACCGTCGCTCGACAGCCGGATCTTCGAGTGGCCCGTGCGTTGGCGTGCCGAGACCGGTTCGAAGTGCACGCTGTATCCCGCCTTGATGAACGCGAGCGTCGTGGTCGTCGGTGTCGAGAATCCGTTGGGCAGCAGGAACAAGAACTCGCGCAGTTGTTCGAGCCGGGCGGCCCGGAATCCCGAGGTGAGGTCCGGGATCTTGCGCTCGGCCAGATACCCCGCGAGCCAGTTCAAGAGCGCGTTGCCCATGCGCCGCACCGGGCCGGCTTGCGTCGCCGACGACCGTGCGCCCACCACCAGTTCATGGCGGCCGAGTTGCGTCACCAACCGTACGGCGTCCGATGGTTTGTGCTGCCCGTCACCGTCGATGATGAGCATGTACTCACCGGTCGCCGCCCGGATGCCGGCCTTCACCGCCGCGCCGTTGCCTTTGTTGTAGGGCTGCCGCACCACCCGGGCGCCGGCCTGTTCCGCCAGCGCCGCCGTCTCGTCGGTGGACGCATCGTCAATCACCAGGATCTCGTGCCAGTTGGCTTCGGCACGCAGTTCCTGCACGACCGCAGCAATCGAGTCGGCCTCGTTATACGCCGGGATGACGACCGAGACCTGTGCGGGTGCCGCCATCAGCCTTCGTCCTTGGGCGGCTTGCCGTCTCGAAGTTCCAGACTCCGCACGCGATACAACAGATCTTCAAGCAGCTTGCGCGTACCAGAGATCGCGTCGGCGACAAGGCCGATCAGGATCACCTGGAAGCCGACAATCATCAGCACGGCCGAGAGAATCAGCGACTGCAGGTGGCGATCGCCGAACGTATCCCCCTTGAGCAGGAAGTAGAGATACCGCAGCGAGATGGCCACACCCACCGCGAAGATGGTGCCGCCGATGTAGCTGAAGACCTTCAGCGGCTCATACATCGTGTAGGTACGGACGATGGTGGCCGCCGACTGCTTGATGTAGCCGTAGACGCTGCTGAAGAGTCTCGAGGGGCGCGTGTTGGGATTGGTGCCAATCTCCACGTGCGCCACGGCCATCCGCTTCTTGCCGGCCTGGATGATGGATTCAAGCGTGTACGAAAATTCCGAGACCACCGTCATGCGAAGCGCGGCGTCCCGTGTGTAGGCGCGAAAGCCGCTGGTGGTGTCGGGCACCTGTGTATTCGACACTCTGCGCACCACCCAACTGCCCAGCCGCTGCAGCAACTTCTTCTGCCACGACATGCTCGCCAGGATGCGAATGTTGCGATCGCCGATGACAATGTCGGCTTCGCCCGCGATGAGCGGCGCCACCAGCCGCGCGATGTCCTGCGCGGCGTACTGATTGTCGGCGTCGGTGTTGACGATGTAGTCGGCGCCGGCCTTGAGGCAGGCGTCGATGCCCGCCGTGAACGCCGCGGCCAGTCCCTTGTGCCGGCGGAACCGCACCACGTGATGCACGCCGTGCGCGCGCGCCACCGCCGAGGTCTCGTCACGTGACCCGTCGTCAATCACCAGCCACTCGATCGTGTCGATGCCTGGAACCGAGCGGGGCAGGTCGGCGAGCGCGGCCGGCAGTGTGGTGGCCTCGTTGAGGCAGGGAATCTGGATGATGAGTTTGGTCACGTCGCCTCAGGCGCCCACCAGGCGCTCGATCACACCCGTCCACGTAATCTCACTGGCCCGCGCGTACCCCGCGTCGCCATACGACGCGGCCAGGCGCCGATCGCGGTCGAGCGTCGCCATCGCGTGGCCAAGGGCCGCCGGATCCGGAGCACACGAAAAGCCGTTCACCTGGTCCACCACGAATTCGTTCGGTCCACCCGCGTCCACCGTGGTGATGACGGCCTTACGCGAGAGGAACGCCTCAAGTGTGACGTACCCGAAGTCCTCATCGAACGGTGGAAAGACCACGGCCAGTGCCCCCGAATACAGCGCCAACAACGCATCGTCGTCCACGCTGCCGAGAAAGTCCACTCGGTCGGCGACGCCAAGCGATTCGGCAAGCGCCTGAAACGTGTGGGCCTGTGTGCCGGTGCCGGCCACCTTGAGGCGAAGCCGGCCGGGCACGGTGGCCAGCGCGCGAATCGCCAGGTCCACGCGCTTGACGGACTCGAGCCGGCCCACCGAGAGAACATAGTCGCCATAGGGCCCCGGCGCGAGGCGACCGGCCAGGCGCGGCGGGTGGTACAGGCCCTCGGCGGGGACGCCGTTGAAGCGCGCAGCACGGTCGGCGGTGTTCTGCGCGTTGGCGTAGAGGCGCCGACATTCGCCGAGCATCTCGGTATCGAGCGCGACAATGCGCGCGCGCAGCGCGACGTCACTCTCGGTGTGAGCGAAATCACTGAAGATCGTGCCGGCCAGTTCGTAGGCGGCGCGGTGCTGGTGAATCAACCACGCCACCTTGTGCGGGTGCCGCACAAAGTACGTCGGGAACTTCGTCGCAATCACCACGTCGATGGGGCGGCCGTTGCTTTCTGACAGATCGAGCAGTCGCCAGGCGGCGGCGTGGGCGAGGATCTCTTCCTTCGGATACCACTTGAAGGGCACGCTGACCAGTTCGGCCATGTGGCCGTGCGCGCGTAGTTGCGCGACCAGTTCGCGGACGTGATACTCGGCGCCCCCGTGAACAAACGGAACCTGCGCTTCGCAGACCAGCACCGTCTTCATCTTGTGGCCCGGAGGGCAGTTGGCCGGATGGGTGGTGTGGAGGGGGCGTCAGGCATGCGAACGGCCGATGGTAACACGGAGCGAAAATTAGACGTAAGCCTAATTCCTGCCACACTTTGCGATTGACAGTGCCCCTCCACGCTCCTACTATCGCGGTGGACCTATTTGGAGCAAAGTGGAGTAAACGTGCTTCGGGGAAACTATTCCGCCAAGATTGACGACAAGGGGCGGCTGAAAATTCCGAATGCCTTCCGGGCACTCGTGGAGGATCAGCACGGCGCCGGCCTCTACCTCACGAGTGTGACGGGCGAGTCGGTGCGGATCTACCCCATGCCGGTCTGGCTTGGCGTTGAAGAGCGCCTCCGTCGTATGCCAAGTACGCATCCGGCGCGCCTCAAGTTTCTCGACCGCGTCAATTATTTCGGCCAGCTCAGCGAGTTTGACAACCAGGGCCGCGTGTCCCTGCAGCCCCGCTTGCGCGACAGCGCGGGGATGTCGGGCGATGTGGATGTGCTGGGGCAGGTGGACTACCTCGAGGTGTGGAACCACGAGCGCCTGCTTGCGAAGTTCGAGCGTGACCCGTTCACCGATGCCGACGCTTCGGCGCTGGCGGAGTTCGGCATCTGACGATCGCGCACGAGCCGGTCCTGGTGGCCGAGGCGGTGACGTATCTGTCGCCGGCGCCTGCCGGGTGTTACGTCGATTGCACGTTGGGGCTCGGGGGGCACACGGCAGCGTTGCTCGACGCGGGCGCGGGCCGGGTGATCGGGATCGATCGCGATCGCGATGCGCTGGCGATGGCGCGGGAGCGGCTGGCGAAGTACGGGGATCGCGTGGTGTTCGTGCATGCCGACTATCGCGATCTGCCGCGGGTGGCGCGTGAGGCCGGCCGAAGCGGGGTGGACGGCGTGCTGGTGGATCTGGGGGTGTCGTCGATGCAGCTCGACGAGCCGGGGCGCGGGTTCAGTTTTCGGCAGGACGGGCCGCTGGACATGCGGATGAACCGGTCGGAGGGGCCGACGCTGGCCGAGTTGCTCGCTGCCGTGGATGAAACCACGCTGGCGAACGTGATTTTCGAGTTTGGCGAGGAGCGCAAGTCTCGCCGAGTGGCACGGGCGATTGTGGCGGCCCGCGATGCCGGAGTGTTGACGGGAACGGCGGCGCTGGCGTCGGTGGTGCGGCGGGCGGCGGGTGGCGGCACGTGGCAGCGGCTGGACCCGGCCACGCGGACATTCCAGGCGCTGCGCATCTGGACCAACCGCGAGCTCGAGGGCCTTGAGGCGTTTCTGGAGTCGGCGGCGCAGTTGGTGGCGCGGGGCGGCCGGGTGGTGGTGATTGCGTTTCACTCGCTGGAAGACCGCGTGGTGAAACACACGTTCCGTCGCCTGGGGGCGGAGGGCGACGGCGCGGTGCGCGTGGTGACGCGCCGGCCGGTGATGCCGTCGGACGAGGAAGCGGAACGTAATCCCCGGGCGCGCAGCGCCCGGATGCGGGTGGTGGAGAGGGTCGCATGAGCATCGACGTTGAATACGCCATCAAAAAAGACGTCCGGAACAACCCGGTGGTGCGCAGTGTGGACCCCGAGCAGCGGCGCGAGTTCGCACGCGGGGTGTTCCTGGCTGCGGCCGTGGTCGGCATGGTGCTGTTCTGGGCCTCGCAGCAGTACCTGCTGATTGACCACGGCTACAAGACCCAGATCCTGCTCGGAGAGCGGGCGGTGCAGGAGCGTCTCAATCGCCGGCTCCGACTGGAGTTGGACGCACTTCGCGCGCCCGCGCTGGTGGAACGGCGCGCGATGGACGAACTCGGCATGGTGTACCCGGCGGTTGACCGCGCCGTGGTGATCGAGCGGGTCAATGCCTCGACGGCCCCACGGGCCATCGTGGCCAGCGCGCGGTAACGCATTCGTTTGTCGGCGGCAAGGGGAGGAGCGTTATGCAGCAGGAACAGGATCAACAGCGCCGGCCGGCCCTGTCACGCGAGGCGCTGGACCCGCTGCTCGTCAACGACCGCCCAGACGATGCGTTTGAAGCCACGTGGCGCAGGGCCTACCGGCGTCGCCTCCTGATCGTGGGCGCGGTGCTCGCGGTGTGGACGGCGGGCATCGAGGCGCGTCTGTCCTACCTCCAGATCGCCCGTCATGAGGCGTACCTCACCAAAGCCAACAGACAGCACCAGGACGTCGAGATCCTGGCGCCCAAGCGTGCAGAGATTCTTGACCGCAACGGCGAGGTCCTGGCGTATTCGGTGGATGCGGACAGCGTGGTGGCGAATCCCCGCACGGTCAAGGACAAGGCCGCCACCGCCAAGGCGCTGTGCGGTGTCTTCGGCGACTGTTCGGCCAAAGACGTCGCGGACCTGACCGCCCAACTGAGCCGGTCGAAACCGTTTCACAACATCCGGCGCGGGGTGTCGCCGAAGGTGGCGCAACGGGTGATGGCGCTCGAACTGGCCGGCGTGCGTCTTGAAAGCGAAACCAAACGGTACTATCCCAAGAAGGAACTGGCGTCGAACGTGCTGGGGTTTGTCAACCTCGACAACGTCGGCCTGGCCGGCGTCGAGCTGGCCTTCGACAGCCAGATTCGCGGTAAGGCCGGTCGGGTGTTGCGCGTCAACGACGCGCACCAGCGCTCGGTGGACCGGCAGGTGCAACTCGCGCCCACGGCAGGCGCCGCCATCGAGCTGACGCTCGATCAAACCATCCAGCACATCGCCGAACGTGAAATCAAAGCCGGAGTGCTGGCCCAGAACGCCGTGTCCGGCACGGCGATCGTCATGGATCCGGCGACGGGCGAGATCCTCGCCTTGGCCACCTACCCGACCTTTAATGCCAACAATCCGGGCTCGGTGACCGGTGAGCAACGCCGCAACCGCGCGGTGGAAGACATCTATGAGCCCGGCTCCACATTCAAGATCGTGACGGCCGCCGCCGCAATTGAAGAAGGCATCCTGTCCACCACGGACCTCATCGATGTGTCGGCCGGCAGCATTCTGGTGAGCAAGGGGCGCCGGGTGCCCGACGAACACCGGTACGGCGTCCTTACGTTCGAAGACGTGATCGTCAAGTCGAGCAACGTCGGCGCGATCAAGGCCGGCTGGATGGTGGGCGCCGAACGCCTCAACCGTTACGTGCGGCGCTTCGGGTTCGGCGAAGTGTTGTCGAAGGACTTCCGCGGGGCGACCCCTGGCAAGGTGTGGCCGCCAGAGAAGTTGGACGCGGGAGCCCTGGCGTCGGTCTCCATGGGATATCAGGTGAGCGTCACGCCTCTGCAGATGGTCAACGCGGTGGCCTCCGTGGCCAACGGCGGCACGTTGTTTCAGCCACACATGGTCCGGGCCGTCATCCGCGACGGCAAGCGCGAGGCCATCGCGCCCGTGCCTGTGCGCATGGCGATTCTGCCGGCGACTGCCGCCACGCTCACCACCGTCATGGAGGCGGTCGTCGACCATGGCACCGGCACCGCCGCGAAGGTTCCGGGGTATCAGGTGGCGGGCAAGACCGGCACCGCGCAGAAGATCATCGACAAGCGTTACTCCAGTTCCGCGCACTATGGGTCGTTTGTCGGCTTCGTCCCGTCGCGCCGGCCATCGCTGGCCATCATCGTCCTGATCGACCAGCCGCGCAATGGTGCGTACTACGGCGGTGCAGTGGCCGCGCCGGTGTTCCAGAAAATTGCCGCCGCATCGCTGCGCCATCTCGGTGTGCCGGCCACGATCAACCCCGTGGCGCCGGTGATCATTTCCGCCGACGCCACGCTCTTGGCGCGGCCCGCCAGCACGGGCACGACGGTCGAGCACGTGGCCTACACCGAAGGCGGCCAGGTGGTCATGCCCTCGCTGCTCAATCTGGGCGCCCGGGACGCGACCCGCGTCCTGACGCGCGTCGGGCTGTCGGTGCGCATCGCCGGCGATGGCATCGTCGTGTCGCAATACCCCGAGGCCGGGATGCCAGTGGAAGCCGGTGATACCGCCGTCCTGCAGCTAGGCCTCACCAGGCCCGTCGTCGCGGCGCCTGCCGGCGGAGGAGGCCAATGACCGCCGGCGCCCTGGTGGCGGCCTCGCGTCTGCTTTCCGCGGACGCGTCGTCGCTCCTCGCGCAGGCGGGGCTCCAGGGCACCGAGATCACGTCGATTGCGCATGATTCACGCGCGGTCGTGCCGGGCACCGTGTTTGTGGCCGTGCCTGGCCGCCGGTCGGACGGCGCCCAATTTGCCGCGCAGGCTATCGCGCAGGGCGCGGTGGCGGTTGTCGCCGAATCACCGGCGCCTGCGGGCGTAAAGGTGCCGTGGTTGTGCACCGCCGATGCGCGGCTCGCGCTGGCCGAACTGTCCGCCATCCTCTACGACCATCCCAGTGAGCACCTCACGGTGATCGGTGTCACCGGGACCAACGGCAAAACGACGACCACCTACCTGCTGGCCGCCGTCATGGATGCGGCCGGGTTGCCGTGCGGGCGCCTCGGCACGGTGAGCGTGCGCACCGGGCCCGTGCCCGGGGATGAGACGGACGCCGCGCACACCACGCCAGAATCGAACGAAGTGCAGCGCCTGCTGCGCGAGATGGTGACGCGCGGCTGCCGTGCCTGCGCGATGGAAGTGTCATCACACGCGCTCGTGCTGCATCGCGTGGCGTCACTACGTTTTGCGGCAGCCATCTTCACGAATCTCACGCGCGACCATCTCGACTTCCACGGCGACATGGCGCAGTACTTCGAAGCCAAGCGCCGGTTGTTCGACCTGTTGCCGGCCGGTGCGCCTGCGGCCATCAATCTCGACGATCCGCGCGGCGCCGAACTGGCCGCGTCGGTGCCGCGCGCCATTACGTTTGGCATCAACCGCGCGGCCGACGTACGTCCGGAGTCCGTGCAATCCACGCTCGACGGCCTCGTGTTTGATGTGGTAACTGCGAGCGGACGTCTCTCGGTGCGCTCGCGGCTGGTGGGCTGGCCTAACGTCTCAAACATTCTCGGCGTCGTCGCGTGCGCGCTCGCGCTCGATATCCCTGCCCGCGCTATCGAAGAAGGCCTCGCGCAGCTCGAGGGCGTGCCCGGCCGCTTTCAGGTGGTGTCGGGCGCCGATGATGATGTGCGCGTCGTTGTGGACTACGCCCATACCGATGACGCGCTGAAGAACCTGCTCGAGACCGCGCGGCCCCTGACGCACGGCCGGCTCATCACCGTCTTTGGCTGCGGCGGCGACCGCGACCGCTCAAAGCGTCCGTTGATGGGCGCCGTGGCCGCGCGTCTCAGCGACGTCGTGGTGCTGACCTCCGACAACCCGCGTTCCGAAGATCCGGAGCGCATCATCGACGAAATCAAGCGCGGCATCGTGCAGCCGAGCGATACGGGCGCGCCCAAGCGCGCCGGCACCCACCTGCTGGTGCATCAGGACCGCCGCATCGCCATCGAGCAGGCCATCCGGGCCTCACGCGCGGGCGACGTCGTGCTGATCGCGGGCAAGGGACACGAAAAATATCAGGTGGTTGGCGACCGGACGTTGCCGTTTGACGATGTCGAGGTCGCGCGAGTGGCCCTTTCCCAGCGCCGAGTGGCGTCAGGCGTGTGAGTGACGTCGTGAGCGCGTTCCTGTTGACAGCCGGTCTGGTGGCTGAGGCCACCGGAGGGCAGCTGATCGCCGGTGATCCCGGCCGCGTCTTCGATGCGATTTCCACCGATAGCCGGACGCTGATGCCGGTGCCCGCGTCCTCACGCGGTGCAGGCACGCTCTTCATTGCGCTGAGCGGACCGACGTTCGACGGTCACACGTTTTTGCCCGATGCCATCGCGAAAGGTGTGGCCGGAGTGCTGGTGGCGGTGCCGCCCGTCATCGTCACCCACGCGGCCGTCATCCTCGTCCCCGATCCGTTGGCGGCGTTACAGCGGCTTGGGCACGAGGTGCGCCGGCGATCACACGCACGCGTGGTGGCCATCACAGGAAGCGCGGGAAAGACCACCACGAAGGAGGCCACCGCCGCATGCCTGGCGCCGCGGTACCGCGTATTCAGCAGCGTGGGCAATCTCAACAACCACATCGGTTTGCCGCTGTCGTTGCTGGAACTGCGGCACGGCGCTGACGTCGGCGTCGTGGAACTGGGGATGAATCACCCCGGCGAAATCCGGACGCTCGTGGCGCTGGCCGAGCCAGACATTCGAGTGTGGACCAACGTCGGTGATGCGCACATCGGGCACTTCGGCTCGGCCGATGCCATCGCCGCCGCCAAGGCCGAACTCCTGGAGGGCGCAGGCACGGGCACCCTCGTGGTCGCGAATGCCGACGACGCGCGGGTGATGCAGCATGTGTCGCGATGCCCGGCTACGGTGAGAACCTTCGGGTTTCAGGCCGACGCCGACGTCCGTGCAGCGCAGTTCGAGGACCGCGGCTTTGACGGGACGCGGAGCGCCGTCACCACGCCATGGGGACCGCTTTCACTGGACCTGGCGCTGGCTGGGCGCGCGAACGTGCTGAATGTGCTGGCGGCCGCCACCGTCGCATTGGAGTTGGGCGTGCCCACGGCCGACGTGGCGCACGCCGCCGCGGGCCTCAAGCCGTTGCGCCAGCGCGGGGCGATGCGCCACCTCGCCTCCGGAGTGCGCCTGGTGGACGACTCCTATAACGCGAGCCCCGCAGCGGTCACCGCCATGCTGGCGACGCTTGCGGCCACCGCCACCGCCGGGCGGCGCGTCGCCGTGATTGGCGAGATGCGGGAACTGGGCGATGGAGCCTTGGCGCTACACACGGCGTGCGGCCGCGCGGCGGGTGCTGCGGGGATTGATGTGCTCGTCGCCATCGGCGGCCCGGCCGCCGATGGCCTGATCGACGGCGCGCGTGAGGCCGGCATGACCGCCTCGCAGTTGTTCCGGTTCGCCGACAGCGCGACTGCGGCCGGCGCTGTCGCCGAGATCGTGCGCGACGGCGACCTGGTGCTCGTCAAGGGATCGCGCGGGACGCACACCGAACTTGTCTCGAACCGACTGGCAGAGGTGGCCTGATGCTGTACCACCTCCTCTATGAATGGCTTGGCCTCAACATCGCGCGCTACATCACGTTCCGCACGGCGGCCGCGAGCCTGACGGCGTTTGCGATCGGCCTGCTCCTGGGGCCGTGGATGATTCGGCGGCTCCGCGCATTCCAGGTGGGGCAGGTGGTCCGGCAGGATGGTCCGGCCAGCCATCAGGCCAAGTCGGGCACCCCCACGATGGGGGGCCTGCTGATTCTCACGGCCGTGTTCGTACCCACGCTGCTCTGGGCGGACCTGACCAACGCGTACGTGTGGATCGCGGTACTGGCGACCGCGGCCTTCGGCGCCATCGGATTCGTTGATGACTACCTGAAAGTGGCGCGGCGCAGCCACCACGGATTGTTCGCGCGCTACAAGCTGCTCGCGCAGGTCATGGTGGGACTGGCCGTAGGCGTGTCGCTGATTGTGCTGTCTGATGTGAATCCCGCGCAGTACCACACGCGTCTGATGATTCCGTTCTTCAAGGAGTGGGTGCCGGACTTCGGCTGGTGGTATGTGCCGTTTGCAATGCTGGTGCTCGTCAGTTCGTCGAACACCGTGAACCTGACCGACGGGCTTGACGGCCTGGCGATCTCGACATTTGCCGTGTCGGCCGCCACGTTCACCGCGCTGACCTACGTGACCGGGCATCGCGCCATCGCCGACTATCTGCTCATTGCGCCGTCGGCCCCGGCCGCGGAGCTGACAATTTTTTGCGGCACGCTGATCGGCGCCAGCCTTGGGTTCCTCTGGTGGAACTCACATCCGGCCGACATTTTCATGGGCGATGTCGGGTCGCTGGCCCTGGGCGGCGCGCTGGGTACGGTGGCGTTGCTCATCAAACAGGAACTGTTGCTGCCGATCGTGGGCGGCGTCTTCGTGCTCGAAGGACTGTCGGTCATTCTGCAGGTGGGGTCGTACAAGCTGCGCGGCAAACGCATCTTCAAGATGGCGCCCCTGCATCATCACTTCGAACTCATCGGCTGGGCGGAGCCGAAGGTGATCACGCGATTCCTGATTCTCGCGATCGTCTTCGCCCTGCTCAGTCTCACCACGCTGAAACTGAGATGATGCCCATGACCTTCAGCGTCAAGGACCTCGATGTGACGGTGGTGGGGGCCGCGCGCAGCGGGCTGGCCGCCGTGGACCTGCTGCAGTCTCGAGGCGCGCGTGTGACCCTGGCAGACTCCGCGCCGCGGCTGGCCGACGAGTCGCGTGCAGAGGATCTGCGTGCGCGTGGCGTGCGCCTGGATCTTGGGCCGCACACCCGCAATCAATTCCTGCAGGCGCAGCTCCTGGTGGTGAGTCCCGGCGTGCCGCTCGAGCAGCCCGCGTTTGAGCAGGCCAGACAGGCCGGTGTGCCGATCATCGGGGAACTCGAGCTGGCGTCGCGATGGCTTCTGGGCCCGGTGATTGCGATCACCGGCACCAAGGGCAAGTCCACCACCACCACCCTGACATCGCGCATGTTGACCGAAGGCGGCCTGGACGCGCCGGCCGGCGGCAACATCGGTGACGCGCTGGGCGCGCAAGTGGCCGCGTCCACACCGGCGACCCATCATGTGGTGGAAGTCAGCAGCTTCCAGTTGAGCGCGATCGAGACGTTCCACCCCTGGATCGCCGTGTTGCTCAACCTCTCGCCTGATCACATCGATCGCCATGGCACCTTCGAAGCGTACGCGGCTGCCAAGGCCCGCATCTTCATGAATCAGACCGGGGCGGACTGGGCGGTGGTCAATGCCGACGACCCGGCGGCGGTGGCGCTGGCCCGCGGCGCCCGGGCGCGGCGCTTCGATTATTCCCTCGACGGCACCCTGGCCGACGGTGTGACGGTGGAGCAGGGCGTGATCGTCAGACGGTCCGGCGGCATCAGCGCGCCCCTTCTGCCGCTTGGCGCGGTCAAGTTGCCGGGGCGGCACTTGTTGAGCGACGTGTTGGCCGCGGCCGCGGTGGCGTGCCTGGCGGGGGTGCCGCCCGACGCCATGCATCGCGCCGTGGAGGGCTTCCACGGGCTCGCGCATGCGCTGGAACGTGTGGCCGTCATCGGCGGCATCACGTTCATCAACGATTCGAAGGCCACCAACATCGTGTCGGCCCGGCAGTCGATCGACAGTTGCGAGCCTGGGGTGGTGGTGATTCTCGGCGGACGTCACAAGGGTGGCCGCTTCGAGGACTTGCGCGACGTGGTGGCGCACAAGTGCGCCGGCGTGGTGGCGATCGGCGAAGCGCAGCCGCTGGTACGCGCGGCCCTGGTCGGCGTCGTACCTGTGCAGGACGCGGCCTCAATGGGCGACGCGGTGCGACAGGCGCGCACGATGGCGCCCGAGGGCGGCACCGTGCTGCTGGCGCCCGCGTGTTCGAGTTTTGACATGTTCGTGGATTACAGCGCGCGCGGACGCGCGTTTGTGGAGGAAGTGCAGCGCATGAACGATGGACAGTCATCAGTTTTGGCACCGCGGTGAAGAACTGGCCGCTGGGAACACAGGCCATTTCCGGCTTGTGAGGCTGGTGTCGTTACCCGAGGCTCGACTGATGACTGTCGATCGTTCAGCGCTGTGTCCAGTGTCGGCACGATACGCGCCGGGCTTTAGGGCCGGCGCAAAGAGGTGGGCGGGCGCCGCAGGGCGGACCGCGCCGCAGGGCGGGAAAGGACTGTTGTGGCAAGAACGCTGAAGTCGGACAAGTGGCTCCTGTGGGCCACCGTGCTGTTGCTGGGTGTCAGCCTGGTGATGGTGTACTCCGCCTCGGCGGTGTACGCCCAGGACAAGTTCGACTCGCAGAACAAGTTTCTGATCAAGCAGGCGGCATACATCGGTCTGGGCCTGCTGCTTCTCGCCGTGGCGATGCGGGTGGACTATCACGTGTATCGACGGCCTGCGGTCATCTGGTCTGCCCTGGCGGTCGTGATCGTGCTGCTGTTTGCCGTGTTCGGCTTCGACAAGATCAACAACGCGCGCCGGTGGATTTCCTTTCCCGGCTTCACGCTGCAGCCGTCGGAGTTTGCGAAGCTTGCCGCGATCTTCTTCACGGCTGCGCTGCTCGAGCGCAGGATGCATCGGATCAATGAGCCGATATACGCCCTGCTCCCGATCGGCATTGTCACCGGCGCCCTGACCGGCCTCATCGTCCTGCAGCCTGACTTCGGCACGTCGGCGGCGCTGTCAGGAGTGGTGCTCGTGATGATCTTTGCCGCCGGGCTGTCGTTCAGGCACATGGCCGTGGTCGTGGGTGTGTTGTTACCCGTGGCGGGCGCTGTGGTGGTGATGGAGCAATACCGCGTCAGGCGACTGATGTCGTTTCTCGATCCGGAGAGTGACCCCACCGGCGACAGCTTTCAGTTGCTGCAATCGATCATCGCGATCGGGTCGGGAGGACCGTTCGGGCGTGGCTTCATGGACGGCGTCCAGAAGCTGTTCTACATTCCCGAAGCGCACACCGACTTCATCTACGCCATCATCGGCGAAGAACTGGGCCTCATCGGCACGACAGCCGTCCTCGTGTGCTTCTGCGTGATTGCCGTGCGGGGCATTCGGGCGGCGATGTTTGCGCCCGATCGACTCGGCGCGCTGCTGGCCACCGGACTGACCGCGATGATCGCCGTCCAGGCGTTCGTCAACATCAGCGTGGTGCTGGGCCTGGTGCCGACCAAGGGCATCCCGCTGCCGTTTGTCAGCAACGGCGGTTCCTCGATGATCGCGAACCTGATCGCCATGGGCATTCTGCTCAACATCACCCAGCATGCCACCGCCGTCGATCCGGGCGGGCGCGTGACGCGTGCCGCGCACACGGCGAGGCTGGACCAGCCGGTGGGGGCAGACGCGTGACCCTGGGGCCCCTGACGATCGTCATTGCGGGTGGCGGCACCGGAGGACACCTCTATCCGGGCCTCGCCGTCGCGCGTGCGCTCGTGGCGCGAGTGCCTGACGCGCAGGTGTCGTTTGCCGGGACATCGCGCGGGCTTGAAGCGCGTGTAGTGCCCGAGGCGGGGTTCGAACTGGATCTGATTCGCAGTCGCGGATTGAAGGGCAAGTCGATCGCGAACCGCCTGCGTGGCGCCGTACTCCTGCCGGCCGGTCTCCTGGACGCCTGGCGCCTGCTCTCGCGACGCCGCCCACACGTGGTCGTGGGCGTGGGAGGATACAGCTCCGGCCCCGTCGTCCTCCTCGCCTCGCTGCGCGGGATGGCGACGATGGTG
>JBKJQX010000253.1:0-7284 GCA_046594875.1 Vicinamibacterales bacterium
AATAACAATTGTGCAAGTCATAGTCTTCCTTGACAGGAACAAGCAAAGACGCGGACGTCAAAAAGAGCGACTCAGCCCCAAACGATAATTGTGAAAATCATGGCGTCTCTGCTTTCAAGCAATCAGTAGCGTTAACGAACCGTCTCAGCCCCAAACGATAATCGTGCGAATCATGGCGTCCTACTTTCAGAGTTTCTTGCGTTAGCGACCGTCTTAACCCCAAACGATAATTGTGCGAATCATGATGTCCTGCTTCCTAGAATCAAGGCCTTAAAGTGAGTCACTAACCCCAAACAATAATCGTGCGGTTCATCGCTGGCCTCCACTTGTGGCGTCGGCTGGAACTGCGTTGTCCCAGACCAAGGTGTTGTCCCAAACCAAGGTGTTATCCCAGACCAAGGTGTTGTCCCAGACCAGCGTGTTATCCCAAACCAACGTCTCACCCCAGACTCGGTTATCCCAGACCAAGGTGTTATCCCAAACCAAGGTGTTATCCCAGACGAGGGTGTTGTCCCAGACCAGCGTGTTATCCCAGACCAGCGTGTTGTCCCAGACCAGCGTGTTGTCCCAGACGAGCGTTGTCCCCCACGTCGACTGCTGGCCGAAGGCGATTCCGGCGCCGAAGGATTGCTCGCCGCCGATCGTGTTCGACGTCTGCACCGTGTCGCCGTCTGCGCGCATTGCAAACTTCACGGCCAGGGCGACGTTGATCGACCCCGCGCCCTGCGCGATGACCCCCGTGTCCGGGATGAACTGCGCCGTGAGCTGCAGCGCCGTCTTCACCTGACGCGGAGTCAAATCCGGATTCGCCTGCAGCAACAGCGCCGCCGCGCCGCTCACCACCGCCGCCGCCATGCTCGACCCCGACAGCACCAGGTACGACCCGCCACTCGCGCCGGTCACACGGCGATCCGGCAGCGTCTCCCACAACAGGCTCCGCCTCGGAATCGTCGACACAATCGCATTGCCAGGCGCCACCACGTCCGGCTTCAGCAGCGTGTTCTTCGGCAAATCCTGGGGCGTGGCAGGCGCGGGCGTGCCCGGGTCCACCACCGGACCACGCGAGCTGTACGTCGCCACCTTGTCGTCGCTCCGGAACACCGTGCCGTTGGTGTTCAACGCGCCTACTGTGAGCGCACCAGGCGTAAAGCCGGGCGACACAATGGCGCCCACAATCGGCACACCCGCCGCGTTCTTGCCCATGTTGCCGGCAGACGACACCACCACAATGCCCGCGGCCACCGCGCGCTCCACCGCCAACGCCAGTGGATCATCGCGATACGCTTCCGACGCCGGGTGGCCCAGCGAGAGGTTGATGACTTTGATGCCGAGGCGATCGCGGTATTTGATGCAGTAGTCGATCGCCTCGATCACGTCCGACACATACCCCGAACCATCGTCGCTCAGCACTTTCATGCTGATGAGCGACACGCCCGGCGCCATGCCGATGTACGGCGTGCCCTCTGCACTGCGGCTGCCGGCGCCGCTGCCCGCAATCGTGCCCGCCACGTGAGTGCCGTGGCCGTAACCGTCGCGACCGCCTTCGCGCACGCCGCCCCGCGGGTCCGTGAAGTCATACGACACCTGCAGGCGATTGGTCAGGTCCCCATGCGACGACACGCCGGAGTCCAGCACCGCCACGCCCACTCGTCGGCCGGTGATGCCGCCAAACGCCGAACTCGATTCGCCGCGCCACACCTGGTCGGCGCCTGTGGCCTGCGGCGTGATGGCCATGGTGCTGTAAATCGGCCGGTCTTCTTCGATGAACTTCAGGCCCGGGTCAGCCGCCAGCGAGTTGACCTCGGTCGACGTCCCGTAGAACACCGCACCCGACGCCATCCGCTCGACCCGCATTTTGTGTTTCAGCTCCAGGCGGTCCACTTCGTCCTGGGGCGCTGTCACGATGACCCGAACCTGGCTGCCGTCGTCGGGCTTCGCCAGCTTCCGCGACAACTCGCCCGACATCCGGGCTCGCTGGTCGCCGCCTGCAGCCAGCGTCAGGGACGGAAGGGCGAGTCCGACGACGAAAGCGAAGCCCACGAGGGCGACCCAGACGTGTGACAGGCGATTGGGGGTGACGTTGTGTGCGCTCATAGAAGCATTCATTCAAAAACGGGCGAAGCACCACCGTGGGCTTGCCGACTGAAGCCCGCTCGTACGCACGTACCGTACCACCGACGCGGTATAGAGATAACTAGATGGGGCTAAAAAAACGCCAGAAAAAACGCGATCCCCGTACACTCCTTATTGGTACGCGAACACAACGCATTACAAAATCGTCAGCAAAACCGCAAAATTGTGTAAGTTGTGAGTGTAAGGTCTTCTCGGGAGGCCGACTGCCAAGTCGCGTAATTGCCTCATAATACGCGCCATCGGCGGTGGCCGAATGACACTTTTGGACCCGATTTTAGGAGCGCTATGACCCCCTCCCGTATCCTCCGCCTGGCTCTGGTGATAGACCTGGTTGTTGCGGCGGTCATTTTTTTCCGGCAGTGTGGTACCCCACAATCCGAGGTCGGTACGGCGCCGCAAACCGGCGGCAAATTGGTCGCGAGCTACCGCACTGAACCCACCCACTTCAACCGCCTCGTGGAGGCACGGCCGATGGCCCGGTTGACCGCGCTGCTGACGCAGGCGACCTTGCTCCGGGTAGACCCGAGCACGGGAGCGTTGGTGCCGCGCTTGGCCACGGAGTGGACCGGCACGCCCGACGGACTGACATGGACGATCACCCTTCGCAGTGGCGTACGTTTTTCCGACGGCACGGCCTTCACCGCGTCGGATGTGTTGTTCACGTTCCAGGCGATCTACGACGAACGCGTGAAGAGCCCTCTGGCGCTGGACATGCGCGCCAAGGGCCAGCCATTCCAACTGCGGGCCATCGACGATCACCACGTCGTGCTCACGTTCCCGTCGCCATTTGGACAAGGGCTGGCCATTCTCGACAGTGTGCCCATCCTGCCACGGCACAAACTGCAGGCGGCGCTTGATGCCGGCACGTTCCGCGACGCATGGAGCGCCAGCGCGAATCTCTCGGACATGGCCGGTCTGGGCCCGTTCATGCTCCAGGAGTACGTACCGGCCCAGCACCTGCGATTCGTCAGGAATCCCCACTTCTGGCGCACGGACGCAAAAGGGCAGAGGCTGCCGTATCTCGACGAACTCGAGGTGCAGATCGTGCCCGAACAAAATGCCGAACTTCTGCGCCTGCAATCGGGCACTTCTGATCTCACCAACGGCGGTGCGCGCGCAGAGGATCTCGCCATGTTGCGTGATGCGGAGACCGCCGGCCGCGTCAGGCTCCTGGATATCGGCCCCGCCATAGACGTCAGCACGCTCTGGTTCAATCTCACGCCCGGCTCGAAAGCTGTCGCCGATAAACCATGGCTGGCGCAGGAGGCGTTTCGCCGTGCGATCTCACACGCCGTGAACCGGCAGGCCATTGTTGACACGGTGCACCTGGGCGCCGCTGCGGTGGTGTATGGTCCGGTGTCACCGGGCCATGGAGACTGGTTCGTGCCCGATCTTGGCGCCACGCCATTTGACCTCGCTCGCGCGCGCACACTCCTCACGTCCATCGGCCTGCAGGATCGCAACCGCGACGGCATGCTTGATGATTCGTCCAATCGGCCCGTCGAGTTTTCGCTGCTGACGCAGAGTGGACACACCGAGCGTGAACGCACGAGTACGCTCGTGCGCGAACAGTTGCGTCAGGTTGGAATCAAGGTGAATGTGGTCCCGATGGATCAACGGGTCGTACAGGCGCGGTACGGGAGTGGCGACTACGAAGCGATCTACTACGGCGCGCAGGCCAACTCGAAGGATCCGTCGGGGAGCCGTGCGTTCTGGTTAAGCAATGGCCCCATGCACTTCTGGAATCCCGGTCAGCCTGCGCCGGCCTCAGAGTGGGAGGGCCGCATCGACGCGCTCATGCAGCAGCTGGCCGAGACCATGGACCGTGCCGAACGGAAGCGCCTGTTCACCGAGGCGCAGCAACTTCTTGCCGATCATGTGCCGGCATTGTGGTTTGCTGCGCCTCATGTGTCCGTGCCGATGAGTGTACGCGTGGGTGGAGCCACGCCGACCGTGATTCAACCGCCGGTGTTGTGGAACGCGGAAGAACTGTTCGTCCTGGGTCCGCGACGGTGATCCACGCCACGGCGGCGCATGTGGTTCGCCGCGTCGTGGCCGCGCTCATCGTCGTCCTCTCGGTGTCGACCGCCGCGTTCGTCCTGGCGCGTCTCGCACCTGGTGATGAAACCACTGCTGACGTGATGGAAGGCGTGGACCCGAAGGCGATCGCGGCCACGCGAGAACGGCTCGGGCTCGATCGGCCTTTTTCCGTCCAGTTGGCGCGCTTCACATGGGACCTGCTGCAACTCGATCTGGGCGTGTCAGCGAAGTTCGATCGGCCCGTTGCGGCGCTGGTTGCTGAACGCGGCGCCAATACGGCTCGCCTCGCGTTTGTGGCGCTGTTGCTTGCCACCCTCCTCGGCTTGCCTCTGGGAGTGGTGACGGGCGCCTACCCAGGGACGTGGGTCGCCAGGCTGCTGTCCACCGCATCGATCGCCGTGCTCGCCTGCCCGCCGCTGGTCGCGGTGTTGGCGCTGCTCTATGTCGCGACGACCACGGCGTGGGTTTCGGTGGCGCCCGGAGACCTGCTGGTGCCGGCGCTGGCCCTGGGCCTGCCTGTCGGCGCGGCACTCGAGCGCCTGCAATCGCAGGCCACACACGACACCCTGGCATCACCCGATCTGCTCGCGGCCGCCGCCCGCGGCATTCCGCCTCATCGACTGGTGTGGGTGCATGCGGCTCGCCAGTCTCTGCGACCGGTGCTGGGCGTCTACGGCATTGTGATCGGCAGCCTCTTCAGCGGATCGATCGCCGTTGAGGTCGCCACGTCGTGGCCCGGACTTGGCCGGTTGATGCTCGACGCCGTGCAGTACGGCGACGTGCGGCTGGTGGCCGGATGTGTGTTCGCCGCTGGTATTTGTCTGGCCGTTGGCAATCTTGTGGCCGACGCCCTGCGCTCACTCGTCGACCCGAGGGTGAGGGACCTCTCGTGATGCGTCGAGCCGCAGCCGCCGTCTTGTGCGCCATCGTGATCGTGGCGACCGCCGCGCCGTGGATCACGTCGAACCCGCCCGACCTGCCGTTTGACGATCGCGCGTACGCGCCACCCATGCGCGTGCATCTGAGTGATGCCGATGGGTGGCACGCGCCGTTTGTCTACCGGCAGCGTCTCGTCAATCGCATCGACCGCACGTATGTCGAGGACCACGCAACTCGAGTGCCGCTCCGGTGGTTCGCGAACGGGCGCTTCGTCTCGATTGACCCCGGCGCGGGCCCGCTCCTGTGGTGCGGCGCCGATGCCCTCGGCCGGGACTTGTGTGCCCGACTTGTGTACGGCGCCAGGCCGTCGCTCGGCGTTGCCGTCCTCGGCGCATTGGGTGCGTTACTGCTCGGCGCGTTGCTCGGCGCCGTGGCCGGATCCGTCGGAGGCCGCCTTGACACACTCATCACGACGGTGGCCGACTTCGTGCTCGTCCTGCCGGTCGTCTACCTCGTGATCGTGCTGCGGGCCACGCGCCCGCTCGTCATCAGCCCGGCCGAAGTCTTCTGGCTCATGACCATCCTGTTTGCGCTGGTCGCATGGCCGGACGTGGCCCGCGGTGTACGCTCCATCGTCGCCAGCGAGCGTACGCGCGACTATGCGGCCGCCGCCCGCGCCCTTGGCGCAGGGCGCTGGCGAGTGATGACCCACCTGCTGCCGGCCGCCTACGGGTTCCTCCGCATCGAGTTTGTCCTTCTCATCCCCGCATTACTCGTGGCCGAGTCCACTCTTTCATTCGTCGGATTCGGATTCGGAGGGGCGACGCCCAGCTGGGGCGGACTTCTGAAAGACGGCGAAGCGCTCACGGCGATGTACTCAGCGCCATGGCTTCTGCTGCCTGCCGCCGCACTCTTTGTCGTGGTGCTGGCCTTGCAGACGGTGGCCGGCGGAAAGCTCGGTTTCCACGCATCCATCGTTGACACAACGGCTGCGCGCCGATAGCCTCCGAAGGGACGATGAAGATCCGATGAATCTGAATGGCGTATTTCCTCCGGTGCCGACACCATTTGATCCGGTGACCGGCGAATTCGCACCGGCGGCTTTGGCAGACAACATCCACCGGGTGCTGCGCGCGCCCGTGGCCGGTGTACTCGTACTCGGCTCAAATGGTGAAGCCGGCCTGCTCGATGAAAGCGAGGCCGATCAGGTCGTCGCGGCCGCCCGCGCCGTGGTGCCGGCCGGCCGGACCCTGCTCGTCGGCGCCGGGCGCGAGTCCACACGTGGCACCATCGCGGCGTGTGTCCGTGCCGCCGACAACGGCGCGGACAGTGTGCTCGTTCGCGCCCCGTCGTTTTTCAAGGCGCAGATGACTCACGACGCGCTCGTCACGCACTACCGCGCGGTGGCCGATGCCTCACCGGTGCCCGTGATGCTCTACAACGTGCCCGGCATGGCGGGCTTCAGCCTCACGGTGTCTATGGTGCGCACCCTCGCTGCGCACCCGAACGTGATCGGGATCAAGGAAACCAGCAACGACCTGGAGCGCCTCGGCCAGTTCGCGGCGATCGCCGACAGCGGGTTCGAGGTGCTGGTCGGGTGGGCGCCGGTGGCACACTCCGCGGCGGTCGCGGGCGCGCGCGGCGCCATCATTGCCGTGGCCAACGTGCTGCCCGACGTGTGCACACAACTGTGGTCGCTGGCCACCACGGGCCGGCACGCCGAGGCGCTCGTGCTGCAACGACGCATTACTGTAATCGCGCAACTGGTGTCGAGTGTGCATGGGGTTGCCGGCCTCAAGTACGCGCTCGATCTGGTGGGCGCGTATGGCGGGCCCGTGCGCGCCCCGCTCCTGCCGGTGAGCGCGGCCGTGGCCGAGGACATCCGCTCCACGCTCGCGCCGTGGCAATCGTGAAACACATGCGAAGAATCTGAACATGCCAAAATCCGCTCTGCCCACGACTCCACGGCTCCTCATGGGACCGGGTCCATCTCCCGTGTCGGATCGGGTGATGCAGGCCATGGCCGCACCTCCGCGATCGCACCTCGACCCGGAGTTTGTCCTCCTGCTCGACGATGTTCGCGCCCGGCTGACGGCCCTGTTTCAGGCGCCGACGGATCACTTCACCTTCGCGCTCTCGGGCACCGGCACCACGGGCATGGATGCCGCCGCCGCGAACCTGCTCGAGCCCGGCATGATGGTGCTCTGCGTTGTCAACGGCTATTTCGGCGAT
>JBKJQX010000046.1:0-2501 GCA_046594875.1 Vicinamibacterales bacterium
GGGCCGACATTACTGCGTGCCCTGCAGTGAAATCTTTGCGCTGAAGCGCTGGGCCGTTTCCTGTTGGCTCGCCACCAGATCGACGAGGCGGCCCGATGAGAGTGCCTGTTCAACTTCGGCATCGCCATCGAGCAGGCGAATGGCGATCCAGCGGGCGTTCGGCACACCGGGCGCCAGCGATTCGATGAGCGGCACCAGCTCCGAGATGGCGCGGTGGAACTCAGGCGTTCCCTTGATTCGGAACGGCTCGGTGTGGACGTCGCCCGATGAAACGCCCGCCACAGCTTCAAGCAATCCGCGGATGCCGTCGCCGGTGCGGGCGGTGATGCCCACGGCCGGCACGCCAAGATCGCGCGAGAGACTGCGCACGTCCACCTCGATGTTTTTCCGCTTCGCTTCGTCCATCAGGTTTACGGCAATCACCACGCGACTTGTGATCTCGAGTACCTGCAGCACCAGGTTCAGGTTGCGCTCGATGGCCGTGGCGTCAACGACGACGATGGTGGCGTCGGGGTGACCGAAGAGGAGAAAGTCGCGGGCGATTTCCTCGTCGTGCGAGGCCGAGAGCAGCGAGTAAGTGCCGGGAAGGTCCACGAGTTTGTAGCGCACGTTGTCGAACGCAAACGCGCCTTCGGCCCGTGTGACCGTCTTGCCGGGCCAGTTGCCGGTGTGCTGTTTCAGGCCGGTCAGCGCGTTGAATAGCGTGGACTTGCCGGTATTGGGGTTCCCGGCGAGCGCAACCACACGATCCACATTGTCGAGTGAGACGCCCATGCGGGCCAACTCCGCGTTGATGCTGCACGAGCCGCAGTCGTGGGCGCTCATGAGGCCTTCTCCAGCGGCTGCACCAGCACTTGTGATGCCTGCTCGCGTCGAAGCGCGACGAGGGTGCCGCGAATTTCATAGGCGCGCGGGTCGCCGGCAAAGGTGGTGAGCGCCGCGCGAATTGTGGCGCCCTCCGTGAAACCCAGATCCATCAGGCGCCGCCGGCTGTAGCCCTGGCAGCGATCGTCCAGGCCAAGCACGTGAGCGGCCTGACCCGTGGAGAGTTCGGCCAGTCGCAGCGCACCCGGGTGCGCCGGCGTTTGCGGGGCGTTTTCCAGGAAGATATTGGCCGCGACGGCCGGCGCCAGGCGAAATTCATTCTCGCCGTCGGTCAGGACCATGCGTTCAGGCGAGGAGTCGATGATGCGAATCAGCTGGCCGACTTCGATCCCTGCTGCAACGAGCTGGGCGTAGGAAATCGGCGGCTCGTCTTCCAGGTGAACAATGCGCGCGAGCCTGTCCATGGGCCAGGCCGTGGCTGGAGTGCCAGAGGCCGGGGGCACGAAGCCTTCGCGCGTGGGAATTGGATCGCCGTGGGGATCCACCGACGGATGGCCCAACGAAGCCGAGAGGCGATCTGCGGCGGCGGGCGACAGGTGATGTTCGCCGCGTTCGGCCGCCGCATGCACCTGTGGCAGCGGCAGGCGCGCTTCGTCGGCGAAGTAGCGTTCGAGCAGGCGATGCGCGCGGATAACCTGAAGGGCCAGGCGTTCGCCTTGCGGGGTGAGGTCGAACTCGGCGCCCCGCGCCACCAGGAGGCCCTGGGTCTGCATCCGCTTGACCAGGTCGAGGGCCGCGCTGTCGCGCACCCGGAGTGCCCCGGTCAGAGACGCGAGCGACCCGTGCCGGCCGCGGTATTCCAAGTCAAACAGGTGCTTCAGGGCGTCTTCGAGGCGGTGGCGGCTCTGCGACGCCCGCCGCCGACTGGCCCAGGACAGGCCCAAAAACAGTGCCAGAATTACGGCGCCAATCGCGACAGTCGTGAGAAGTGGCCCCATTTCGATTACCCATAATACAGATTTTGACCACTCAAAACAAGGGTCCGGCCGCCCACCGCAGAAAACGACCTCAGAGGTCGTTTCTGTCGGGGCGGACCAGGACCTTCGAAGCGGCGCGGGTGCCGATGGTGGTGTGGCGGTCCGCGTCAGACCGTAGCCGCACGGCGTCGGCCGCCGAATCACGGGCTTCGATCACCACCGACCGGCCTGGCATCAGGTCGCGCTGCTCGACAAAGCGCAGGAACTCGGCGTCCTGATCGATCACGCGCGTGATGACGAGCGGGGTATCGAGCGGCGCGTTCAGCAGGTCCACAGACGCGCGATGCGAGATGGTACCTTCCGCATTCGGAATGGGGTCGCCGTGCGGGTCCACTTCGGGACGGCCCAGCATTTCGTCGATCCGATCGATCAGTTGCTCGGACACCGCATGTTCCAGGCGCTCGGCTTCATCATGCACTTCAGCCCAGCTCATCCCCAGCACCTTGACCAGGAACAACTCGATCAGTCGGTGCCGCCGCAGCACAAGCGACGCCAGTTTCTCTCCAGCGTCCGTCAGCCGCACGCCCATGTACGGCTCGTAATGCACCAGCCCCGACTCAGCCAGCGCCTTCATCATGGTGGTGGCCGTGCCAGGCACGACGCCAAGCGCAGACGCCAGTTGGCCCATGGGGACCAGCG
>JBKJQX010000050.1:0-21839 GCA_046594875.1 Vicinamibacterales bacterium
CTACAAGATTGGCACTATTTCGATATGCATCAAAAAGATAAAACCCAGGTAAAAACCTGGGTTTTATCAGTGGGGACCTTGACGGGGCTCGAACCCGCGACCTGGTGAGTCACAGTCCCAACCAGTTATTTGGCCTTGCTGCCTTTACGTTGTTTTGTAGGTGGGGCTGTAGGTGATCCGGCCTTTGCGAGGGCTTGGGTAAGCAAGGTATTGATGCGGATCGCGGTGGGCCGGATCTGCGTGGTCAGCCAATCGGCCAGGTAATGACGGCGGGTGGTGGGGTTGGTGAGCACGTCTTCGTGACCCAGGAATGCTTCGATGTGGCGTTCGTTGAGGTCGCCGCGAATGGTCCAGGTGGTGAAGCTTTTTCGCAGTTCCTTGGCCTTGATGCGGCGCGGGCCGTGTTTTTCCAATTCGGTGCACAGCCAGTCCGACCAACTGCGTTCGGTATAGGCGCCGTCACGGGTGTTGAGAAAGATCGCGCCAGAGGTTCGGGTGCCGATGAGTTTTTTTAGCCACGTGTGGACCAGCGGCGGCAGAGGGATCTTTCTCGCGCTGGCGGGTGTCTTCTTTCCGGTGGCCAGCACGTCGTCGGTGAGGTCTTTTATTTCGGCGTCGAAGCATTCGCTTGGACGTAGTCCAACGCAGCCACCTAGCGCGAGGGCACAGAGCGCTTTCCAGTTGCTGGCCGTGATCATGCCATGGGCGGTGCTGGCGATCTCGTCGAGGTCGTAGGCGTCGAAGGTGACGCGGGTGGTGCGTTGATCCAATAGGAAGCCATCCAAGGGATCGGGCAGGCCAAGGGTGGTCACCATGCGTGCGGCCCGCCGAATGAACAGCAAACGGTGCCTGCGGGTATCGTAGGCATCACCCGCAGCGATGCGGTGGGCGATGTATGCCGTGACGTGCGCGAGGCGGAGATCTCTGGCCTGGGTGATATTGGCGTGCCGTTCAAAATCAGCGAGGTAGGCGTAATATTTCCAGCGCTGGGCGGCGGGCATACGCTGGGTGGAGGGATGCGCATCGTTTGCCTGGGTCAGCGTCCAGGGGGCTTTATCAGCGATGGACGGCGGCAGGGCTTGGCCGCCAAGGAGCGCGGTGGCTTGGTCCTGGCTGAGGACGTTTAAACGCAGTGCTTGCCGTACGTCGTCGGGAAGGTGGGGGAGTTCGAGTTGTCGACAGGCGCTGTCACAGGCCTCGGCAAAGGCGGTGGCGATGGCCTTCGCTTGGCGGTCGTCAGTGCAGCCTGCGAAACGTACGGCGGGCACGCGACAGCGCTTTGGCCGGGTGCCGCGCGGGTGGTTGACCGTGCGATATTCGGCGATCCAGCCGAGGCCATCACGGTAGGCGCAGGGCATTATTTCCAGGTCCAGGCTTCAATGTCTCCGGCTTCATCGGCGGACGTGACGCCGCAGAGTGTCCAGCCTTTAGCGAGATTGACCCAAGCAAATGTCCAATTGATGCGAATCGCCTCGCCACCTTTATTCGCGCTTTCAACGGATGCGATCACGGCGATTCGTGCTTTGTTTTTACTGGTTCGCGCATCAGTGATCGTCCAGCTATTCACATTGAAAATTCGGCCAGCGATAGCGCGCGGGTGATCCTTGCCAATTTTCCAGGCCTGTAACACCTCGTCTGTGTATGCACGCATGGCGTCGAGGTTTGCCGTGCCGCTTATGGTTCGCTCGTTTTTGTGCTGCGTCAGCCAATAGGCACCGCCTGCTAGAATGGCGATGATGATGGCGGCACCGACGTAGAGACCGCCGGGTGAGGCTGAGGTGTGGCGGCGGGCCGTGGGACGTCTGTGATTGGGTGCCATGGGTGTCCTTAGTGGGGAGAGTGGCAAAAGATCGGCATTGACTCCATAGGGTGGACTGGATTAGAGTACACGTATTATGCTTAGCCCGACACGGGCTCGCGCGGTGGCCAAGGCCCGGCGGGAACTGGTGGCCACCGTCCTAATGACCACCCCTACGGTCGGCGTTCGATATATCGGAGCGATTGGGTTTATTGATGTTGAATTACGACGCGTCGACGCCATGAGCGACGAAGTGGCGAGGCTCACGGCTGATCTCGATGATTTTTTGGATCGTAATTCGTTGTGATATCTGCAACCTTTCGACTGAGAGTGTCGATCTGAGCCTGTAAAACATTGATTTTAGCATGCAGTTTGCCCAGGTGCGCCGTCATCCAGCCTGGGGATAATTCGAGATACGCTGATAAATAAAACTCTTCTATTTCATCATCTGAAATCGGTACTTCATACTCCATGAAAGTTTCGATCATGCGCTCAAGGCCGTGCCGTGGCGGGCGCCTGCGGCCCGCGAGGAGGTTTGATAAATGACCCTGTGATAAATTGAACCGCTCGGCCCATTCGCCCTCGGCATCGTCACTGCGGGCGAGCAGGGAACTGAGCACGTCGCGAAAAGGGCGGATGGGACGGGAGGGCATGAGCGTCGTCGGTCGCATGATTGTTTCGCTCCGGAAAAGAGTTGTTGAATTTTTTCAAAACTGAAATATAGAGTTAGGCATGCCTGTCAGCACTGCAAAATGCACGGAAAGGGACATTTCTGGACTGAAATATGCAGGCCCGGTGCGGGTGTGGGGCAAAGCCGAGTTGCGGGCCCATTATAAGGGCTGGAGTTGGCCCCGGATTCTTAAGGAACTGCAGAAGCGGGTGGGCTTGCGGTTTACGCGCGGGCAACGGCCCGCCTGCGACCTGTCCGACGTCGAGGTGATCGACCGGCAGTTGAACGAAGAAGCCGACAGCCGCCGCGCCTTTGCTGCCGTGGCCTTGAAGCCCGCTGTTGGCGATAGCGCTGCTGAAGTTCGTCGGGCCATGGTGCGCCGTATCGCGATGGGCGGCCTGACGTGATTTTTCCACCTGAAACCAACCGGAGCTGATGTCATGAAAATTGTCACTATCGCCAAGAAGGTGCTTGGACACTTGAAGCCTGTCGCTCCTAAGCCTGCTGCCGATACAGCGAAGCCGGACTTGCAGCCGGGATATCTGGGTAGGAGCCGTAAGGCCGTTGCCCGCGTTGTTCGGGCGGCCTGAGTCGTGCACGATTCTACGAATAACGATCAGCGGCGGCCTAGGACGGCGAACCCAGGTCGGGCGTGGAAGTATAGGGCGGCGTGGCGTTCGCATGTCGGACATACTGCCGGAGCAGGTGCTGCATGAGTGCGCGCCGAATACACCCACACCACCCCGATTCCGCGCATGCAAGCGTGGTTGAGGCTATTCGCCGTCTGGTTTACCAGATCGGACTTAAGGAAACCGCGCGGATGTTGGGCATGTCTGAGTCACAGATGCCGAGACGATTGGCGAAGGGTCATATTTCGGCGTGGTCGCACGGTGATGTGCTGGCATTGAAAAAACGCGAACGGGATGAGTTTGGTGCCCGCACCCTGCATGAGGCGGAAGAACGGGCGTTATACGGCACTGAACAGGGTGAAGCCATTGCAGCGGCTGAGCACGTCACGCGAAACATGGGCATCCATGGCGAGATCGTATCGCTGGAAGCGCGTATTTTGATTGACGGAATCAATGAACGGGATCGCGCGGATATTGAAACACTGGGCAGTCGTATGGGTCAGGCCCATTCCGCTGATCGCATGGCGTTGGCATCGCTCAAGCAACGACTTGGCGCGGCGCCCGTACGACGGGGGCGGGCATGACGCGCGCACGAAACAGAGGGGAGCAATTGCGCGCCATTCGTCGGTGCTGTGAATTTCAACCGTTTCGCTCAATAGCGGCCAAGACGTATTCGTACGGTCTGCGTCAGCGGATTCTTAAGCATTATATTATCGTCGTTGGAAAAGGGTTACGGGCATGACCGATCCCTGGATTGCTGCGTGCACACGCGTCGAAGTTATTGGCCGGACCATCGGCGTGGTGGTGTCGTGGTGGGCGTTGGCCTGTGCCACCTGTGGCGTAGCACGTGCGGTATGGCTGCTGATCTCACTCGTAATTGAACGAACGGGGCGATAATGGACGCCTGGAAGATCCGAGTCGAAGCGTTTAAACATCTCAAGGATGTTGGTCAGGACAGCCCGCAGGCCATCGCCGCGTTGTTGTCGGTGCCACTGCGCGACGTGCTTGGTGCCCTGCATTCGTCAGGTGATTTCAAACAAGTTATGGGTAAGGAGAATTTCGATTGGACGTTATGCCCCTTCGCGCGGGTGCGGGATGATCGCGAGGCGTGGTTAGCGCAAGATCTGGCGGCGCGAAAATCCAACGCCGACTACGCCAAGCAATGCGCTGCCACGGTCGCCCGTGATCGCCAGCGCTGCACGGTGTCACCGATCATTGTCACCGCTTTGCGGCAACTTGGGCCGTCGACGGTTGAGCAATTGGCCGCACGATTGGAATGGACGGTCTATCGCGTTCGTGGTGCGCTTGGTCGGCATCGTGATTTGCTATCATCAAAGCGTGCGGACGTAGAGCACGGACAGCGTGGTGGTGTGGCGGTTATTTGGTCAGTGAAGACCGCTGCATGAACACCACTGCCATGCGTGTGTCGTCGCGGATGATCACCGGAGATCAAGAACGGTGGCTGACGGTTGATCGGGTTATTGATCGCCCGGCTGCTGTACGTGTGCATGTCGGCACGTTTTTTGAAGAGGCATCACTGGCGTTGTTCGGTGGGCATCGTCATCAGATCGATAGCAGCGCGGCTGTGTGTCCAGATTTGTCCGTTGGGCCTAATCAGTTTTTAGAGATCAAGAGCATCGGTCAGAGCCGACAGGGGCTCGTCTATAAGGATCGCTTGGCAAAAGATCGCCGGTTGCTGCGACAGACGGGGGGGGGTCTCTGTTACGTCTTCTGGGTGCACAATGTCGAGGCGACCATGTGTAAAAGCCTGGGTGAATTACGTGCCAAGCTGACTAAGGGTGTCGAGGTGGTGCTCTGTATCCCTTTCGAACGGCTATGGCGCGCCTGTCGCAAGCTGCGAGCAACGGTGTGTAATTACCGCACTGCTGCACGCGGGGCACCCGATGTGCCCATGGTGGCTTATCGTCTACCCTGGCGGTTATTGCTGCGTTTGGCTGGCGATCCACGTCGACAGGTCTGGCATGCGCCCGATTTCACTATTCACGGTCTAACGGTCTCAGGTGTAACCGTGCGCGGCTGCAATATCGGTCGCTGCCTTGCCCCATTGACCGAGAGCGAGCGCGAGACGGCGCAGTGGATGGCTGATCAGCTACGTCATGAACGCCTTGACGTGGTGTTAGCACCGGCTCCCGATTCACGCCATCACGGGCATGCGGTGCGGGTGGTGCAGGGCCGCAATCCGGAATGGTATCGGGATCTTTGCCAGAGCCGCACAAGTAAGCGGAAACGGGCACGATCACGGCTGCACGACACCGCTATACAGCGTCGCTGTGTATTACCTGCCCTTAAGCGGATCGCTCGGGGCGAGGTGCGTTTTGGGTATGATTTTCTATGTCTGCCTTATGTGCGGCACCTAGCGGTGGCTGCATGAGCACCATACTTGCTGCACCATCGTTGTATGTCGCGTATTCAGAGGCCACCAAATCGGTGCGTTGGTTCGAAGTGACGGCGGAAGAGGAAGAGGATTTAGCCGACGACCTGAGCCAGCTTGATGCTGACGGGATCCGTAGGGCCTATCGTCGGTTAGATGGCCGCTGGTTCGCCTTCCTGCACGCGCACGCCAACGCCGACCAATGGGCACCGATCCGCGCGCGTATGATTGAGATCGTCGGCGCTGAGAAGGTGGCAAAGGGTGAAGCGCCGGCGATCTCATTCGACTATCGCACCCCTCAGGTGGTCCGATGAGCGACTTCCTTGTATTGAAGGTCTTTCAGTGTTTCGACGACGATTTGCTGTGCGTTCGCCTTCGTCCAGCGAGGGGGGGGGAGGAGGTACCGGCCACGGTGCCAATAGCCCTTGCTCCGCTCCCTGGTAGCTTCGTCACAGTGGCGCAGGTTACGGGTTGGGCGAAGCCCTTCACCGGCCCGACAGGACGCGGGCAGGACACCCCTGGGGAGGGTTCGCGGGTCCTCCCCAGCTCGCCAGAGGCCCACGGGGTGCAACATCTCGGGGGAAAAACGTGTGAGATGGGCACGGATTTGGGGCTCATTACACGACTTAGCGTTGCTGAATTAGATACGCGGTTGCCGCGTGATATCAGCGGCCAAAAGGCGGGCCAAGGCATACGTTTTTCGTATACGCCGGTATCGCCTGACGGCGCGGATCTGCCTTCTGCATGCGTGATCGACATGGGGGCCACCCATGGGTGATCTCATCCAACGCGTTGCTGAGGCCGCCCTTGCCCGGTCGCTAGAACTGATTGAGCACTGGTTGCCGGGCGGCGTGTTGCGCGGCCATGAATACCTCTGTGCTGACCTTGGCGGTGGGCGTGGTGAATCATTTTCGATCAACGTCAATACGGGCCGTTGGTCTGACTTCGCTAATCCAGACGTGAAGGGCGGCGACCTCGTCGCGCTCTACGCGGCCAAGCATGGCCTGCGCCAGATCGACGCTGCGAAAGAATTGGCACGGATGTTGGGAGTTGAAGACCAGCCACGCGGGGCACGTTCTGCCGCGCCGGTAGCGCCTGACGGCGCGAAACCTCGTGCGGTGGTTGATGATCAGGGCTGGACGCTCTGTAGGCCAGCTCCGCTTGATGCACCCGACTATAAGTCGGTGTTGAATGATCGACGCCTAGGCATGGCGGTGGCCCATTGGTGCTATCGTGATGGCGCGGGTGCATTGCTGATGGTCGTGGTGCGTTGGAAAATAATCACCAACGGCGTGGTCGATAAAGAGATCCGCCAGTTTTCGTGCTGGCGTCACCTGTCGGGTGCGTTGGCGTGGCGGCAAAAGTGGATCGACCGGCCACGGCCCCTCTATCGCGAGGATGAGCTGGCAAAGCGGCCCCAGGCCCCGGTGATCGTCGTAGAAGGCGAGAAAGCGGCTGACCGTGCCCAGGCTATGTGGCCCGATCATGTCGCTGTCACCAGTCCCGGTGGCGCGGCCAACGGTGCGCACGCTGATTGGTCAAAGCTGGTCGGGCGGCGCGTGGTCATCATTCCCGATGCCGACGAAACAGCGGCAGAATACCAGGGATATATTAATTCTTTGGCGGCCAGTGATAAGCCACGAAAGATCGACCAATCGGGCAGTTCGTACGCTAAAGTAGTAGCTAAATTACTGGCAGTTATTGAAGGCGCGACCGTGCAGATCATTGACACGGGCGATGGCAAGCCGGGTCGCATCGCGATGGCGAAGCAATTGCATCTCGCTGATCTGCCACGTGGCTTCGATGTTGCCGATGTTTCACCGGGCACGGCCTTGGATCTGGCTGATTTACTGGCCGCCGCTGGTCCGCGCACTGGCGTGGGCGATGAACGACGCAAGGGCCGAGTGCCAAGCGGTGAATATCACCAGTCATTAATTGATGCCCTGGTGGATTATCTGGACGAAAGAAATATCGCGCCCGATGCTCTGGACGGCTGGCGTAGCACAAAAACCGGGCAACTGGTTGCTGAAGACATTCAGCGAATCGCCTTGGATTTTGCCTTGGAATATCGCCATCACGACGGGATAGCGATGACGTATATTCTGGAAACGCTCGACGCCCATTCACGCCGCCGCCGCCTGAACCGTCGGCGCGAATTAATTTCGGCTATCACCACGCACAAGCCAACCCCAGAAGACGAAGCCGAGCTGGTCAGTTGGATTCAGGCGGTCACAGGTGCGTCGCGTGAATTAGACCTGGCCGTGCTGCGCCATTGGATTTGGAATGCCAAGCGCATGGCTTTAAATCTCCGCACTGCGCATGATTTAATGATTGTGGTGCATGGCAAGCAGGGCTCTGGTAAGACCACGGCAGTCGAACGCCTGTGCGAACCACTGGCAGAATTAGGCATCACCATAAATGCCAAGTATTTAACGGATGATCGCTATGCCCCGGTGCTGGCGTCCGCGTTGGTTGGCCGCTGGGAAGAAATGCAGGGCAGCGCCAAGGCGGATCTGGAATCCCTGAAAAATACCATCACTTCGCCCACGATCAGCTACCGACCGATGCGCACCACAACCAACGTCGTGTTGCCACGCACCTGTGGTTTCATTGGCACCAGCAATGTGCCAATCGATTCGATGGTGCAAGACGTCACCGGCAACCGGCGATTCGTTCAACTCGACACGCCGATCAGATGCGACTGGGACGTGATAAAATCATTCGATCCGCTCAAAGTCTGGCGCGCCGTCGACCATACTACCACGGCACCGATCGCTCCGTTTCTACACCTGTTACAGGCCCACCAGGCAGAGCACCTTCACCGCGATCCATTCTCACTCTGGCTTGAAGCCGAGACCTGGAAGGGCCTCAGTATTCAGCGCGGCGACAGTGAAATAGTGATGCATATTGAAGTCTACCAGTCCGAGCGGGGCGAGACCTTCGAAGAGCTGGCCGCCCGCTTCCAGTTCTGGTGCCGCACCGTTGGCCAATCGCCATTGGGTGCCAAGCAATTTTCTCTGCGGCTACAACAGGAAGGCTTCCAACGTAAACAGCCACGCCAATCAGACGGCACTCGCCCCCGCGTCTATTTCAAACCCGCACCCGCTATTGAGACCTTCCAAAGCTCACAGCCGGTGCCTGTTACCCAAGGAGCCGACGATGAACCCTGGTAAAAACTGGCACGCGTTCGGGTGCTGGCACGACGTTGGCACGACGTTGGCACGTGATCATTTCTATGTAAGTGCTGTACCGCACGAGTTGGCACGCTGTCACGGGGTAGATCGGCGGTTGCTGGTAATGCGTGCGTGCGTGCGCGTGCGCGTGCGTGCGGGCGGGCGTGTGTGTGTGGATGAAATTAAAAAATACCCCGTTCCACCCGTGCCAGAATCACAACCGACTGCGGGTAATCAATTTACATGGCACACGGCTGGCACACGGCTGGCACGCGATGGAGCGACCCCGTGCCACTAACCGAACTTATCGATACTGACACCGCGCTGGCCGCTGCCTGCCACGTCAACCGCCGCCGCATTTACAAATGGCGGGCCATTCCCATCGATCCTGCGCCCGTTGGCCTCGATATCGTTCAATGGCTCGACTGGCTGCAGCGCACGGGCCATCGCAAGGCGCACGCCCATCTCTCGAATTTTCTTGCCCCCGCTGCCGTGCCTGCGCCCGAATCGCCTCCGGCGTCGAAGCCGTTTGCGACCTATGCGACAAATCCCGGCGATCTGGACGCCGATGCCCCGCCGCTTGAATCCACCTTGCCACTGCAAGAGGCGTGGTGGAAAGCCAAGGGGTCACGCGAAAAAGCACTGGCCGCCGCCAGGGTGCGCGCACGCGAAGAGCGCGAAACCGTTCCCATCACCATCGTCAACGCCGCGCTGGTCAATCTCGCCACCGCCGCCATTGAAGCCCTTGGTCAGACGATCTGGCTGACCATGCGCCCATCGCTCGATGGCATCGCTACGAGTCAGCCAGCGCTGATCAAAACCCTGCGTGCATCCCATGACGCCGGGGTGGCTGCCGTCCGTGCCTCGCTCGCTGCCGCTGTTCCCGCCGCACTCACCAAAGCATTCACCAATCAGGAAAACCAATGAGCCTCGCCCTCAATAAAGTCATCCTCGCCGGAAAACTCACCCGCGACCCCGAGGTAAAAAACCTCAGCGGCACCACACTCGCATCATTCGGCCTGGCCATCAATCGCCGTTTCAAAAAAGCTGACGGCACCGCAGGCGAGGAAGCCACCTTCATTGATGTCGACACCTGGGGCAAGACTGCCGAATTCGCCGGGCAATACCTAACCAAGGGCGCGGGCATCTATCTGGAAGGCCGTCTCAAGTTGGAAGGCTGGGAAACCAAAGACGGCGAAAAGCGCCAACGCATCAAGGTGGTCGCTGATCAACTGCAATTCACCACGCCGAAACGCGATGGCGACAAATCCGCCGCCACGGCAGGTGCACCAGCAACTGGCAAACCCGCCGCATCATCTGCCACTGATGAACCACCATTCTGAGTCCACCATGCACGACTCCCACCGCAATCTGCTCTGCCCTATCCGTTTCGTTGAACTGGTCGAAGTCTGGGCACGTTCCCCTGACTGGTTCGAACGCGCCGCCGCTGAGATGGTCCAGCGTGGTCGTTATGGAATTATTAAGCACGACGCGTCGCCGTACATGTTTCGTTGTTGGCTCCATGGCTGGCGCATGAAGCCCCAACTCGGTCGCACCGGCACCCATGAGCCTGACACCAGTTGCTCGCACCTACTGCACTGCACCTTCCGCCGTGACAATGATCACGCCCTGCATGATCACCCGTGGGATTTTGAATCGGAGATTTTAAAGGGCGGCTACACGGAAGCCCTGCCATCCAAGCATTGGGTGCCTGGATCAGCTCTCGGCCCGTGCCCCGCCGGGCAATTCAAGGCGTGGACTGCCGGTGATCGTATCCAGCACGCCGCCACGGATCTGCACCTCCTGCACAATATCATCCCCGGCACCTGGACCTCTGTTAGGACAGGGCCGTATCTGCGGCCCTGGGGCTTCCACCCGATGAATCGGCCATGGGTGGCAGCAGAGGCCTATACCGATGACGCGTTGGACGTTGGCGAGGCGAGCCATGCGTGAACATCCAATCTTATTCACCGGCCCCATGGTCTGCGGCCTACTCGATGACACCAAGACTCAGACGCGGCGGATCGTTCAAGGGCGGCTTCATTTCAATCCCGAACTTGGTTGGGACTGGTGTCGATACCCAAATCGCGCGAAAGGCGGATGGGCAACTTCGATGCACTATCCGCCGATTCTGAACGGTGTTGACAGTATCACGGCGGACTGCCCATACGGCCAGCCCGGTGATCGCCTATGGGTAAGGGAGCGCATGCGTCGGGTTGGCGCTATCGTAAGGAACGGGACCGATCGACCGTTATTAATTGACGTGAGATACGAGGCTGATGGCGCGATACGATTCAATATGCCGTTTCCGGATCGCTTAAAGGGCGTACCGAAGCACGGGCAGTGCCTGTCTTACGGCGGCTACCGTGAAGCCTCGCGCATCACCCTGGAAATCACTGAGGTCCGGGTTGAGCGGTTGCAGGATATCAGCGAGGAGGACGCGTACGCCGAAGGCATTACAGCCGAGTGCACGCAGTTAACCCCATATCTTGAATACATGGCGTTGTGGGAATCCATCAACGGCCCCGGCTCGTGGGATTTGAATCCATGGGTTTGGTGCGTGTCGTTTAAACGCATCACCCCATGAAACCCGTCCACCTCGCCCTCCGTTGGTCGAACCACGCACAGCTCCGCTTGCGTGAACGATACGGCATCGAATCACCCCAGGCCGCTGGGCGTATCGAACAACGCATTGCCTCGGGTGCGGGCGAGGTAGAGCCAGCGCGTAATGGCTGCGTACAGGTCACGGTAGAGGCCCTGTCGCACGTCGTGGTCCTGGTCCTTGATCCCACGCTCTCGGTCGTCGTCACCGTGCGGCCATCGATCACCACGCGCTACCAGCCTGAGCGGCCACATTGGCGCACGCTCAGCCGCAAACGGAGCGCGTGATGCTATTTATCACTGTATGTCTCTATCTTGCGCCAGCGTTCCTGCTGATCGCCTGGATGTTGTGGCGGCAACGCACGCCCGCTGCGCCGACCGTTAGTGAATCTATGGTTACCGGGTTTCAGGTCACCGTCACCGTCACAATGCCGACGCCGATTCCAGAGAGCATCGCCCGTGAATCAGGCACCGCACTGACGCACCTGATCATCAATCGGCTCAGGCTGAACGATCCATCAATAACGCATATCACCATCACCGATCCACGGGTTGCCGGCACGAATATGTCGTGCGCGATTGACGTGCACGCAGACCTCATCCCATGATGCCCTTCGCTCACCACCTCCCCGCGCTGATCGCCCTCGTCGTTCGCCTGGTCGAACCAGCCCCGCCACCGCGCTCACCGCTGGTTTTCTCGCGCACGATCCAGATCACTGAAGGCGCTGATGCACCCGGCCCCGACAAGACCCCGCAATTCATCGGAGATAATCCCCACCGTGCCCAGGAAGCCGCCCTGCGCTGGGCGCTGCGATTCCCTCGCTTCGTTGTGCTCGCTATTCCGCAAGACGGCAAAGACACCACCGTTTTCGTTCCGCTCGTGCTGTGGTCGCTGATCGAATACCGCCGTCCCGTCGTATACGCGACACCCGACAAGCATCTGGGCGCCAAATTATATCGCGCCAAAATTCGCGCTCCACTGGTGGCATCCGGATATTCCTGGGCGCTGCCTGATGATGGCAGTGGTTCGGCTGGCGGCACGCCTGACGACATTTTATTTAAGACCGGCGCCCGCTATTACCAACTTGGTGCAGGCGCGTCGAATGGTGCCGGGCAATCAGGTATCACGTCCTGGCTCGTGGTGATCACCGAGGCCGACAAGCTGCGATCCCAGCAACAATCGTGGATCGAAGACCGTAACAAAGGCTACCCCGATGACCGCCGCACCGTGCTGGGTGGCACGCTAGATCGTTCCGACGGCAGGGGTTTGGCCGCTGAATTTGAATATTCCACCAAGGCGTTCATGTGGAATCTGCACACCGCCTGCGGCACGTGGCAAACCTTCACCTGGGAAAACTTCAAATACGACGCGGCCACCCACATCGCTCCCACGCAAGAAAGTCCCGGCAATGACACCGCCCACCTCGTCTGCACCGGGTGTCAACAGCCCATCTACGAAGCTGAACGCCAGACCATAATCAATGCCGCCGTCGAAGTCTTCGAAGGCCAGCGCATCGAAAACGGTAAAGTCGTTGGCCAGCCTGTCCCTAACCTGACGGGCGGCCTGCTCTGGCGTGCCTTCGACAGTCCACGTCGCCGCTTGGCCAATATCGCCGCCGAACATCGCGAAGCCGCGCTGCATGCCGACCGCACAGGTGATGACAGTAAGCTGAAAGAATTCTTCCTCAAAGAAATGGTCATGTTGCCAGAGGATCGCACCAAAGCGCTCTACGTGCGCGAAGTCGATCTGGCCCAGCGTTCGGCGCTCTCGATCTATCGCCGCGGTGAAGTGCCCGACGGCATGGATACGATCATCGTCGGTGTCGACGTGCAGTTGCGCCGCATCCTGTGGAAGGCCGTCGCCTTCAGTCTTTCCGATGAACGCTCGCGCATCATCGCCTACGGATCAGTCCCGGTCTGTGGTGACAGTGAAGAACCCACCGAGGCCCAGCGCCATGCCGCCTTCGACAAAGTCGAGGCGTTGGCCAACACCGGCTGGCCGCGCTCCAACGGCTTCCTGCTCCGCGCCTCGGCTGGCTGCATCGATACCGGCGACGGCACCACCAGCCCCGAGGTGTTGCGATGGCTCGCCACCCGGCCCAACTGGTTCGCCGTCAAAGGTGTATCCAGCCGCACCACCCCCGACAACGCAGCGAGCGAAGCCACCTTCCGCTTGCCCGGCGTGCTCACCATCCGCCATCAGTCCAAGACCTCTACGCCCTACGACCTGTTTGAAATCAACGTCGACGCCATCAAGGCCCGCGTCTATCGCGCGTTCAGCTACAAACCCGACGCGCCCGGTTCGTGCCAGCTTCCCCAGGGCGAGGCTGCAGATGGTCAATTGATCCGCCAACTCTGCGCAGAGCGCCAGGAAATGACCCCCGAAGGCCCGGTGTGGGTGCAGCGCTATCGCCACAACCACTACCTGGATTGCCTCGTCTACGCCACCGCCCTGTTTTTATACCTGATTCACCTGCGCAGCGTGCGCACCGGGGGCACTGCCGCTCCCGACGCCGCTGCATTTGCCCGCCGACTTGGCGGGGGAGCTTGACCATGAGCATATTCCTTCCTGAATTTCGCCAGATCCTCATCCATTGGATTTCCGAACGTGAGCGCATCCGTCACGTCAAGGAATCCGGTAAGATGGTGAAGCTGACCCTTGACCCCATCCTGGCTGAGTGGGGGGATGAAGTGTCATGCCCTGATCGGCAGGGGGACTGACCGTGATCATCTCCATCACCCTGGTGGAAAAACCTCGTGCTGAGCGTCTGTGCTCGACGTGTGATAAGGTAATTTTCGATAGCTGCCTATCGCTCTACGGCGCGGCAGAGCGCAGAGATAAACCCTATCGTATCTGGATTCACCAGGAATGCGCGAGCGCCTGGGTGAGATATCACCCGCACTACCTCCGTCTGATGAAGGCCCGATCTGCCCGACTCAAGAGGGCCAGCTAATGCCCCACGCCCGCACCGGCACCCGCGCCGCGCCGCGCAGGGTCCGCTACATCTGGCCGGTGGGCAGCACCTGCGACAAGTGCCACTGCACCGACTACGTGACCAAGGGCCATGCCAACGCCGCCCCGCGCCGTTATCGCGAATGCACCAAATGCCATCACGTCTACGTCGTGCGGGCGACTCATGAAGAGATCGACGATGGCGGTCGTACATCCCAGATTCGCCCTATAGACAAATATACTTGACGTCAAATAAATTGGACTACACTGGAAAACATGAACGCCCCCACCGCCTCTTCCATCACCCAGTCCTATGCCACCCGCGAAGAGTGGCTGCTGGCCGCTGCGCCGGTATTAACCGACTGGCTCCGGGGCGCTGGCGCTCCGGTATTCGCCTGCCCGCTGGTATCGGTCGGCTTCCCCAGCAAGCGTGCCCTCAGCAAAAAGAATCAGGCTATCGGGCAGTGCTGGACGATCCCCGGCGAACGCCGGTCGCACGTCTTCGTCTCGCCGGTCATGGCCGAGGCTGCCGATGTGCTGGCAGTGTTGGTCCATGAATTGATCCACGCCGCCGTACCCAAGGCAGGCCATAAAGGCCCGTTCAAAACCATCGCCAAAGCCGTTGGACTCGCAGGCAAGATGACGGCCACCGTGGCCGGTGATGACCTCAAAGAAAAACTGGCATCACTGGCCACCGAATTGGGCAGCTATCCCCACCGCGCCCTGACTGCCGAGGAAGTGGAAAAGGCGATGCCCAAGCAGGGCACGCGCATGCTGAAAATCTACTGCCGCGCCTGCGGCTACACCGTTCGCGGCTCAGCCAAGTGGATCGCCGCTGGTCTGCCCACCTGCTGCTGCGGCACCAAGATGGAGTGCGATGACCTGGACGACCTAGAACCCATCGTCATCGATGACAGCGAAACAGGAGAAGTCGCATGAGCGCCCACACACCAACGCCGTGGGACTACGTACAGGGCGGTCGAACCAAGCTATGCCACGTTGAAACACGTCATGACAACCCGCATGGCGCTGGGCTTCCTGTATGTTCGATCCCGGCTAAGCGTGAGCACGATGCTGACCGCATCGTTGAATGCGTAAACGCCTGCGCAGGAATCGCTGATCCAGCCGATGCAATTCAGGCCGCCCGTCGCGCCATCCAGTTCTGCATCCAGGCCATGCACACCAGTGGAATCACGTCGGTCCCCGGCAGTCTGAGCATTCAGGCCACTGCTGATGCCAGCGCCGCCCTCGCAAAACTTGGGAAAACCTGATTTCGTCGGTCGTTTAAACGCACTCTTACCGCCAACCAAGGAAGCTACACCATGCCCTTCACTCTAACGCCCACTGTCCCCGTGCCTGACACCACCTTGGCCATCCTTGGCCCAGATGGCGAACGCCTAGGCGAGATGAAAATCACGGCAAATGATCGCGGCTCGTCGCATCACGCAACGTTTCAGCTTGGCGGCTATCACACCGTCTGCGCTGGGCTCGCCCAGGGGTTCGGGAATACCCCTGATGAGGCGATCACAGATGCCATCACGCGCGGGCGTGTATCGGCTGCTGACTACGCCGCCGGTGTCGAATGCCTCGCTATTAAACTGGGGTACAAGCCATGACCCAAGCACCAGTGCCCACCGTTATCTCCGATGACCGCTATGAAGTTTTGGCGCGAGAGTTTATTATTGGCAATTACGTTGCCAGCAAGATTACCGGCGAACCGATAGATCCTTCCGTGCCAATGATGCAGGCCCTGTTGCGTCTTTTAGATAAAACACGAGGGCGGATAAAGGTTGCCGACAAAGCCGCGCTGTTCATGGAGCGCAATTGGCTGCGATCAGAAAAAGACCTGGAACAAATAAGGAAAAATTATGAGTGATTATACGTGCCCTCATGGTGGGATGAATATGGGACTTAACTGTGAGAAGTGTCACAAACCCACGAAACAAGCATCATTTAGTGCAAAGCAACGTAAGCGCCAAGCCGAAAGGAACGAAAAAGACTTTTTAATATTCCTTCATCATAGGTATCGGAAAGAGCGAGAACGGCGCATCGGCACCATCATGCTATTGGCGCACGATGAATGCATTACCCATAGTCGTGCGGCTGAACTCTGCGACATGACCGACCTGCAGTGGCGGCGGGCGTGGGGGAAGATGGTCAAGGAGTACAAGCCATGAAAAACTCACCCATCGCACGGCCCTGGCTGCCTGATAGCGTTTAAACGATGCCAAAGCCCCACCCCATCCTTGCCGACCTGGAAGCCCTGCGTGCCACCGATGGCCGCACCCCGTACCAACTCGCCATCGATAGCGATTTAAACCGCCAGACGGTCGGAAACCTGCTCAGCGGCGACACTGGAGGGAAGACTGTGGCCGCGATTGCCGCCATGGGTGCTGCATTGGGGTATCGGCTGGCATGGGAACCATTGCCGACGAAGGCCAAGCGTAAATAACGCCGCCACGGCGTCACGCGTCTTGCGTCCGTCGTCTATCCCGGGTTGGTCGGCGGCATGGCCGCTCGATCCGTTGGTGAGATCAATGCCGACATTGCGGAATGCCGCGCCGCCATCTCCAAGATCCGTACCCGTGGCCAGAGCGAGGGCATGGATGGCGCGAGTGTTGGCCGCGCCTCGCTCAACGATCTCAAAGATGACCTTGCCGACCTGACCAAAGAGCTGGGCTATGCCGATGGCACGTCCCGCGCCTCGTTTACGCCGACCATTGGCACGGCAACCTGATGGCTGGCGACGTCATTCCCTTTCCGTTGCCACCTGTCGCGACGCTTGCCGTCGTGGCGCGGGCTGAATGGCAAGAATCTGGCGCCGATGCCGTGGCGAAATTGGCGCGCGGTTCGTTTTCGGTGATCGACAATCCACGCCGCCGCCGTCAACGGCGCGGTGATGGATCGTATCATTGTGATTACCGCACCGCTGATGAGCTGCGGCAGATTTCACGTTGGCAGGAATACGAGGCAGGCACCTATGGCGGCCTGCTCAACACCTGGGCCACGTATCTGGGCGCGCCCACCTGGGTGCCTGCCACGTCAGATCCGGAATGGAACAAATTGGCCGCCAAGATCGTCGCCGTCGATCTGGCGGCAAAAAAGCATGACGTGCGTCGTCGCTGGGGCTGGGATCAATACGTGCGCATCATCGCGATCAGCATTGCCCGCGACGGTCAGATGGGCATCGCCCACAATACCTTGGGCGGCGCGCAACTGATCGAAGCCGAACGCTTGACCAACGTCGAATCAACCACGCTGGGCCAAGTGATCACCTGGACGGTCGCGCCGATGCGCAACGGCCAGCTTGATCTGGCCAATGCCGCGCCGGTTGCCGCGGCAATGATGGATGTGCCGCAAATCGTCACGCGCACCTCGCAGACCTGGGGCCTACCGATCTGTTACAGCACGCTGGACGATCACGACGGCATCGCTGATCTGTGGCAGGCCGAAATCGATAGTGCCGCCGAATCAGCACGGCCCTGGTTGATGGCCGAGGAAAAAGAGGGCCGCGCGGGCCTACCGCCTGGCATCAGTATTGCCGATGCCCTGGGTGGCACCACCGCACCGACTGACGCGATTCGTGGCAGTGGCGGTCGTGATGGTGCGGACATGGGCTGGGTGCGCACGCCGAATGGCAATATCATGGGCGCGCCCAAAGGCCTGACGCTCAAGGCGCACCAGCCGGGCCGCCCCAATACCGACGTGCCTGAATTTTCCAAATCCATGCTGCGGATTTGCTGCATGGTGTTGCTGCCGTATGAATTGGCGTTTTTAGATCAGGCCGGAATCAACATGTCGAACGGTCGCGGCATTGTGCGCGTCGGCAACACGATGTTGGATCGGTTCCGCTCGACCTATCTCAATGCGCCGTTGACCCGTCAGGTGCACGGCTTGATCCGCACCGCCATCGCTGATGGGCGCTTGCCGGTAAATAAGGAATGGGCCCTGGGTGATTGGTCGTGGCCCAAAATTCCCGAGCATGACCGGTTGAAAGAGCGCCAAGCCGACGCCATCGATCGCGCCAACAAAACTGCGAATCTCAAAGACCTGAATGGCGAGCAATGGCTGGGCATGATGCAGCAAACTGCCACCGAATACGATGAGGCGGCAAAGTTGGTGGAAAAACACAATGCCAAGCATCCGACGGCGCAGATCACTCTGGCCGATATTATTGGCGACCCGGCCCATACCGCACAGCTCGCGATCACCTTGGCCCAGATGGAAGCTAACGCCGCGACGGCGTCACCGTCGTTGACGGCCGCAAATATCCCCGGTCAAGGGGCGTCTGCATGAGCACGCGCCTTGGTCACGTAGCAGTCATCGACATGGATCACGACAGTATGTGTCGTGATCTGTGTGTTGCTCGCCTCGCAGCCGCCGTGATGGATGCGCCACCGGTCGTGGCCCGCCCCGCTGGTGCAGGTGTCGCGCGATTGGCGATTGCTGCCGAGGCGATGCCCGAAGTTGCCGGTGCTGCGCCCTTGTGGCGGCTCAATTCTGGCGCGGCCATGTTGACCCGCGTCGAGGGCATCAATCAAGGCGCGCTGATCCTGTTGGTCATCGATCTTGCGTCGGTCACCTTTGCCGCGCCTGAAATCGATATCATGCGCGAACATTACACCGGGCCGATTGGCCGGTGGACGTCGCTGATCGCAACTCTGAATGGTCCCAAGGGGCCGGGCATTTACGGCTCGCCCATTTTTTACACCTCAACCGACGAAGCCGAGCGGGGCATGTACTTGTTGGCTCAGGCTGACGAAGTCGCCGCGCTCTTGAAGCGCAAGCATCCCTGGCAGGCCTCGGTGGAAATCGGCGCGACGGTTGAGAATTACGAACTGATCCCGCCCGGTGCCAGCGTCGAGCTGAACGGCGCAACGTATACGGCCCCCAGCGGTCCCAATGACCCGCCGATGTACGTGATCCACAACGGCGTCTCGGGCGAGGCCTCAGTCTGCCTGCGTGGCGCTGATACCGACACCGGCCCAACCCTTTTCGCCAGTCGCACCAGCGGCACCACCCCAACTCCGGAGTCTTCCATGGATCTCAAAGCCCTGCTCGCCAAGTACGCCCCCGCGCAACACGGCCACGTCGCTCTCCTCTTTTCAGAAGGCAAGAAGCCCGAAGAGATCGCCACTGCGCTGCTCGCTGAGGAATCGAAGGGCAAAGATGACGAGATCACCAAGCTCAATAGCGATCTGGCCGCCGCCAACAAAGCCAAGGTCGACGCCCAGGCTGCGAGTGACGCCAAGATCGCTGAACTTCAGGGCAAGATCGACGCGCTTAAGACTCCCGGCGACGAGGGCGACAAGGGCGACAAGGGTTTGCCTCCCGCTGGCGGTGACGGCGGCAAGGGCCAGCACGCCGCCCCCAAGACCGTGACTGCGGGCATGGCCCAGTTGTCACGCGAGGGCAGCAAGGCCACCGGATTTGACCTACGTAAGGCCGCTCTGGCCAAGTGGCCATCCCTGCGGGCAACCATCCCCAAGGCCTGACGCTGCGCCCACTGCTGTCAGTGCTGCCCCCACGTCGCGCCTGCGCCGTGGGGATCGGCGTCACTCCTCTCCCTCACCTTTCAACTCGCATAGGAATACACCATGGTCGGACAACGCCGCGAAACTGGAACCACGATCAGCCGCCTCGCCGCAGCGGCGATCACCAAAAACTTACTGCTGTCACTCGATAGCAATGACGCGGTGATCCTCTGCACCGCCACGCTCAAGCCTTTGGGTCAGGCGATGGACACCGTCGATGACACCGAGGTGGTTGGCATCCGTCTGGGCTCTGACGGCATCCTAGAATTGACCGCGTCGGGCGTGATCACCTTCCGCGCGCCGGTCTACACCGATGCCGGTGGTAAAATCACTGCCACTGCGGTGCAGGGTGCCTACTGCATCGGCTTCGCTGGCCGTGCCGCCGCAGCCGATGGCGATGTGATCCCCGTGATTCCCCTGATGACGCCGTTCGTCGTCCAGGATCTTGCTGCGAATGGCTATGTCGCGCCTGCTGGCGGCGCAACGGTCGATACCGAGGGCCGGGCCGCCCTGGCATTGCTCGCCACCGCCTTCGCTGATCTGCGGGCCAAGGTCATCGCGACTGGCCTCGCCATCACCTGATAACGATTGCCGCTGTGACTGTCGCGCCCTCTGCATCGTCGTGGTGCAGAGGGTTCGGCGTCGCCAATCATCCCCATCCACCTCTTGGAGATTTCCCGTGTACACCAATTCCGTCGCCCTTCCGCGCGAAGACCTGGCCGGCCCGATCCGGCTGCAGGAAAACTCCACCGTTGACTACATCGCGCACTTGCTGCTGCCAGCATTCCCGACGATGAAGCGCGAGTCGAATATCCCCAGCGTTTTGCAGACCGATGATCAGGTGCTTGATATCAAGCATGCACCCAAGACCGCCTACCAGCGCGTCCAGGCGACTCTGGGCAATAAAACCTACCGCTGCGAAGAAGCCGGTATCGAAGAGCCGATCAGCGCCGAAGACTACGACGTGCTGGGCCAGGATGGTGCCGAAGCATTGGCCGTCGAACGCGGCACCCAGATTGTCCTGCGTGCGCGCGAGGCGGCGCTGGCGGCTGTCCTGACTGGCGCCGCTGGTGAAACCACTTTCACCGGCCAAGTCACCACCCCTGACATCGCTGAAAATTGGGGCGAGGCCACGGGCGAGCCGATTTCTGACGTCGCCAAGGCTGACGCGGCTCTCACCCTGCGGGTTGGCGCTGGCCCTCGTTGGTTGGTGATCGGCCAGGAAGAGTTGTTCGATCTGCAAAAGAATGCACAGATTCGCTCGGCATATCGCAACATCGTTGGCATCAACGATCCCTCGGCTGTTAATCGCCGCCTGAATCTTGAGGCCCTCGCCTCAGTGCTTGGCGTCGACAAGATCCTGGTTGGCACTGGCCGGGTGAACACCGCCGAAAAGGGCGCGGCTGCCTCGTATTCGTACATCTGGCCGCACCTGTACCCGTTGTTGGTGCGTGGCGTGACCAACCCCTCAAACCTGATGGAGCCCTGCCTTGGCCGCACCTTCGTCTGGACCGGTGCCAATGCCGGTGCCGAAGCCGAACTGCACCATGTTGACGCGAATCTCGCCGGTATCGCGGTTGAAAGCTACCGCGATGAAGCGATCAAGTCAGACATCGTGCGCGTCACCGAATACACCGCGCTCAAGTTGCTCAACTTGACGTGCGGTCAGTTGATCAAGTTGCCGGCCTCTGATTGATCTGATCTGTCTGACCTTGCATCCGGTGGGCCAGTCGCCACCGGATGCCACCCTGCTGGGGTAGAGGAGTCCGGTTCCCTCGCTGCCTTCATACGGCAGAGCACGCTGGTTCAAATCCAGTCCCCGCAACCAATCAAGGCGACGCATGTTTGATACCGTAGCCGAGTCGATGCATGAATTATTTGGGCTGACAGGAACCTACCTGCCCGCCACTGGCGCGTCAGTCCCCGATGTGACGGTGCGTGCCCAGTCCGGACAGGCCACTGACAGCACGCAACGCCAAGCCCGCCGCGAACGCACCACGGCCATTTTATATCTGCGGCAAAGTGACATCGCGACCCGGCCCACGCGGGAAGCTCTGATCAGTATCACTGCATCCGGGTCGCCGTGGTT
>JBKJQX010000117.1:0-30412 GCA_046594875.1 Vicinamibacterales bacterium
AACGGACGTAGCGAGCATCGGGCCAGCTCTTACGGGACCAATGGTGTTTGTCGCTGTGCGATCCACCTGCGTCTATTGTGAGAGAAGTGCTCCCTTCTACAATAAGCTAGTTGCAGCGACCGAAAATGGGAGCAAATTTGGTCGCGTGGTGTTTGGGTCACTCGAAGAACCGGAGGTGACAAGAGCCTTTCTGGAGGCCCACGGCGTCATGTCCGCCAGCGTGATTCAAGTAGACCCTGGCTCACCTGTGTTTAGTGCGACGCCGACGCTGCTACTTGTAGGGCCGAAGGGTCGCGTAAACGACAGTTGGGTGGGAATGCTGTCACCCACTGACGAAGCCCAGGTCTTGAAGACGCTTCGGTGAGTAGGTGGACTCCGCCATCGCTTTGAGAGGACGATCATGAGTAGAGAAGTTGGGCCAGCCCGCGGCGAGCGTGTCTACGTGATCGTCCTTATGGCCGTGGCCATTTCCGGTTGTCTCCTAACCGTTCAAAGTTCAAGCGCCGCACAAAGTGGAGACGGGGCATCGACGATTGCCGTCGCGCGCCGACTGCGTGGTGGAGATATCCGGCTTGGCGATGTCAAGTCATTGATCATCAGAGGAATGAAACGGTCACCGGACGGCAGCGCTGCACTCCTTACCTACAAGTTGCTTTTGCCGGGTCATTTCCAGGAAACTGCAGACGGTCGAACCTTCACCATAAAGCCAGGGGCATACTGGCAACGGCCCGATCCAGGCGAAACCGCAAAAGCCTCCGCCAAGAGAAACAAGGCTGGCGCGTTCATGGAAATCACCCTGTTGTTTCTCCTTCGTACGCCTGACCGTCAGGGCACTGTCTCGCTTCCCGAGTCTACGACTGGGAGAGTCCTCGTTGCCGTAACCGGCTTGGATGGGCTGGCAAGAACTCTCGTCTTTTCTAACGTCGACCAATCCCTGGTCGGTATAGATCATCATGCTCGGATTGATCAAGGTGGTGTGTCTGGCCCTGCGGTCAGGCAACTTTCCATCCTGTCATACCAAGAGATCGCCGGCATCCGTTTCCCTTCGGAGTGGCTGGAGCGCTTCGCGACGGTCGAGAATAAGATTTCTATTTTCGAGGTCGTCGTAAACCCGCCCCTGAGCCCTAGTGACTTTGATGAGCCAACCGGTGTACCCACCGGCCCCGTGAAAGGCGCCCGGATTCTCGTCCAATCGGACGAACCACCTACAAGTAGACAAATCAGATAGGATCCCCGCAAGGGTGCCGGGTAATGAAGAAACGACTTGACGGGTGGTTCCCATTCCGGGCCGTGTCGGCCGTTGTCACCCAGCTAGTCAAAGAACGCGCGCGTCGTCCGCATGAGACGGCCTCAACGGTCTTGAGCCTTGCGGTGGTTCTTGGCCTTGGCGCGTCCGCATCTGTCATTGTCGACTCGCTCTACTTGAAACCGCTGCCGTTCCGAGATATCGGTTCCCTTTGGATGGTCGGCCGCTCGGCGCCGCCGAGTTCGAGCAGTAACCGCCTCCGGTTGGGCGACCTGGAGGCCCTCAGGGGTCAACAGAGCGTCGAGACTACCGCAGGATTCATTGAGACGTACGGACTGTTTCCGCGGCGCTTTTCGAAGGCAGAAGGATTAGCCGACACAGCGATCACGCCAGGATTCTTCGAGACCTTTCGTGCGCAGATGCAAGAGGGCACTGCGCAGCTGCCAGCATACGTCCGTGGCCAGGTTCCACACGTAGTCATCAGCGACCGTTTGTGGAGCCGGCGCTTCCTTCGCGATCGCGCCGTTGTGGGACAGTCAGTTCTTCTTGGTGGTCGTCCAGCGATTATCAGTGGTGTTGCTGCCGTTGGGTTCGATTTTCCAAACCGGACAAACGTCTGGCTTGGTTTGGACTCGACGGTTGCGAGTAGCCGGCTAGTTGTTACCGGCGTTGCTCGGACCGTGAATCGACCCGCCACCTGGCCACCCGAGCACTACTCCGCGATGTCACTGAACGACTTCTTGCGCTCTGGCCCCAAGTCGTCTGACGCCATCGTCGGCGTAGCCATGGTTGCAGTTGTGCTCTGTACGCTGCTGCACATTTGCTCCAGCCAAGTCCACGAAGGGCTCGCCGCAGAGCGTGCCCTGTCACTGCGGCTGGCTCTTGGGGCAACTCGTGGAGACTTGATCCTACGGGTGCTATTGTCGGCCTTCATCACGAGTAGCGCCGCTGCGTCGTTGGGGGCGATTCTGTGCAAGGTAATAGTCGGAGGTCTCGGCCAGATGAGTGCCGATCTAAGCTTGGGCGCTCCAAACTTTGTCTTTGACTGGCGCGCAGTCGTCACCTTGCTCGTATTGACCTGTGCCAGCGCTTCCTTTCTCAGCCTCGCCAGTCTCTCGATTGTGGCTAACGCCCAGCCGGCAAAGTTGCTTCATGGCTGGAGAGGAAGCGACGGCGCCACCGGCCGGGTCTCGGTGGAGAAGGTCGCGCTGATCGGACAGGTATGCGGAATGACCGCCGCCATCTTCTTTGGACTCACGTCGATGTTCAGCTATGCAAATACCATCGAAAAAAAAATTGGTTTCGAGTTCGATGGGCTATCCTGGGTGGTCTTCCCAGGAGACGCCACCGACGGCAACCGTAGAGCAGCAGCCGAGAGGGTCCTTCAGGGGCTTCGCCATGTGCCCGACGTTGTCAACGCCAGCTGGGGCCCAGTTCCGTTTTCATCGAGTCGAACGCCCGTATCGGTAGCACTGGAGCCAGCGACCTCGCTCGCTGATTATTCTGCCGTTCCTGAGATAGCTACGGAGCACCTCGTGTGGTTCGAATATTTCGAGTCACTTCGCATCCAAATTCGACACGGTAGATCCTTTCGAAGGGATCTAGACATTCCAGATTCCGTCGTGGTGCTGAGTCACGGCGTGGCTCTAACGCTAGGGAGTGGAGCCGACATAGTCGGCCGTGATGTCTACGTGAGCGGCAGGAAAAAGCGTGTGATCGGTGTGTCTGATGATGTTCGTTCGGGAGGTCCCGAATCACCTATTACCCAGATCGTGTACTCGTTAGACGAGCGACCAGACGCGATCGTCGTGCGTAGCCTGCTCCCCAGCGCGCAGGCGATTTCACTTACCGTCAGCCTGCTGCAGGCAGAGACTCGGCTCGACGGACCCATGATTTCATCGGACGGATTGACCGAGTACTCCCGGTCCTCCGCTGGCCAGAGAGGACGCTTTAACCTGCTGGGAGCTGTAGCACTTGCCTGCATTGCGATTGTCGTTGTTAGCGTTCATGCTCATACAACGCGCATGATTCGCCGAAAGGAGCATGAAATTGCCATAAGACTGGCGCTCGGCGCGCCGAATAAATCGCTGGCGCGCTCGCTTATCCAGAAACAGTTCTGGCCGACACTGAGTGGGGCGGTGCTAGGTGGCCTTCTGGGTGTGTCAGTCGTTCGAGCAACTGCGAGTCTTTGGGATGGCGTGAGTACGGGGAGTTGGGTACTGCCCATACTCGCAGGAACTCTGACCATTTTCGTTGCGACAGCCGCCGCACTGTTAGCAACTATCAAAATACTCGGGCGGCGTCGGACTTCGATCATCAGCCGCGCGCCATAGTAGTGTCAGCGCGCGCGATGCGCTTGGACATGTTGGAAATTCACCGGTCTGTTCTCTGTCTCGGCGAGCCCGCTGCACCGGAACAATCGACGCCCTGACTAGCTGCCGTGACGCTGTGCGTCATTGCAGCGTGTGCCTCCGTCCCGGCCGCTAAGGCGCTCAGGCTCGAATAGAGGTCTGATATTTTTCAAGGGGCAATTGCCGTGAGTCGGACTGCTCCGCGACCGTCGCGACCGCGTCGATGACCGGGAGATCCATCGCACCGAGTGCCATCGCGATCGCACTCCCCGCCAATGATGGCAAACGACGGCAAACAGACGAAGATCCACAGCTCAGCTAACTGATTGCGCTGGCACAGGTTAGCCAATCGCGGCGACGCCTTGGCAAGGGACACCAACGGCGCGGTCGAATCCCTGCCTCCCAGCCAACTCCCTCAGAGTCGACGCCGTGGGGTCCGCCGGTCGAGGCCGCCAGTTGCCGAACTAGTTCCGGGTCCAGGAGTTTTGCGCGGTCCCCGAGGAATTCCCAAATTTGGTCCGTCAAGATGGCACAACGATGATCGGTGGGAGGAATGTTCATGGGCAAGCGACAGGGCGTGTTGAGAGTGATAGAGCGATGGTGCGGCGGGCGCCCCGAACGGGGCAGTGACAAGCTGCGCGCACTCTGGGAGCGGCGCGGTCAAAGAGGCGTGCTGCGCACGACGAGGGAGCTGATCTGCTCATCCGTGCACTCGACGATGAGTTCCCCGGACATCGACTGCGCCCGATCGATGTGCTGGAGCTCGACGTGAATGCCCTCGTCAATGCGATGCCAGACCGCCTGGCAGCTGTTGCGGCTATTGGTGGCGCTTTGGTGGCTGCTGCCCCTACCGCGCCATCCCCTGTCCTGGTTCAGTTGACCGACGACAGCATCGAACGGCTCGCAGACCGAATCGCTGAGGTCGTCCGGAAGAAGCCAGCTCCACGTCGCAGGAGGACTTCGAAGAAGCGTGCTGCCTCCGCACCGAAGTCAGGCCGGAGGGAGCCGCGATGACGCTGACCGGCCGCTGTGTCCTCGCTCTAGTGGGGCTGACGTTTTTTCACGGGGTCGCCGCCGCAGGGGAGTCGCCCGTGCAAGGTGATTCGCACGGTGGTTGAAACCGAACGGAGCATCCTGCTCCTGTGCGACGAATTCTCTCCCTCGCTGCCCGACCATGCAGAGCTTCACATCGCTAAAAAGGGCGTGCCTGGCGATCCGCGCGTGGAGTTGGAGAAGGTCACAGACGTCAAGGTGGAGGATGTGCCCGAGGGGGCGCCGCAATGAAAGCGGGTGGTGATCCCTGCCTCGGCGACTGCGCTTGCTCCCGGGAATCGATACTTCGTGTACGTACCACCATCAGCGGCTCCCCAACCTCCTACCGGGACCTGGAAGCCGTTCTGGTAGGAGATCAAGACCGAGTTCGAGGCCACGATTACGGACTCGGCCGCGTCGATCGATTCGGGAGCGAAGCTGACGCTGACTACAGGCGTGGCTCTTCAACCAGGGGCCGCCGTCACACTGCAGGCCACGATCGACGGGCGGCAGCGTCAGGTACCTGCCATCTTCACTGTCTCGACGCCCGCGCCGATTGGTCCTGGAGCCGATCCCGACAAGATCGGTCGAGTCGAGATCGTCGTGGGCGGGATTCGACTTCCTAAAGGAAAGGTCAAGTTGACCGTCAGCGGACTGAAAGACCTTTACGGAACGCCCGTCAACACCGGCGCAAAGTCGCGGACGGAGATCCTCGGCCGAAAGCTGTCGGGAAAAACGAAGGACGACGTCGGCACCTACATCACGTTCGGCCATCAGGCCGGTCGCAATACTGATCCGGTGTGGACCGTGGACTCCAAAGTCGCGGTTGAATTACCGCGGCGGTTCGATGCCTGGCGCGTAATGCGCGCGCTGTCTCAAGCGCGCGGCCTGAATCGCAGCAGGTCTGTCGATGGCGGCACGCCCCCGACCATGCGGATTTGGCTCGCCACCTGGCCGCGATGGTAGGTGGCGTGGTTGGCGACGTGCTGGAGCAGGAAGCCCAGCTTGGCGCGGTCGGCGTCGCCATTGATCCGGGTGAATGAAATCTCGCGATCGAGGTCGGCGTCGGTCAGGCCGGCGATGAATGCCTTGCGCGCGGCATGGATGCGCCGCCATTCCTCGTGAATCTCGCCCACTGGGCCGTTCGCCCAGGACGGCCAGCCCTTGGGGCTCTCGCCCGTCCACCGGCAGAGCCAAATCCAGTCAGCGGCGGCCATGTGAGAGAGGGTCTCGCGAATCGACGGGAAACTGCCTCCGACCGCGCGCGTGGCTTGCTCGTGCGAAAGCACCGCAGCAGCGTCAAAGATCTGCTCGTTGGCCGATTCGGTGTAGGCGAAGAGGAAGGCGATGTCCGCAACCGTCATGTCCAAAAAAGGTACACCCAAAAAGACGTCGGGTGTCTTTCTGCACCAAAAAGACACCCGACGTATTTATTTTCGGGTGAGCCAGACGACCAGGGCGGCCACATACAACAGGCCGGCCACTACCAGCACGTACACGGCGCCGGGAAGGATTTCGAAGATCTGCTCGGCCAGGTACGCCTGCGCGTAACACAGAGGCGCCATCCCGATAAACGTCCCCAGCGCCACCCGCCACACCGGCACACCCACCGCCCCGGCCATATACGACACGATGTCTGACGACGTCAGTGGGTTGACGCGCAGGAGCAGCACCACCCACAGGCCGCGCGCGCGAATGGCCTCACGATACTGCGCGGCCTTCGTTCCATCCACACGGCGCGCCAGGGCGGCCTCGCCAATTGCGCCACCGACTCCACACGCAATCGCCGCCCCCAGGGTGTTCCCGATGAGAGACAAGGTGCCCCCCATCAGACCTCCGAACAGTGCGCCGGCAGGCGCGTACAGCAACGTTCCTGGAATCGGCGCCACCAGCACTTCGATGACCACTGCGGCCACATAGACGACCGGGGCAAGGGGCCCCCATCGGTCCAGCGCGGCACGCAGCGCGTCAATCGCCTGTCCGGAATCGCCCAAGCCGGCAGCCCCATCAATCAGGACTCGGACGGTGCCTCCAGACAGGTAGGACCACGCGCCCGCCCCCAATGCCAGTGCGAAAGCGACCAGGGCGGCCACGTTGCGATTTCGGGCAGTCATTCACAACTCCGGTCAGTGCTTTCTCGTCTCATGGAGGGATGACCAGCCTCAGATTCGCTCTGCGCACCCTGTTCAAGGCCCCTTTTGTCACCACGATCGCCGTGGTGTCGCTGGCTCTGGGGATTGGCGCGAACACCGCTATCTTCTCACTCTTCAATCAGATGCTCCTGCGGCCGCTGCCCGTACAGTCGCCCGAAACTCTGGTGAACCTCACGGCCCCGGGTCCAAAACCCGGCTCGCAATCGTGCAGCCAAGCCGGCGACTGCGACCACGTGTTCAGCTACGCTATGTTTCGCGACCTCGAGCGTGACGCCAAGGTCTTCTCAGGCCTGGCGGCCCATCGGAGTTTTGGCACCAACCTCGCGTACGAGGGCCAGACCCTCAGTGGCGAGGGCATGCTCGTGTCCGGCAGCTACTTCCCCACACTTGGCCTTGCGCCCGCCCTGGGACGACTGCTCGGTCCCGGAGACGATCGGGCCGTGGGCGAATCCCCGGTCGTCGTCCTCAGCCACGCCTACTGGGTGTCGCGATTTGGAGCCGACGCCTCGATCCTCAACAGATCGATCATTGCGAATGGCCGCTCCCTGACCATCGTGGGTGTGGCGCCTGCGGGGTTCGTCAGCACCACACTGGGTTCGAACCCAGAGATTTTCGTCCCCATCACGATGCGCTCGCAGATGGAGAGCAGCTTCAAAGGTTTCGACAATCGTCGCAGCTACTGGGCCTATGTTTTCGGCCGTCTTGCGCCTGGTGTGACCCTCGCCGCCGCGCAGACGGAAATTTCCACCCGCTACCGCACCATCATCAACGAGGTTGAAGCGCCGCTGCAGACCGGCATGAGCGATGCCACCATGGAGCGCTTCCGCAACAAGCCCATCATTCTGACCGAGGGTCAGCGCGGCCAAAGCTCCGTGCACAAAGAGGCCAGCACGCCGCTGAACCTGCTCTTTGCCGTCACGGGCGTTGTTCTTCTGATCGCCTGCGCCAACATCGCAAACCTGCTGCTCGCGCGGTCGGCGGCGCGTGCGAGCGAGATGGCCGTTCGCCTCTCGATTGGCGCGAGTCGTCGCCGCTTGATCGGCCAGCTCCTGCTCGAATCGTGCCTGCTCGCCATCCTGGGCGGCCTCGGCGGTCTGCTTGTGGCTCGATGGACGCTGGCGGCCATCGCCACCATCCTGCCTGCCGATGCAGCCGCGACGTTGGCATTTCAACTCGACTGGTCGGTCATGGCGTTTGCCGCCGCCCTCTCGCTGGCCACCGGTGTTCTCTTTGGCCTCTTCCCCGCCATTCACAGCACGCGACCGGATCTGGCGAGCACACTCAAAGGCACTGCCGGTCAGCCCTCTGGCGCGCGCGCGGCCGCGCGCTTCCGCATGGGACTGGTCACCGTCCAGATGGCGCTCTCCATGGCACTGCTCGCATCCGCCGGCCTGTTCACCAAGAGCCTGATGAACGTCAGCCGCGTCGATCTGGGTGTGAAGCTCGACAACCTGATGACGTTTTCTGTGTCGCCGGAATTGAACGGATACCGGGCCGAGAAATCGAAGGCCATCTTCGACCAGATTGAGCAGGAACTCTCGGCACTCCCTGGCGTCACCAGTGTCACCGGTTCACTGGTGCCCCTGCTGGCCGGCGACAACTGGGGCACGAGCGTGAACGTGCAGGGATTCACGACTGGTCCCGACATCGACAACAACGCCAAGTACAACGAGGTGGGGGCCGAGTACTTCAGCACCCTCGGTGTTCCCCTCATCAGTGGTCGTGAATTCACCGCTGCCGATCGCCTCGGAGGCGCGAAGGTGGCCGTGGTCAACCAGGCCTTCGCGAAGAAATTCGGCATCGAAGGCAAAGCCGTCGGCACCCTGATGAAGCAGGGTGGTGACGGTCCGTACGACATCGAGATCGTGGGTCTCGTGCAGAATGCCAAGTACAGCGAAGTCAAAGACGCCGTCCCGGCGCTGTTCTTCACACCATATCGCCAGGACGAACGCATCGGCTCGATGTCGTTTTATGTCCGCACGGCGATCGAACCGAGCCAGTTCCTGAGGTCTGTGAATACGATCGTCTCGAAGGTGGACCCGAACCTCCCTGTCGAGGAACTCAGGACAATGACGGAGCAGGTGCGGGAGAATGTGTTTCTTGATCGGCTGATCAGCACGATGTCGGCGGCGTTCGCGACGCTGGCGACGCTCCTGGCGGGCATCGGCCTTTACGGCGTCCTTGCGTTCACCGTGTCACAACGCACGCGCGAGTTTGGCCTTCGGATGGCGCTGGGAGCCCAAGGCTCCAACGTCAAGGGTCTGGTGCTCAAGCAGGTGGCCGTGCTGGCGCTGATCGGAGGCACGATTGGGCTCGGCATGGCATGGGCCATCGGCGGCATTGCAGAGTCCGAGGAACAACTCTTCGGCGTGAAGGGCCACGACCCGGTGGTCTTCTCCGCCGCGTTTGTCGTGCTCAGCCTTGTTGCGCTCGGTGCGGGCTATATTCCAGCGCGGCGCGCATCACGGGTGGACCCGATGCGCGCGCTGCGCTGGGAATAGCGGCGCTTCGCGTGTAATGGCGAAATGTCACAAATGTCCGAAATGGCGAAATGTCTGCAATGTGCAAATGCCCAAGTGTGGGAATGTTCAAGGCCCGCAGTGAATGAATGGCCTTGGAACAGCAGATTCAACCACTGACCACCAAGGACATTCAAACATTCTTCCCTGCAATGGTTTGTCCGACATTTCGCCATTTCGGACATTTCGGACATTTGTCCATTACTACCGCGCCGCGATCTCCTGATACAAGATCGCCGCCGACACTATGCCTCCGTGGAAGTTGGCCAGGTCCAGCTTTTCGTTAGGCGCGTGCGCATTTTCGTCTGGCAGGCCGACGCCGAAGAGCACTGACGGAATGCCCAACTCTTCCTGGAAGGTCGATACCACCGGAATGGACCCGCCCTCGCGGCAGAATACGGGCGCCTTGCCGAAGCCCTGCTCGATGGCACGGCCTGCGGCACGCACGTAGATGTTGTCGAAGTCAGCCATCCACGGTTTGCCGCCGTGCATGCGCGTGACCTTCAGCGCCACAGTCTTTGGCGCCACCTTGCGCACGTACTCCTCGAACAGCGCGGCGATCTTGTCCGGGTGCTGGTCGGGCACCAGTCGCATGCTGACCTTGGCCATTGCCGTCGCCGGTAACACGGTCTTTGCGCCTTCACCGGTAAAGCCGCTGAGCAATCCATTCACCTCGAACGTCGGACGGCCCCAACGGCGCTCAAGGGTCGTGTAGCCGGACTCGCCGAACAGCTTCGGCGCACCCAGTTCCTTGCGGTACCGCGTGTCGTTCCATGGCAACTTGCGCCACTCTGCGCGCTCTGCTTCCGTCAACTCCCTGACGTCGTCATAAAACCCTGGAATCTTGATGCGGCCGCCCTTGTCGCGCATCTGCGCCAGCATCTGAGCCAGCACCATCGCGGGATTGGCGACGGACCCGCCGAACACGCCAGAGTGGAGATCACTGTTCGAGCCGCGCAGGTCGATCTGGAAGTACGTGAGCCCGCGCAGGCCGTAGCAGATCGATGGAATGCCCCGCTCGAACATCGCCGAGTCAGAAATCACCACCACGTCGGCGCCCAGCAGCGCCTTGTTCGCGCGAATGAAGTCGTCGAGATTGTTCGACCCGACTTCTTCCTCACCTTCGATGATCACTTTCAGGTTTACCGGCAGGCGGCCGTTCTGCTTCATGTGCGCTTCAATCGCCTTGAAGTGCATGAACACCTGTCCCTTGTCGTCGGCAGCGCCCCGCGCGAAGATTTCGCCATCGCGCACGGTGGCCTCAAACGGCGGCGACTCCCACAAGTCGAGCGGATCCACCGGCTGCACATCGTAGTGACCGTAGAACAGGATGGTCGGCGCGCCCTCGGCGTGCAGCCAATCGCCATAAACCACGGGGTTACCAGGGGTCTCGACAAGCCGGACGTTCTCGAGGCCGACACGAGTCATCTCGGCGCCAGTCCACTCGGCGCAGCGCTTCATGTCTGCCTGATGCTCGGGCAACGCGCTGATGGATGGGATGGCGAGGTAGTCCTTCAGTTCGCGGACGTAGCGGTCGCGGTTGGTATTGATGAAATCGATGACGTTGATCATTAGCGTGGCCGACCTTCGGGTGCCCATACGGGCGTGAATGTGGAATTGGCGAGCCATCGCACCGGCTCGAGCATCGATCGTACCGCATCCAGCATGTGGGCGAAATCCACTTTGCTGACTTCGTCTCCGGCCTGGTGATAGTCGGTATGCAGGTTGAAGCTCGACACGGTGTGCGAAATCACGCCCTTGCGTGCGAATTTGATGTTGTCTGATCGCGTGAAGAAGCTCTGGTCCGGACGCGGATCCTGCACCAGGCGCGCGCCCTGCTTCGCCAGCTCCGAACCAAGGTTCGATCGCTCATACCCCGTGAGCCACAAGCTTCGTGCGGGCACCATGGGGTCGGGACGCGCCAGCATCTCGAACTGCAACTGCGCCACCATCTTCTCGATCGGCACCACAGGCAATTCGACGAAGTACGACGATCCAGACACGGCGCCGCCGCCTTCTTCGCTGCCAAAGAGCGCAAAGACCAACGTGCGCTTGGGTCGCGGCCCCGCCGCCAACGCCTGCGCCAGCGCCATCACTGCCACCGTGCCCGAGGCGTCGTCATCGGCGCCGTTGAAGATTTTGTCGGGACCAGGCGCGTTTTCGCGCATCCCGATGTGGTCAAGGTGCGCTCCGAGCACCACGAACTGGTCGCGGGCGGCTGGATCGCTGCCGGTCAGCCGGCCCACGGCGTTCCAGGTGTAGGCCTTGGTTGCGCTGAGTTCGGCCTGAAGCGAGACTGCTGTGCCTTCGGCAAGCGCGGCCACGGCGTTGTAGGCGTCGCGGCTGAGCGCCACGCGAGCGGTGCGAACAAGGCCACCAGCCGGCGGCGTCACTTTCGCGAAGCGTGACCCGGCACTGACTGGGCGACCGGCCGCCGTCGTCCACTGCTCGGGCGTTTGCGTGGCGAGGGAGATCACCAGGGCTGCACCGACAGTGGGCTGTGGTGCGCCACCGCGACCACGGCCAGCCGCGGCGGCTGGCGGGCCTGCAGGCGCTTCCGGCATCAGGACCACTGAACCGGGCGGCACCGAGGTGGCTCCCGCAGCCAACTTGACCAGAGGGCCGGTCACTTTCGCCCCGGTCAACGCGGTCACCAGCATGTCCTTGCCATGCGTGAACTGGCTTGTACCGGCCGCAAGCACCGCCGGCGACGACATCTGCTCTCGCAGAATCTCTGCCGCCTGCACGTAGCCACCGTTGTCGCCCATCGGCTCGAGGTTCCACAACTGGAACTGCGACGCGATGTACGTGGCCGCAATCCACTCGTCGCGGCTGTTGCTGGCACGACCATTCATGGCGTCGCTCGCCAGAAACTCGAGGTGCGCCCGAAGGCTGCGTTCGGTGATGGAGTCTGCAGACCCTGGGCGAGGCGTCTGCGCCTCCACCTCCGGCCGAGCGGTGGCCGCATATGCGACAGCAAGACCAACACACGTCAGGGCTATGAGAAGGGTACGGGATCGATGTGCGCTCATGCACCGCGTAGAATACGCCAATGCGACGTTTCTTGCGCGTGGTCCGCTGGCTGCTGCTTCTCGTAATCTTCTTTGCCCTCATCACCGCGGGATGGGCCTGGGTGCAGTTGGGACGCAGCCTGCCTCAACTCGACGGCACCCTCACTATCGCCGGGCTCTCGGCACCGGTCACTGTTGATCGCGACGCACGTGGAGTGCCGACCATTAAGGGCGCCACCAGGCTCGACGTCGGGCGCGCACTTGGTTTCATCCACGCGCAGGATCGTTTCTTCCAGATGGATCTGTCGCGACGCCGTGCGGCCGGGGAACTGTCTGAACTGTTCGGGCGCGCCGCCCTCACAACTGACCAGGGTGCCCGGCTGCACCGCTTCCGCCATCGTGCGGCCGCTGTAATCGCCGCGACCAGCTCGGCCGACCTCGCGCTTGCCGACGCCTACGTTGATGGCGTCAACGCGGGTCTGCGGGGCCTGGACGCACTGCCGTTTGAGTACCTGCTGCTGGGCAAGACTCCGGCCCCTTGGACCCGTGAGGATTCGATACTCGTGATTGCGTCGATGTTCTTCAGCCTGCAGGACTCCACCGCCGGCGGCGACGCGCGCGCCGCTCTTCTGCACGAAGCCTTCCCCGCCGGCCTTGCAGACTTCCTGAACAGCACGAGCAGCGAGTGGGACACGCCGATGCATGGCGAGTCCCTGCCGCCTCCAATACCTCCGCCAGCCACCGTGTTCGACCTGAGAAGGGTCGCTCCTGTCACGCCGGCCGCAGGTCAGGCCGCGGCGAACGAGTCGTTCCTGGCATCAATCGGTCTGGCGACACCGGAAGATGCACGCGGCAGCAACAACTGGGCGGTGGCCGGCAGTCGCACAGCAGATGGCCGGGCGCTGATCAGTGACGACATGCACCTCGGACTCAGCGTGCCAAACATCTGGTACCGCGCGTCGCTGACCTGGACCGACGATCGCGGCCCACATCAGGTTTCGGGCATCACGCTCCCCGGCACTTCATCAATCGTCGTCGGCAGCAACGGCCTTGTGGCGTGGGGCTTCACGAACACCACGGCCGATTGGAGCGACCGCGTGCTGGTTGAGCCTGTTCCGGGCGACACCACCCGTTACCTCACGCCGGAAGGTCCGCGCGCATTCGAAGTCACCCGCGAGCGCATCGGCGTGGACGATGAGGAAGATCAGTGGCTGGACGTGCGCGAAACGATCTGGGGCCCGGTGGCTGCGCCCGATCACAAGGGCAGGTTGTTCGCGATTGCGTGGGTGGCGCACAGCCCTGAAGGCATGAACTTCCGGATGTCGCAGATGGAGTCCGCGGCTTCTCTCGAAGAGGCGATCGCCGTAGCGAACCAAGCCGGCATCCCTGGGCAGAACTGCGTCATCGCCGACAGCCGGGGGCAAATCGCGTGGACTGTCGCGGGCCGTATTCCGAAGCGTGAAGGCTTCACGGGCCAACTGCCCGTCTCGTGGGCCGACGGCACCCGACGCTGGAGTGGCTGGTACGACTCCGCCACCTACCCGCGCATCGTCAATCCGCCTGAAGGCGTGATTGTCACAGCGAACAACCGCATCGTGTCGGGCGAGTATCTGACGATGCTTGGCGATGGTGGGTATGACCCCGGAGCGCGTGCGCGGCAAATTTTGGACGGCATCCGCAAACTGGAGCGCGTCACCGCGGCCGACATGCTGGCCGTACAGCTCGATGACCGAGCCCTGCTGATGGAGCGATGGCGCTCGCTCGCCGTCGACATCATCGGCGCCGACACCAGCGCCAGCCGGGCGGAGTTTCGGCGACTGCTGCAGGAGAGCTGGAGCGGGCGGGCCTCAATTGATTCGGTGGGCTATCGGCTCGCGCGACAGTTCAGGCTGAAGGTCGCCGAGTTGGTCTTCGCTCCGTTTGTCGCAAAGCTGAGGACGATGGACCCGGCGTATCCATCCACGCCGGGTCGCAGCCTGGAGGGCACGGTGTGGGCGATGGTCTCCGCGCAGCCGCCGCATCTGCTCAACCCTGCGTATGCCGACTGGAAGGCGCTGCTTCTGGACGCCGTCGATCAAACGATCGCGGCGCTGACGACTGACGGCCGCGCGCTGAAAGACCGGACGTGGGGCGAGGCGAATACGCTTGCGATTCTGCATCCGATCTCACGCGCCGTGCCATTCCTCGGACGGTGGTTCGACATGCCGCGCGTGGCAATGCCTGGCGACAGCCACATGCCGCGAGTGCAGAGCCCGACGGCAGGTGCCTCCGAGCGGCTCACTGTGTCGCCAGGGGACGAAGCCGCCGGCTACTTCCACATGGCGACGGGCCAGTCAGGCAACCCGCGATCGCCCCACTATCGCGATGGCCATGATGCATGGGTGAAGGGCGAGGCGACGCCGTTCCTTCCGGGGGCGACTGTGACGACCCTGTTGCTGCGCCCACAATAGGCAGCTGGACTCTGGACTCTGGACCCTTGGACCCCTTACCGCGTGGGTCTTTCCAGCGGCAAGTCTTCCCTGTCGCCCCACTCTTTCCACGAGCCCGTGTAGTTGCGCACGCGGGGGAAGCCGGCCAGGCGCAGCGCGAGGTAAGTGTGGGCAGCGCGGTAGCCGCCCTGGCAATACGTCACAACCTCGCGGTCGGGCGTGACGCCGAGGGCCGCGTACATGGCCTGCAGTTCATCGCTGGACTTGTAGGTGCCGTCGGACGCGAGGTTGTTCGTCCACTCGAGATTCACGGCGCCGGGAATGGCGCCGCCGCGTTTGGCGCGCACGGCCTCGCCGTAGTATTCCGCTTCGCTGCGAGTATCGACGATGGCGGTTTCCATCTTGCCGAGTCGATCTTTCACGTCCGACCAGGTGGCGAGGCGACTGGGGTCAGCCTCGCCGTGCCATGTGCTGGGCACCGGCGCGACAGCGGCGGTTGTCAGTGGAAGGTCCGCGCGGGTCCAGGCGGAGACGCCGCCGTCGAGGACACGCACGTTTGGATGACCGAGATATTCGAGGAACCAGAACGCACGAGCCGCGCGCATTCCAGAGTTGCCTTCGTAGACGACCACGGGCCGATCAGGCGTCACGCCGCGCAGTGAGAAGATGTGCCCGATCATCCACATGAAGGCGCGCAGTGGCGCTTCACTGGTGTCGATGAGACTCAGGCCCCAGAGGTCGAGGTGAAGACCGCCGGCCAAATGGCCGGCGGCGAATTCTTCAGCGGGTCTGAGATCGAGAAGCAGCGGCGGCTGAGTGCCCTTCAGTTCCTGGTGAAGGGCCTCGGGCGTGATCAGCATCGTTACTGAATCACGACGAAGCGCCACAGGCGCGCCACTTCTTTGGCGTCCACGTACTTGCCAATTTCCTTCTCGAACTGCTCCTTGGTCTTCCAGGGGCGGTACTCGTTGAACTCACGCACCATGCGGTTGCCGGCGCCGGGAATGCTGATGATGTCTTCCTTGGTACCGGTGTTGAGATTCACCGGAATGAAGACGTACCTCTTGAGGCGGTCGGTCTCGGGCTGGCCGACGTACTTGCTGATTTCCTTGTCGAACTGCGCCCACGTCTTCCAGGGACGATATTCGCCGAACTCACGCACCATGCGCGCGCCGGCGCCTGGAATCAGCATGATTTCTTCCTTGGTGCCTGTATTCAGGTTCACATGGACGAACGCCTTCAGGTAGAACGTGTCAATTTGCTCCTTGGTGAGCTTCTGCCCCATGAGGAACGTGTTGAAGTCCACGATGCTCGGGAAGGGACGGGCGGCGATCAGGGCCTTGGCGATCGCTGGGGTCATGCCGGGCAGGGCCACCAGTTCGGCCTCGGGCACCAAGTTGGCGTCGAGCAGGCCTACGCCTACCTGACCGTGGATCGTGGACACGGCAACAAATGTGAGTGCGCCAACAAACAGGGCGCCGACAAACAGGGAACGATAACGGGACATGAGCTACTCCTTATAAAACGGGCGGGAAATTCCCAGTGTGCTGACAATGCCCAACAACCCCAGCAACGCCATGTTCCCAGGAGCCAGCGCCGGCGGCGCCTTGGCGTGAAGCACTTTCAACAAGAGTGCCATGCCGCCGAGCGTAGGGTCCATCTCTAATTGAAACTCCATATTGGCCCGATAGTGCAGCACCGAACCGGTGGCGCCGGCCAACATCAGGAGCAACATGCACAGACGAAACGTGCTTGTGGCTGAAGTGGTTCTGGCGACACCGAACCAGAAGCCCGCCAGCGTGGACATCGCCATCACACCAAACGGAATAATCTGCTTCCAGTCTTCGTAGTGCCCCATCAACCAGAGTTCGGCGGTCGTCCCGGCCATGCCGAACACCAGGAGTGCCAGCAACAGGCGACGAATCGTAGCCAGAGTGGACGTTGATGAATCAGCCATGGGTGGGTCGGCCATCCTCGCGCAATTTCTCGAGCAGGGCCTCGACCGTCAGCCGGGCTGCAGGCCACAGTGCACGAGGCGTCTCAGTATAAACGGACGCCACAATGGCGTCGATGTCGGTGAGGCCGGCATCGAGACACGCCACCACCTGGCGCTCGCGTTCGGCCCGATGCGCCAGATACTCGTGGATGCGCTCGACGGGCCAGCTGATGACGGGCCCATGCCCCGGCCACGCGGTCGCAGGCTGCAGGGCGGCCAGACGTCGCAGCGAGTGGAGGTACGCCCGCAGGCTGCCACCGCCCGATGCCGGCGGCACCATGATGGTTGTCGTGGCGGTCATCATGTCGCCACAGAACAGCTCAAGGGTATCGGGTTGCCAGAAGCACACGTGGTCGGGCGCGTGGCCCGGTGTGTGCACCACTGACAGCCAGGTGTCACCGGCACGCACGCGGTCGTTGTCAGCCAACGGCTGCCACCCGGACTCAGCACCATCCAACCACTTGCAGGCATCAAGACCCGGCCAGCGTGAGCGCAGCGCGGGCACGCCCGACGCGTGGTCCGGATGCCCGTGCGTCACCAGCACACGTGCCAACGCGCGCCCACCGAGGTGCGCCGCGATGGCGTCAATGTGCGACGCATGACCAACGCCAGCATCGATCAGCGTCGGCTCCGCGCCATCGAAGAGATACGTGTTGTTCCCTGGGCCGGTCAGGGTGCCTGGGTTGTTCGCGGGGATCTGGGTGATCAAGATAAGGGGACGGGTGTCGATCTGTGGAAAACTCAACTGGCTAAGAAAAAGACGTCGGGGGTCTTTTTGAGCAGAGCAGGCAAAAAGACACCCGACGTCTTTTTCTCCACGTTGAGTTTTCCACAGATCGACACCCGTCCCCCTAGAAACCTAGGTCTCCGCCGGGACCCAAACTGCTCAGAACTGATACCGGACGCGCAATGAAACGAAGTCCCGGTCAGTAAATCGCCCAATGGTGTCGGTGCCTTGACCGATGAAGGCGCCGCCGGAACCTTCGAGCATCAGGTTGTCGCGGACGCTCCATGAGGCCAAACCCCGGACGAATCCCGACCGGTCTTCGGGATTCGCCACGCCGAAGACTCGCACCAGGTACCGCTCGCGCGAGAAGCGGCGGTCAAGGGAGGCAATCACATTGAGGTGGTCGCGGGTGTAAGACGACGAGAGGGATGACCACTCGCGATGCCACACGAGCGAACCAAACACGTGGAAGTCACCGGCCGCCCGGTCCACGCCGACGCCGGCATCAATCGCCTTGCCCTTGATGGGACCAACGGGCCCGTCCAGGGTCTTGTCCACGAACGCCGCCACTTCGCCCCGTACGGCCCAGCCACCGCGGACCGTTTCCGCATCCGCCGCAATCATCGTGAGCCGGGGATAACTCTCGACCAGCTGCCCCACAACTGACGGAGTCGGGCCGGTTCCCGCTGGGAACGTGAGCGGCACGAACCTCAAGAGACCAAACCCCTCGAACCCACGCCACGCCGACACGCTCATATCCACACGACCGGCAGTGGTTGAGGCCCGGACGCCGCCCTGGAGATTGCCCCATGCCGCCGGTATCGACTCGCGCCGAATCGCCGAGGCCGGCACTCCCGCAGGCAACACGAGATCCCTGGTCAGGTTAAACGGCGAAGTCTCCTCATCCAGTCGATCGAACCTGCCCCTGCGGCCCGGCAGCGCGACGACGGCCTCGACAGTTGTGTCGCCGGGCAAAAACACACGGCTGCGCATAAATGCCACCGGCAACCGGGCCGCCGTGCGGCCCTCGAGAAAGAAGGTCGCCGTATCGATCGGATTGATTACGTCCGAGGGCATCACTTCATCGAGTCGGCCCCACACCAGACGTCCGTATCCGGCCCGAATCTCGAAGCTGTCCTGCCGCACCTCAGCCCAGACGTCCCGCACTGTTCCAATGGCGTCGTCCACCCGGCCACCACGGTCGGCCCATAACACTTCAGCCGTCCCCTCAAGGCGCAACCGCAACCACGGCGTTGGCGACGCCGTGATGTCGAGCAACGCGCGCGTGCGCAACTCGCGCGTGTTTTCCTGCTTCGGGTACGTGACCGCCAGTGCTGACACTTCGCCGTGGATCACCAGATTGCCTGATCGCGAAGCCGGGGGGACCGGGGCCTGCGCCGCGGGCACCTGAGCCACAAGCGAGGCGACCAACCACCAGCCCGTCATGACCGCGGCACTCCCTGGGCATGCACACGCTCGGCGCCAAACAGGGCCGGGAACAGTTTGATCATCGCCGGCAGAATGAACACTTCGGCCAGGAAGGCCATCACCATGGTCAGCGCCAACAGACCGCCGAACCACGCGCTGGGCCGGTACTCCGAGAGCGTCAGCACAGCGAAGGCACTGCAATTGATGACAGCCGTCGTCAGCGCTGCACGGCCCTCTTGTGTCGTGGCCGTCTCAATGGCTTCGTCGGTGGTGGCTCCCGCGGCCGTCTCGCGTCTGTAGCGACTGATGAAATGGATGGTGTCGTCATCAACCACGCCCAGGGCGACGCTGGCCACCATGACCGTGGCCACGTTAAGCGAAATGCCCAGCCAACCCATCACACCGAAGACAGCCAGCACCGGCACCAGATTGGGAGCGATCGACAGCAGGCCAAATCTCCACGATCGGAACACGAGAAAGATCACGCCGAACACGGTCACAAATGCCGTGGCGAAGCTCGTGATCTGCGACCGCACCAGATAGTGGTCCAACATGCTGAACAGGCGGCCCGACCCAGTCACCGTGGCCTTCACGCCAGATCCGGCGAAGATCTGCTGAGCGAGGCGGTCTGCCTTCGTGACCTCTTTAAACACCAGGTCGGAACTCATCGAGGCCAGCTTGACCGTCACCTGGGCCCGGGAAAAGTCGCTGGCGGCCACACGCTCAAGCTCCGCCCGGCCCTCGTCGCCCAGCCCGAAGACCAGCAACTCCTGGGCAACCTCCGCCGACGAGTCAGGAATCACGAATGCCTCGGGTCGGCCGTCGTTCAGTTCGCGGTGGACGCGCTTGACGTAGTCGGCCACAGACGAGGCCTTCCTGACGAATGGCAGCGCCTCCAGCTCCGTGCTCAGGCGGTCCATGCGCTTGAGGACGTCGGGTTGTTGCATGGAATCGGGCGCGCCTTCCAGAAACACCTGGAACGTGTAGATGCCCGCCAGCTTCTTGTCCATCACCTGGGCCGAGGTGTAGAGCTCGTGGTGCTCACTGAAGAAGTTGATGTGGTTGGTGTCCACCCGCAGGCGCGACATGCCAACGCCCGCGAGCACGACCAAGCCGATCACCACCGCCATCACCGCCCGCGCGTGACGCGTGGAGAACATCGCCACCGAACGCAGGGGCCCCAGGAACCACGACTCCTGCGGCGCCACCGCCCGCTCCTCCTTCACCCACCCGAGCATTGTCGGCACCAGGATGATCGAGATGGCGAAGTCCACCATCACGCCAATCGCCGATCCCATGCCGAACTCGCGCACGGCCACCACCTGGCTTGTGGCGAGCGACAACATGCCCAGTGCGGTTGTGGCGCTCGCACCGAACAACGGCGCCATCAGGTGCCGGACGGTGCCGACGAACGCCTGCTCGCGGCTCCGGGTGCGCCGCTCCAGCCCATAGTGCTGCAGGATGTGCACGTCGTCTGCCACGGCCAGCACAACCACCAGAGGGATGATCATGCTACTCAGCACGTTGTAGCTGAAGCCGAAGAGGTCGTAGAGACCGAGCGTCCACAACAGGCTGACGAGGATCGCACCGAAGGTCAGCAGCGTCTTCTTGACCGAACGGAACATCACGAACAGCGCCAGGAGCGTCAGCGCCAGAATCGGCGGTGTGAATGTGGTCTGGTTCGCCAGCGTGACGCGGTTGTACCACTCGGTGATTTCGAGGCTGCCGTTGTAGTGCGCCTTGAATCCAACCGGCAATTGCGAATCAACCAGCCGGCGAATCTCGGTCAACACCTCGGCCCGCACGTCGTCGATCCGACTCTCGTCGAAGAAGAGGATCAACGCGGCGACGGTGCCGTCCTCCGAGACGAGGTCGCCACGAAACAGCTCGTCGTCAAGGGCGCGCTGCCCCACGGCGTCCGGAGTTCTTGTTTCGAGGTCTTCGATCAGCCGCCGAACCTGCAGGCCACCATCATCGTCGGCCCCGGACGACGGCAGGACGTCGACGACGGTGGCTGTGGCCAGGCTGCTGACACGCAGGACGGCCTGTACGCGTTCGATGTCGGCGCTGGCCTTGTCGAGAAACGAGAATCCCTCGGCACTGAACAGGCGTTCGCGGCTCGGCGCTTCAATGGCGATGATGACGGTACGGGTGCCGCCAAATTCGTCCCTGAAACGGATGTAGTCCTGATACACGGGGTCGTCGGGAGAGAACCATGCGGTCAGGTCGTTGTCGATGACTTGAATCTGGGCTCGGGGCGCGAGGATCAGCGCACCGAGGACAATGGCGCCCGAGAGGTAGAGCTGCCAGCGGTAAATGAACTGCGCAACCCGGAGGCTCAACGACCGGCGCCCCGCTCGAGTTCACGCCGGCTGAAGTCGGCCTCCTTGAGCCCGACGTTGTATTCAATCTTCTCCACCACAAGCTCGGTGCGTGTGCGGGCGGTGGCGTCAGCCATGACCATCTCCATGACGGTCCAGATGCCGCTCTGGCGAGCCACTTTCTTGACGGAGAAGGTCTTCTGCAACTCGTCGCGCCTGTTGTGGATCTCGCCGTGAACAACCACGAAGTTGTCCTTCCTGACGAGCGAGACTACGCGAGGGAACCTGGCGGCAGGGGCTTTCGCGCGTGATTCCAGCCGGTACACGGCATGTGCGGCGCCGTCGGGCGCGGTCCAGGTCGCCGCCTCATCGAGCAGCGTGTACGAATAGTCGTTGAACTCGCGCCCGCCGATGTCCTCGTAGGTGAAGTCGCTGCCGACGAAGCTGTCCTGGGTTTCGTTGCCGGCGATGCGGCGCACCCGGCCGAGCGACGGCAGGTAGAGAAAGCGTTCGTCTTCGCCGGTCGGATTTTCCCAGACCAGAAAGCCTGTGCCGTTGATGTCGTTCGGGTAAGTGAAGCGCGTCAAGGAGCGGTCACCAGGAACCGGTCGGCCCGGCCCGCCTTTGAGGCTCAGGGTGGCCAGCACTCGTTCGCGCGCGCGACCCTGACGGTCGAACAGGCGCATGCGCATGGTGGACCGGCTGTCTTTGCCGGTGTCGCGGTCCTGCACCTGGCGGGCGACCCATTCGCCTCTGGCCTGTGGGGTGCCGTCGGGCTGGGAAAATAGCTCGTTCCCGGCCCAGGTATTTAGGAAGAGAGCTATGAGGAAGAAATTACAAAGGCGGGACATTCGTCTTGCGTTGACATGCAGCTTCCGGGGAAGGGAAGCCGTGCGGGTCAATTACTGTAGTCGGGCCGGAAACGATTGGGCCAATTATGTGAAATGTTTCACAAAGAGTCAAGTCCACGGAAAAACCCTCGAAATTGGTCGTCCTACGGCGCGTCGAAGAAGTCCACGGCCCCGGTTTCCAGCGAGTATTCCGCTCCAACCACCAGTAGTCCCTCGCGGTCTATCAACTGCTCCAACACCTCGGAACCGTGCCTGAGATGGCTGACAGAAGCGCGAATGTTCGCGCGGACCGCCTGATGCACCAGTTCCTCGGGCCGATGTTTCAGTTCGGTGGCCAGCAGGGGTTCCACCGACGGCCTGATGCGGTCAACGATCGATCGAAGGTTCTTGGACTGATCCTGCGTCGGTCTTCCCAACTCTTCAACCGTGGCCACGATGGCGCCACAACTCGAGTGGCCCAGCACCACGACCAACCGCGTGCCGAAACGTTCGGCGGCAAACTCCACGCTGCCCACCTGCGAGGGCGCCACGATGTTGCCGGCCACACGAATGACAAACAAGTCACCCAGGCCCTGATCGAACACGAGCTCGGCTGGCACTCGCGAGTCGGAGCAACCGAGGATGATCGCAAAGGGTTCCTGGCCCGAGGCCAGTTCGAGTCTGCGGGTGCGGCTGCTGGAATTGTCCGGGCTGCGGACTTCGGCCACAAACCGGCGATTACCGTCGCGAAGAAGAGCCAGGGCCTCGGAAGCTGAAATCATCGTTGGAACCTATGTGCCAGGGCGCAGTGTGAGTCCATCGTGGGGTCTCTTTCGTGGATCAAGGCGCGACGGGTGTGCTGAGCCTGGCGCGCAGGTCGTCGGACAGCGCCACCGGAACCTGCGCCGCGTAGTCGAAGTGCACCTGCACGGTCTTCGCTGTGACGACCACGCGCTGCGACGGGACGTCGACGATTTCGTACTCGTACCGAAAACTCGATCGACCGAACCCTTCAAGCCGGAGTCGCACCTCGAGTTCATCCCCGTAACGCGACTGTGACCGGAAGTCCACTTCCGCGCGCGCGAGGATCACGCCTGCCACGTCCTGCGCCTTCCAGATGGCGAATCGCGCGTTCTCCAGGTACGTCAGGTACACCGCGTTGTTTACGTGCCCCAGCGGATCACAATCGCGAAAGCGCACCTGGATGCGAATGGCCATGAGCCACGGTGAGGACTCAGACACGGTTGGTCGCGCCCCGTTTCGCCTCGAGTCGCCGCTCTTCCTGCAGTCGCTCCAGTTCTACCTCCGAATGGTCCACGTATTTCATGGCCGCGGCGATGGCGTGGTGTCCCGCGCGTTCAGAAATGAGCGTGTGCATCTGCTGGCACACACGACGATAGGCGGGATGGCCCTGTGGTGCGGTGCGCAATTCGATCACGTGCATGGCCTCGCGCGCGTTCATGTCCATGACGAATCGCACGCGGTACGCCATGGGCACCACATACTGGGCGACCTGGGTCAAGCCCGCAGCCACAAGACTTTCGTGAACATCCGCGCAGGTCTCCATCACCCGTCGCCACTCTTCGTTGCCACCGGCTTCCACGATCGCCTCAGGCTGGGTATATCCGTGCGCCGTCGAAAGCGCCTGCCAGTCAATCGTGCAGAGCCGATGCCGCTGCAAGTCGCGGAACGCGCCGTAGTCGGTCAACACGTCGAAGCGATACCCCGTGCGCTCGAACGCGCGTCCCGGCTTGTGCCGCCGATTGCCGCGGCTGCCAACATATGCGGCGAGCACCGCCGCGCGGTCGTCCGCGCTCATGCGTCGCGCGACATCCAACAACTGGTCGTCGGCGAGGGACGACGAGGCATACAGGGCCGCAGCGACAACCTTGACTTCGCCCTCGGGATCAAAATCCGAGAGCACCACCTCGGCGCGGCCCTCGGCCGGCTCTCCACCGGTCAGGCGCGAGGCGACCGCCGCAACCCCTTCCCGCGTGTCCGAGAAATACGCGCTCCAGCGTCCACCCCGGTCAGGCTGGTCAACGCGCGTGAAGAACGCCGGCACCACTTTGCGCAGTTCGGCGAGCATCACGTCCGCGCACTCGCGCATCTCGACCAGCGGATGGGCGCGCATGCGCAACAGCAGCGATTCATACGCCTGGCCCGTGCCGTAGATCCCGACATTCGACCTCGTCGCCGCCGGCAACAGGCCCCGCAGCGTGTCGAGCGCCTTCGCGCGAATCGCGGATTTGTACACCGCGTCGGAATCACCAGCCGCCTTGGGATACCGCGCTTCAAACCAGACGCGCATCGGGTCGATCCACCGCGCGTAGGTTTCAAATGCCAGATCCAGCGCAGCCACGTACCGCGCTCTCAAGTCATGGCCATCAAGCTCGGCCGGCACCAGGTAGCGCCAGGTCTCACCCTGTCGCTGCGTGTACGGGATGTAGCGCGTGGACTGCTCCAGGTACGCCATCAGGCGACCGCGTTCGAGCACCTTCGTCAGCAGGTTCGACACGTCTTCACACGCCAGATGCACTCCGCCAAGTTGCGCAACGGAGTCGTCGCCATACTCGTTGAAGATCCGCATGTAGAGCTGATCGGCGCGTGTGGCGCCCACTCCACCTGTGGCTGCGGCGCCGGCTTCTGACACCTGCTCCAGGAATTCGTCCAGGAACAGACGGCGCAGTGATTTCGCGGATCGCGAATACCGCGCGAACAACGCGCCCTTCACTGTCTCGGGCAGGTTGATCAGGGCGAAGACGGGCAGATCGACGTTGGTGAAATAGGGCGCCAGGGCCGCGCGTTCCGTGTCGGTGAACTCACTGCTCACCGGTGCCCTCGTCATCGCCTTCATGACGCGCCCAGTAGCGGTCGTATTCCTCGAGATAGCTCAACGACTCGAAGGACTCCATCCGGTCGAGGAACAGGATACCGTCGAGGTGGTCGTTTTCGTGCTGGATGACCCGCGCCGGGAAACCCCTGGCCGTGAAGCTGACCGGTGCGCCGGTCCGGTCCCAGGCCTTCACGCGGACGGCTGATGCGCGAGGCACACGGCCCCGTATCTCGGGAATGCTCAGGCACCCTTCCCAGCCCATGGACGTCGGCTTGCCGACCAGCGTGACCTGTGGATTCACGAGCGCCATCATCGGCATGTCATCGTCTTCCCCGATTTCAGGGCCGAGCGGGCCGGGACGCAGGCCCGCCACAAAGATGCGTACGCCCTCGTGCACCTGAGGCGCGGCGAGCCCCACGCCCGAGTACTCGCGCATCGTGTCGAACATGTCATCGATGAGGCGTTGCACGCCCTCGGAGGTAATGGACTTCGGGTCCAGTTCGTGGGCCTTGGCCCGCAGAACCGGGTGCCCAAGCCGCGAGACCTTCAGAATCGCCATAAAAAGATTATAGAAGCGCCGGGCTCTGGCCGATAATCCCGGGGTGACCTATTCAGCAATCGCCCTCGGCCTGGTTCTGGCCATGTCCAGCCAATCGTGCATGGACTCACTCAAGTCAAATCCGGCCAGCCCCACCGGCTCGGCAACCGGAACGGCGGCGTTTGGCGGGACCTGGGCGTCGGTGGCCGCCAGCACCGTCCAGGAGACCTGCACGAGTTTTCAGTGGTCGGTGACCAATATCTCGCTCACCGGTGCGTCTGGCACCTGGAGCGCGAAGTGTTGGGGCACCATGGCGGTTAACGGCACGGCGGCGGGCACTCTGGACGCCACGCGGCTCACCTGGACCGCAACGGGGACGGGCACCGGAGCCAACGGCGGAAGCTGCGCAGTGGCGCTGACCGGCACCGCGACCCTTGAGGGCAATCAGATTCGGATTCCCTACTCTGGCACGACGTGTTTCGGGCCCGTCTCGGGCACCGAGATCCTGCGGAAGCCGTAGTCGAGCGCCGCCCCGGCACGCGAGCATGCGTGTAGCGCGTCGTACGTAGCTAGCTACGTCCCGCCACACGCAGGTCGAAACCGCCTCAGCCGAGTTCGTCGGCGCTCTTCGCGCCGTAGACCGAGAACCAGGGGCTCGCCGGTTTCACGGCCTCGTTGACGTTCCTGATGTTCTCTACGCCCTTGGTTTCGAGCCACGCCCGGAAGGCTGCCGAGCCTTCCTTGGCGAACACAGAGATGCCGTCCTTCCACGTCGCGCGACCGCACAACACGCCCGAATAACGAACGCCCGACTCTGCAGCCACCTGCAGGCCTTCGGTGAACTCCGCATTGCTCACGCCGGCCGACAGGTAGATGAACGGTTTGGTTGAGGCCGTTGCGGCTTCAAGGAAGAGCCGCTTGGCCTCGTCGCGCGTGTAGGCCACCTGGCCCGTCTTGTTGGACTTCGCGCCTTCAACAAACTGCATGTTGATGGGAATCTCGACCTTCATGACGTCCACGCCGTATCGATCCTTGGTGAACTCACGCATCGCGCCGGCCACCACCTCGGGCTTGCGCTTCGCGTACTCGAGTCCCTTTTCGTCGGCGCCTTCCTCGTATCCCACAAATTCAAGGAAGTACGGCAGGTCGTTGGCCCGGCATTCGTCGCCGATGCGTTCCACCCAGGCGTGTTTGAACTCGTTGATGGCCGTGGAATCGAACGGCGTGTAATAGAGCAGGATCTTCAGACAATCCGCGCCGGCTTCCTTCAATCGGCGCACCGACCAGTGATCCAGCAGGTCGGGCAGCCGGCCGGGCGTGTTCGCGTCGTAGCCGGTCTTTTCGTACGCCAGCAGCAACCCGGCATTCTTCGAGCGGCGTTTCGACGGCCCGATGCCCCACTCAGGGTCAAGCAGGATGGCGCTCGCGTGGGGCGTCAGCACCTCGGTGACGAGGCCTTTGAACTCCTCCATCATGGCGTCGGATACATCCTTGCCACTTTCCTTGGCCAGCGCTTTTTTGAGCGACCCACGCTGATCCATGGCCGCGGCAGCGATCACGCCACGCGCGTCCGATACGGCCTTCATTCCCGCGAGCTTGCCCGGAGTCATCTTCATGTCTCTCTCCTACACCAACAGACGACGCATTTTATCATTCTCGACCACAGCGCACAGTCCGGGGCCGGTCGGAAACGTCCGCTCTTCAACCACGGTGTCGCGCAGCGCCTGCGCGACGAGTGTTTCGACATCCAGCAGGGCCTCGGCCGCGCGCACGAACTCGAGCGAGGCGCGTGTCGCCGGACTCCTCGGCGTGAACAACGTACAGCAGTCCTGGTCGGGAATGATGGACGTTTCGTAGGTGCCGAGGCGAATAGCCTCCTGCGTGATCTCCTCTTTGTCGCACCCGATCAGGGGTCGCAGGACAGGCATGGTTGCGGCGTCATCAATCGCCCGGATGTTCTCGATCGTCTGTGATGCCACCTGTCCGATCACATCGCCGGTGACGAGCGCGTCTGCGTGGACCCGATCCGCAATGCGTTGCGCGATGCGCACCATCAACCGCCTGTAGATCACCACCCGCAGTTCGGGCGGGACCGTCAACATCACCTGCTGCTGGGTGCTGCCAAAGGGCACCAGATACAGGCGCGACATCAACTGGCGGCGGGCCAGAATCGCCGACAGTTCACGTACCTTTTCCTGCGACACCTGATTGAGAATCGGGTAACTGTGAAAGTGGACGAGCTGGACCGTGACGCCCCTGCGCATGACGCGCCACGCGGCGACCGGTGAGTCTATGCCTCCCGACAGGAGGCACACGGCCTTTCCTCCACTGCCGATGGGCAACCCGCCAGCGCCTGGTTCGCGGTCGAAGATGATGAAGGCCTCACCCGACAGCACCTCGATCCGGATCACCGACTGCGGGTGCGACAAGTCGACCGGCCATCCCAGTTCTGCCTGGACGCGGGCGCCGACACGCCGTTCAATTTCGGGCGACGGCACCGGAAATCTCTTGTCTGCACGCCGTGCCTTGATCCGGAAAGGTCGCGGGTCAAGGCCACGTAGCCCGTCCAGTACCGTCGCGGCCATCACATCCACATCGGCCGGCACATGCACCGCCCGTGCGAAGTTCGCGATACCAGGCAACCTCGCCAACCTCGAGCGGACCTCGGGCCAGTGGTCGCCCGAGTCAAATCGCACCTCGATCCGGCCAACCATCGATGCGACGTGCCGCACATCAAGATCCGCGAGCAACGTCCTGATGTTGCGGAGCAACGCGCGGATAAACCACGGCCGGTTTCGTCCCTTGAGCGCCAGTTCCTGATAGTGAACGATGACGGATGTCACAACGTGATCATAGCCGCGGCAGCCGCGCGATGACCGCTCAGGGCGGCGCCTTCGATCGTGCCAGGCAGGCCGGTGTCGGTCCAGTCGCCCGCGAGAAAGATGCCAGGCACCGACGTTTGGGTGGCGGGTCGCTGCGGGGCGCCGGGGGCCAGTGAGAACGTGGCGCGGGATTCGCGCACCACGAGCGACCGCACGCACGCCGCCCCAGTAGCGCCAGGGACGCAGGCCCGCAATTCGCGCTCGGCCAGCCCCGCCAATTCGTGGTTCTCCTGTCGCAGCAACCCCTCGGCGCCGCTCGCGACGAGTGAATAAAGACGTCGGGTGTCTTTTTGTTGACCCTCGTCAAAAAGACACCCGACGTCTTTATTCTTGCCAAACACCCAGTGGAACTGCGTCCCGACAAATCCGATCTGGCGGTCGGCCATCACCGGCCGGTCGAACCACAGGTTCACCGTCACGATCGGCGCCGCCTGCATCTTCCGAGCCCCATCCGCGGTCGCGGACAGCCGCTCCGGCACTTCGTAGCGCCATAGCCGATCAAACGCATGCCACGGCACGGCACTGATGATCGCTCCGGGGCGGAGAATTTCGTCTCCCGCGTACACACGGTGCTCCCGTCCTGTGGGGTCCACGTCCACGAGCGCGCTCGTGCCACGCAACACTCGGCCGCCGCGGCTCTCGATAAAACGTGCAGCGGGCTCCGCATACAACTCATCAAGCGGCACACTGGGCACGCCGAGCGACGATGAGCCAGGTGAAGAGCCGAACAGTTCGCCCACCACTCGCACGAACGGCTGGGCGGCTGCCACGCCTGGATCCTGGTTCAGCGCGGCGAAGGCCAGCGGATGCCACAACCACTCGCAGAGAGAATCTGGCTGTCCGTGTTGCCGAAGCCAGTCAGTGACGGTCAGGTCTGGTGACACGCGCGCGGCTGCAGCCTCGGCGCCTTCGCGCCTGACCGTCGAGAGCAGACTCGCCAGCCGTCTGGCGGCGAGGCGATCGCGCAACGGCAGGGCCTTCCACCTCAGAAGGCCCGCAACCAGATGCCACGGCGGCCGCCACGCCGGGCAGGTCAGCGTGGCCATCCGCCCACTCGCATCGGCCATCGTCAGGCGAAGCGTGGGGTCGAGCGGTGCAAGGTCGGCGGTGCCGATGGCGCGCAAGAAATCGTAGGTCTCGCGATAACAGCCGAAGAGCGCATGCTGGCCGTTGTCGAGCCTCTGCCCCGTCTCCCTGTCGGTGAATGCCGTCGCGCGACCGCCCAGTCGTGGCGCCTCTTCGATGACCGTTACGGCCTTGCCGCGCACAGCGAGGCGCACGGCTGCGCTCAGGCCTGCGAAGCCTGCGCCGACGACAACCACGTCGGGCGCATTAGTGCTGCGGGATGCGGCCACGGCGAAGGGTCCACCATACGCGAAGGGCCAGCCGCGCCTGCGCAGGACGCGGCACCCGCGCGAGCTGGCTGAACACGTCGAAATCCGCGGCTTCGATCCGCTTGAGGAGTTCGAAATAGATGCCGTGCATGATCTCGGCGGCTACAAAGCGCGAAGCGTCTTCGCGAGGCAACACGGCCACTGCGCGCGCGAAGAACGCACGAGCCTTCGCGGCGTGCTGCACCAATGCCGCGCGTACCTGCGGTGACTGAACACCTTGCCCTGGCCGCTCCACTTCGCGACGGATGTCTTCTTCCGTGCAGCCGCACGCCGCCAGGTCAGCAAGGGGCAAGTACAGTCGGCCGCGCCGGTAGTCCACGCCCACGTCACGGAGGATGTTCGTCAGTTGCAGTGCCACGCCGAGGTCGCGCGCGTAGGTGAGCACCGCCGGATCCTTGTAGCCGAAGATCTCGGCGCACATCAGACCCACTGACGAAGCGACGCGGTGACAGTAGGGTTCCAGGTCCTCGAACGTCTGAAAGCGCATGGGCGCGGCGTCCATGCCCACGCCGTCGATGAGCGCGTCGAATTGCTCCCGAGGCAGATGAAACGGTTTGACGAATGGCTGCAGCGCCTGGCCCTGAGGAGTCTTCGGTTGCGTACCGTCGAAGACGCAAGCCACTTCGTCCCGCCACAGGTTCAGGGCCGATGCCGCTCGAGCTGGGTCGGTCTCAAGGTCCACCGCGTCGTCTATCGCTCGGCAGACGTCGAAGACGGCG
>JBKJQX010000132.1:0-6341 GCA_046594875.1 Vicinamibacterales bacterium
CAAAAAAGACGTGGGGTGTCTTTTTCATAAAAAAAGACACCCGACGTCTTTTTTTGTCGCCGAGTTTTCCACAGATCGACACCCGTCCCCTCAGTCGTTCTTGGACTCGAAGCGGTACCCGACGCCACGGACAGTCAGCAGGTGTTTCGGCAGTGAGGGCTGCGTCTCGATGTACTTGCGCAGGCGGGACATGAAGTGGTCAATCGCGCGGGTATCCGTGTCTTCGTGGAGGTTCCATACCTCTTCGAGCATCTGTTTGCGCGACACCGTCTGCCCGTCGTGGCGAACGAGGTAGCGCAGCAGGTTCGTTTCCATCAACGTCAGCGGATACACCTTGGCGTCGACGCGCAGTTCCTGTGCAGAAAAATCCACGGTCCGCCCGGCGAACGTGAACTGGTCGGGCGGTGGCGGCGTCGCCTTCCACGCTTGCCGCCGCAGCAAGGCGTGCAGCCGCGCCACCAGAATCTTCAGTTCGAACGGTTTCGGCAGATAGTCATCGGCGCCGGCCTCGAACCCACGGAGCACGTCTTCCGCCCGGCCCCTGGCGGTCAGCATCAGGATGGGGTGCAGCCAGGCTCGTGCCCGCAACGCCGCAGCCACCGCGAATCCGTCCATCCCCGGCAGCATGACGTCGAGCACCATGGCATCGATACTCTGCGGCCGCTCGGTGATGACCTGCAGGGCCCGTTCACCGTCCTCAACAATCTCCACCTCGTGCCCCTCGGCCTCAAGGTTGAACCGCAGGCCGGATGCGATATGGGGTTCGTCTTCGACGATCAGCAGATGGGACATGGAAGGGTTATTGCGCCGACGCAGGCACTGCGGGCAGTTCCAGTGTAAACACCGATCCCTGTCCCACGCCCGCACTTTCGGCGTACGTGCGGCCGCCATGGTGCTTCGCGGTGCTGTAGACGATGAACAGACCGAGGCCGGTGCCTTTGATACGTTGGGTCAGAGAGCCGGGGGTGCGATAGAAGCGCTTGAAGATCCGCTTGGCCTCGCCGGCGGCGAGGCCCGCGCCACGGTCGGACACGCGAATCACCGACCAGTCGCCCACGAGCACGGCATACACCTCCACATGCACATCGTCGCCGGAGTACTTCACGGCATTGTCGAGGAGGTTCAGGATGGCGCCGCGCAGCTCTGTGGGGTCGCCCATCACTTCGGGCTGCCGGTCGTCGGGCCCGAGCGGCAGCAGGCATAACTGCGCTTCGGTCAGGTGCCGCCGGGTGCGCGTCAACACCACACACTCGTCTGCCAGAGTGCGCAGGTTCACGCGCTCGCGATGCGTGGACGGCCGGCCGGCCTGTCCTGTGCGCAACACCTGTTCGATGGTCTGCATGAGGCGGTCGCTGTCGTCGAGCATGACGTCGTAGAACTCGCGCCGCTTGGCCTCGGGAATCGAGTCTTCATGGGCCTTGAGGGTTTCCAGATGCAGGCGAATGGACGTCACCGGCGTCTTCAGCTCGTGCGTGACGGCGTTGACGAAGGCGTCCTGCTGGTCGTTGCGGCGAATTTCCCGCACGAGGAAGATCGTGTTGAGAATCAGGCCCGTGATGATGGCGAGGAAGACCGGCACGCCGAACAACAGCGCGACGGCCTGGCGCCGGTTCTGCAGGATCCAGCCGACGTTGAGCACCACGGCGAGTGCCACCAGACACACGCAGAAGATGACGAAAAAGGCGATCGCGCCCCGGCGGCCTGTTGAAACCGACATCGGCCCATTGTACGTGGGGCCCCGGACTCCGGGCCCCCAGGACCCCGGCTCCTACTAGGCGGCTTCTTCGATGGCGTCGTCGACCTTCACGCGGCGGACGTCGGTGGCGAGACCGACCAATTCGAGGGCGCGAATGTGCATGTAGGTGAGGTCCACCTCGTACCATGCCAGGCCGTGAGCGGCCGACGTCGGGTGCGCGTGGTGATTGTTGTGCCAGCCTTCGCCGAACGTGAGCAACGCCACCCACCAGTTGTTGCGTGAGTCATCCCGCGTCAGGAACCGGCGCTTGCCCCAGAGGTGCGTGGCCGAGTTGACCAGCCACGTGGCGTGCAGGCCGAGCGTCACGCGCAGGAACACACCCCACAGCACCCAGTTCCATCCGCCGACGGCCCACAGGACCAGGCCCTGGGTGGTCAGGGGCACCCAGTGATATTTGCTCAGCCACACGTGGAAGCCGTCGCGGCTCAGGTCGGGCGCGTACTTCGACGTCATGGTGACGTTGTTATGCTGCGCCTCGCCGAAGACGATCCAGCCCATGTGCGCCCAGAATCCGCCGTGACGCGGCGTGTGGGGATCACTGTCGGAGTCTGAATGCTGGTGATGCCGTCGATGCGTGGCCACCCAGAAGAGCGCCCCGCCCTCAAGGGCGGTAGTGGCGCAGATCGTCAGGAAGTACTCGACGAACTTCGGGGTCTTGTAGGCGCGGTGGGTCAGCAACCGGTGATATGACATGCCGATGCCCCACGCCAGCGCGATGTAGTAGGTGGCGAGCAACACGACAACGCCCGACCAGGTGAAATCGATCAGCGCCCAGACTGCGCCGATGTGGAACAGCGTCATGAAAAAGGCGGTCGTCCACGACACGCCCGCAAATCGGTCCGGATTGGCGCCGGCCAGGCTACCCGTGCCGCCGGACCTGCGGGGTACATGTTTGGTCGAAACAGTGGTCGTCAGACTCATGCCGCAACGATAACAAGCCTTGCGCCGACCGACTGTAAGAGTTCCGTAAGTGGCTCAAATCAGGCCGGATCAATGTCGAGCCCAATCGACCGCATCAAGGCCAGGGCGTTGCTGGTCTTCACCGGCCCTTCTCGTAGGACGTAGTCAAACGCCAGGGACCCGCCGTCAAACTTGTCCGCAAAGTGGACGTTGGAGGCCTGCGGCGACCACCCGGCGGCAATGTCGCCCAGCGCCAGATCGTGGGTCGTCGCCAGGCCGACCGCGCCGAACCCAATCAGTCCACGCAGCAGGCCCTCGGCGCCTTGACGCCGGTCGTGCGAATTCGTGCCGCTCAGCACCTCGTCGAGCAGGAACAGCGTGGCTCCGCCAGTTGCGCGGGCCAGGTCCACAATGTGCTTGAGTCGCAAAATCTCCGCATAGAACCGGGAGTGGCCTTCCTGCAGCGAATCCAGCACACGAATGGAGGCGCCCACCGACACCGGCGCAAATGAGAACGACGCCGCCCGGACCGGCGCGCCCATTTGCGCCAGCACCACGTTGAGGCCAATGGCGCGGAGAAATGTGCTTTTGCCCGACATGTTCGAGCCGCTAACGATGAGCAGGGATGGAGCGGCGGCGCCCAGCCGAACCGTGTTGGCGACGGCGGCGTCGCCGAGCAGTGGGTGCGCAAGGGCGGTTGCCTCGAGGCGGGATGGTGGTGGCGTCAGCGTGGGGAAGACGTGGGCCGGATGCTCGGCGGCGTAGCCCGCAAGCGCACACAGCGCGTCGAACTCCGCCACCGCGTCCAGCCACTGCGGCACCTGCGCGCCGTGACGCGCGCGCCATCGCTCGATGGAAAACGCCAGTTGCGTGGTCCACATCAGCATGCCGGCAAGGGGCGCGAAGAGCACATTGCTGCGAGAGGCGAGCATCGTGGCCAGTTGTGACAGCCGCGCGATGGACGAAGAGGCGGCGGCTGAACCGGTTACGAGTCGCCCGCGCAACGCCTGGAGCAGGGAACTGGTGTCGCGGCGTCGTTCGAGCAGGCGTGCCACTTCGACGAACACATCGAGGTCGCGTGAGGCCGAATCAACCGCCTCGGTGACGCGAAGGACACGGGGCCGAAGGGCGAGCGCCACCAGTCCTTGCACCGCCAGCAGCACCAGGAAGGGCGCCACGGGTCCACCTTGCCGCCACCAAATCAGCGCACCGAGGGACGTCAGCGTGACCACCCGCACCAGGGCCTCGATGCCACGTCCAGGCAGCGTGCCGGCCATCACGGCCCAGGCGCCGATCACGGCCGGGTCCACGGCGGCCCGCATCTGGTCGCCTTCAACGGAGAGCTGCTCCCGCAGGTCGAGATCCGGCGCCAGTTCCCGCACGGCGGCCTGCCGTGCCAGCAGTACTTCGGGTGTCGCGGGCGCCAGCATCCACTGCGCGAGCGTGGCGCGTCCCGCTTCCGTCCGGCAGGTGGCCATCAGTTCAAACAGGCTGCCGCGACCGAACACGTCCAGGTCGGCGGCGTACAAATGGTGTGCCGGCAGGAAGCGGTCGCCCGCGTCGCCCTTGCCCGCCCAGTCATGCCGCAGACGTGCCAGGCCCCGCTCGTAGTACTGGACGGCGGACCGCGCCCGATCGCGCGCGTTGATCAGCCGGCCGTGGCCGACAGCCACCACCGCGAAGAGCGCGACCAGCGCGGCCAGGGTCTTCCAGGGCGCGAGGCCGAGCCAGATGAGCAGGCCGACGCCGGTGAGGCCCAGCACGAGCCGAACGCCCGCGACGCGTGTATTGCGCCGCTCCATGCGGGCGAGCGTTTCCCGCCGCGCGGACAGGCGCGACTGGAATTCATCCGCGATGGGCGATGGCGTCACCCTCGTAGATTACCTTCTGTATGATCGATCCGGAGTTCCTCGCATGACTTCCGACCCAATTCGCGCATTTGTCCGGTACGGCTGGCTGACCCTTGGGGTCACGATCCTCGTCATTGTCTGGGGCGCCGTGGTGCGCGCCACCGGGTCTGGCGCGGGGTGTGGAAGCCACTGGCCTCTGTGCAACGGCGAGGTCGTGCCGCTGGCGCCGGCGGTGGGCACGGTCATCGAATTCGTGCATCGGGTGTCCAGCGGACTGGTGATGGTGATGGCGCTGGGGCTGGTGGTGCTCGCGCGCCGCACGTTTCCCGCCGGGCATGCCGCGCGCAAGTGGGCGGCCATCACGCTCGGCTTCATGGTGATCGAGGCGGCGATTGGCGCCGGCATCGTGTTGCTGGAACTCGTTGAAGACAACGCCTCTGCGCTGCGTGCGGGTTACGTTGGCGGGCATCTGGTCAACACGCTGCTGCTTGTGGCCGCCATGACCACCACAATCTGGGCGGCGCGGCCCCCGGTCTCCAACGGTGGCGCGTCACCTCTGCAGACGGGAGGCGCCGGCACTGGGTTCACCATCGCGATGGTGGCCATGCTCGCGGTGGCCGCCACGGGTGCGATCGTGGCGCTTGGCGACACCCTGTTCCCGCATGCGTCGCTGGCCGAAGGCATCGCGGCCGACCTCGACCCCACTGCGCACTTCCTGATTCGGCTGCGTATCTTCCACCCGATCCTTGCGGTCATCGTCGCGGGCTATCTGTTCTGGCTCGCGTGGCGCAGCCCCGTGTTTTCCGGCGAATCGCAGGCCACGCCCCGCCAACTCGTCATGATGCTCATCGTCGGTCAATGCGCGCTGGGCGTCGTCAACCTCCTGCTGCTTGCGCCGCTGACGCTGCAGATGGCGCACCTGCTGGTCTCCAACCTGTTGTGGATTCCGCTCGTGTGGGCCTGGTTGAATCGGCAATCTGGAATCGGTAATCGGTAATCGTCTATCGTTACCGCATGCGCTTCCAGCCGCTTCACCAGCCTGTTCACGAGTTTTGTTTCGCGCAGATTGCGGCGGCGCCTCGGCGTCCGCTGGTGATCGGTCTTCAGGCTCCACAAGGTGCGGGCAAGACGACGCTGGTCACGCACTTCCTTCAGGCGCTTCCGGCCATGGGCTTGCGCGGGGCAGGCGTCTCGGTGGACGATTTCTATCTCACGCGTGAAGACCAGTTGCGACTCGCGGCGGCGAATCCCGGCAATCCTTACCTCGAGCATCGCGGGTATCCGGGCACTCACGATGTCGCTCTTGGCGAGCGAACCCTTCGCGCGCTTAAGGCGCTGAAAGAAGGCGAGACCACGCGTGTGCCGGTGTACGACAAGTCCGCGCATGGTGGACGAGGCGATCGCGCGCCGGAAGACACCTGGCGCGAGGTGAGTGGCCCGCTCGATGTGATCGTGGTGGAAGGGTGGATGCTCGGCTTTGCGCCCGTGGAAGCCGACGCGCTGCCCGATCCCCGCCTGGCCCCGGCCAATGAAGCGCTTGCCGAATACACCAGGTGGACCGACCAGGCAGACGTGTGGGTGGTGCTCCGAGCGGAGGATCCCGAATACGTGCTGACCTGGCGTGTGGAAGCCGAGGAAGCGATGAAGGCCTCAGGCAAGCCAGGACTGAGTCGCGAAGCGATCGTCGACTACATCGGCCGCTTTCTTCCTGCCTATCGCACCTACGCGACGCCCGACCGGATTCCCGGCCGGGCATCGGGACTCACGCTGACGCTCGACGCGCAACGCAAGCCGCTAACGTAGGGCGTCCCTTTAGGGGCGCCAATTGGCGCGGC
>JBKJQX010000189.1:0-11037 GCA_046594875.1 Vicinamibacterales bacterium
CGCGCTCAAGATGGGCCGGAAGATCATCCCGGTGGTGGAGAAATACACCGAACTGGGCCTCGTTCTCGAGTACGCGAAAAAAGTCGGCGTCCGGCCGCAGATCGGCATGCGCGTGAAGCTGGCAGCCCGGGGCGGCGGCCGCTGGCAGTCGTCGGGCGGCTACCGGTCGAAGTTCGGTCTGACCGTCGCCGAGGTGCGCCAGGGGCTCCAGGAGCTGAAGGCGCACGGCATGGAAGACTGCTTCAAGCTGCTGCACTTCCACCTCGGCAGCCAGATTCCCAACATCCGCATCGTCAAGGGCGCGCTCAACGAAGCGGCTCGCATCTACACCGAGCTGGTCAAGGAAGGCGCCGGGCTCGAGCTCATCGATGTGGGCGGCGGTCTTGGCGTGGACTACGACGGGTCAAACACCAACTTCGAGTCGAGTGTGAACTACACGCTGCAGGAATACGCCAACGACGTCGTGTATCACATCCAGTCGGTGTGCGACGACACGGGCGTGGCCCATCCGACCATCGTTTCTGAAAGCGGGCGCGCGGTGGTGGCGTACCACAGCATGCTGGTGTTCAACATCCTGGGCGTGTCGGGTTTTGGCGACGAGGAGACTCCCACCAACGGCAACGGCGAGGAACTCGAGCAGCCGCTCGTTGACCTGAAGGAAACCTACCAGAACCTGACGGCGCGCAACGCACTTGAGAGTTACCACGACGCGCAACAGGCGCTCGACATGGCGCTGAACCTGTTCAACGGCGGCTATCTGCCTCTGGGCCAGCGCTGCCAGGCCGAAACGTTGTACTGGGCCATCTGCAGCAAGATCCGCAAGATGACACAGACGATGGATGACGTGCCTGAAGACCTGCAGTCGCTGGACGACACGCTGGCGGACACGTACTTCTGCAATTTTTCGCTGTTCCAGTCGATTCCCGATTCGTGGGCGATCAAGCAGCTCTTCCCCGTGATGCCCATTCACCGGCTGAATGAAGCGCCCACGCGGCAGGCCGTGCTGGGCGACATCACCTGCGACTCGGACGGCAAGATCGATCAGTTCATCGACCGGCGCGATGTGCGGCGCACGCTGGCGCTTCACCCGTTCACGGGGGAGCCGTACTACCTTGGCGTGTTCCTGGTCGGCGCCTATCAGGAAATTCTGGGCGACCTTCACAACCTCTTTGGTGATACCCACGCGGTGCATGTGAGCCTCGACTCGTCGGACAACGTGGTCCTTGAGTCGGTCATCAAGGGCGATACCGTGCGCGAAGTCCTTGACTACGTGGAGTTCGATGCCGACACGCTGCTCCGGAAACTCCGCGAATCCGTGGAAGTCTCGGTGCGCGAAGGCCGCCTGAGTTTCGAGGAATCAGGCACCCTGCTGCGTTTCTATGAAGAAGGCCTCCACGGCTACACCTATCTCGAAGACCCGAACGAATAGGCGCCGCTCGTTCGTCCGCGGGGCATGCGCGCTCCTACTGGCGATTGCGACTGCCGCGCTTGGAGCCTGCGCGAGCGGACGAGTCCAGAGTCCAGGGTCCAGGGTCCAGGGTCCAGAGTCCGGGGTCCTGAGTCCTGGGTCCGGCGCTCCGATCCTGATCCTGATTTCGCTGGATGGGTGGCGCTGGGATTATCTGGACCGTGCCCGGGCGCCGCGGCTCAGGGCATTGGCCAGGATGGGTGTACGGTCCGAGGGCCTGATTCCGACGTTCCCATCCAAGACATTCCCCAGCCACTATTCCATCGTCACCGGGTTGTACCCGGAGCATCACGGGATCGTGTCCAACAACATGGTGGACGACGCGATCGGCGAACCGTTTTCGATGTCGGCGCCTATCGCGAAGGACAGCCGGTGGTGGGGCGGCGAACCGCTGTGGGTGACGGCCGAAAAGCAGGGCCAGACTGCCGCGTCGATGTTCTGGCCCGGCAGCGAGGTGGAGATCGGCGGTGAACGCCCCACGCACTGGCGGCCGTACGACCACGTGCTTCCGCATCGCGACCGCATCCAGGAGGTGCTGAGGTGGTTGCGTTTGCCGGAACGTGAGCGGCCGTCGTTCATCACGTTGTACTTCAGCGAAGTGGACAGCGTCGGCCACTCAGCCGGTCCGGAATCGATGGAGATTCTCGAGTCAGCGGCGGCGCTCGACCGGGACCTTGGCCTGCTCTTTGATGGGGTGAACGATCTGGCGCTCGGGTCGCGCGTGCACTACGTCATCGTGTCGGACCACGGCATGTCACAAACGTCGATGCGCCGAGTCGTGGTCCTCGATGACTACATCGACGTGAGCACGGTGGATCTGATCGACTCGTCGCCGGTGGTCGGACTGCGCCCGCGCATCGGCACGGCCGAGGACGTATACCGGGCGCTCAAGGACAAACACCCGTCGCTGACGGTGTATCGGCGCGCGGACGTGCCTGCTGAACTGCACTACAACACGCACCCGCGCATTTCGCCCGTGATCGGCATCGCCGCCGACGGCTGGACCGTGACGACCCGGAGGCAACTCGCGGAGTGGCAGGCCAGCGGACGGCAACTGGGGGGCAATCACGGCTTCGATCCGCGCCTGCGCTCCATGCACGGCTTATTCATCGCCGCCGGCGCGCAATTTCGCCAGGGTGCCACCATTCCACCGCTCGAGAACATTCACCTCTACGAGATGATGGCGCGGGTGCTGGGACTCCGGCCAGCGCCGAACGATGGCCGTCTTGATGCCACCGCCGGCGTATTCCGGAGTCCGAACCCGTAGCTCGAGCTACGTACACCGGGCCGAGCTACGTACTAGGACTTCAGCAGCGTGTAGAACGTGATCTTGAAACCGTCGGGATCGTTGATCGAGAAGGCGCGCATGCCCCAACCGTCCTGAAGGTCTTCGGCGAGCGTGCCCCCGCGAGCCTTGACGGCAGCCGCGTAACCGTCAATGTCCGGTCCGGTGGTGATGTAGATGCGCGTGCCCTGGCCCTTGATGCGGTCGCGGCCCATCTTCCAATCGTCCTGCCCGACATTAATCGACACGGCGCCTGAGCCAATCTGCGCACCGAGGAACTGACCCTCATGCTCCCAGCGTTCGATCACGCTGAATCCGAGCACCTCGCAGTACCACTTGATCGTGGCCGCCGCGTCGTTCGCCGTGAACCCCGGCGAGATGCTCATCAGCGCTGAGCCGCCTGTCTTGGGCGCCGCCTTGGTCACCTTGGACGTCTTGCGCTTCGCGGGCGCCTGCTTGGCAGCGGCCTTCTTCGCCACGCGCTTCTTCGCGACCGCTTTCTTCATGGGCTTCACCATCCGTCGCGCCACGGGTTTTGTCGACTTCTTCGCCTTCTTCGCTTTCTTTGCCATTACTGCCGCTCTCCTCTTCGCGAAAATGTTCGCGCCTGCGAGTCTACCGCAGGTATGATTCGCTCCACCGGAGGAGTTCAATGCGAGTACTTCTGACAGTCGGCTTGGTGTGTGCGGCGACCCTGGGGGTTTCGATCAACGGGCAGCAAGGCACCCATCTCAATCCAATGGTCGATTTGTTGATCGCCAGGAAGCCCGTGTTCGGCCTGGGCGTGCCCTCGGCCGCAGGTGCTGGTGGCGGCGGCAACCGGGGACGTGGCGCTGCACCAGGGGCGCCGACCACGCCCACTCCTCCGCCAACGCCGGCTCCCCCTGCCGCACCCGCACCGCCGCCGAAAACGCCGGCAGAACTGGTGGCGGACGCGTTCGCACACCCCGAGGCCGACTACTTCTTCACCGCGATGATGGAGCGCAACATCGACGCCGGCGCGACGACCCTGATGGCGCTGCAGGACGCGGCGGCCGCCGCCGGCCCGCAGAGCACCACTTCGCCCAAACGGCTGCGCATGCCGATCAACTCCAAAGCGCCGAACATCTCGCGCGCCGACATGCCCGCCGACCCGGCCAACTACGTCACCAACCTCAGCCGCCAACTGAACGCCGGCGTGTCGTCCATCTCGTTCGTCGAGGTGGATAGCGCCGAAGAGCTGCGCATGGGCATTGCGGCCCTGCGGTTCAAGGCCCAGGGTGGTGTGCGGCCAGACGACGTGGGTAACGCACCGAAGTATTGGGGCCTGAGTGAGGCCGAGTACCGGAAGAAGGCCGATGTCTGGCCGCTCAATCCAGAAGGCGAACTGGTGGTGACGGCCATCGTTGAAACGATGGAAGGCCTGGCGAATGTGCGCGAGATCGCGCAGGTGCCCGGGCTCAGCGTGCTCGCGCCTGGCGCCGGCACGCTCGGTGGCGTGTTCTCCACAACCAATGCCGAAGGCCGCCGCGTTCGAGACGATGTGGCCTGGGAAGCTGCCATCCAGACAGTGCTGAGTGCGTGCAAGGAGTTCAAGCTTGCATGCGCCTACCCGGTGTCTGAGGCCGACATCGAGACCCGCATGCAACAGGGCTTCAACGTCGGCATTCTCCAGTCGTTCAACGACGGTGCCTTCCGCGCGGTGGCCAAAGGGCGACAGCTCAGCGGACGCGACAAGTAGCAGGAGCGGACACTAGCCCGATTTGTTCTTCGACTCCGGCGCGATCGTCTCGCCCCGAGCCAGCATCGCCACAAGCGCGTCGATCTTCTTCGCGCGACCCGCAGGGGTCCGCATGTTGTTGGTGCGAAACGCCAACGCAAACAGGTTCAACTTCCCCAATGTCAAAAACGTCTTGCGCGCCCTCGGATTTGCCTCGATGGCGGCCCGAAGATCGTCGGGAATCGTCGCCTGGCTCGCGCTGCGAATAGGGGCGTACGCATTGGCCCACCGGCCATCCGCCTTGGCCGCGTCCACCTGCCGCTGGCCGTGTGTGGTCATCCGGCCGACCGCTGTCAGGCGCGCCACATTGTCACGATTGATCTGGCTCCAGATACTCTTCGGCCTTCGGGGCGTGTACCGCTGCAGGAACGACTGCTCGTCGAACGACTTGCGGATGCCGTCAATCCAGCCCCAGCAGAGCGCCACGTCAAGGGCCTCGGGACACGTCACTGAAGGCAAGCCTGAGTCCTTCTTGTGCACCTTCAACCACAGCTCTGTTTCACGGTCGTGGTTCGCCGAGAGCCATGTCTCGAAGGCGGCCGCGGTGCGAAAGGTTCTGGTTTTCATCGCTGCTCGGTGGCCAGCTGCGGGGCAGGCACTACCACACGCCGTCAGGCGCCGTGATCGCTCCCGAGAGGATGGCGCTCCGAACATCGTTGATTGTCGCAAGGCCCCCTGGCGCGATGCCGCCCCACTCAAACCGCGTCGCGTCCGGTGTCCAGTGAAACAGCGCGACATGCCACGTGTGGGCGGCGCCACCGCGCTCGTAATAGACCAGGCAATAGTCGATCGTGCATCCAGCTGCCACCAGGCGGCGGGGCGTCACCGTCGGCGTCACCGTGCGGCCGGTGGCCTGAAACGCAGCTCCAGGATCGGCGATGGCGAGTGTCGGGCTGCCGAACAACCGCTGCAACCCGTCGCGGACGCCGAGCGGCAGTCCCCTGACCGCCGTGACCATCCCGAATCGCCCGTCCCTGACCTCAGCACGGAGCGGCCCTGGCAAGTCGACGGAGGCGACCGCCTGACTGCAGGCCAGCACAACCGACCACAGGCTCACGCCGATCGGACAGAAGAATCGCTTGTTCATGCTCGTCAAGCCCGAGCCTTACGGCCGGATGGTGTGGCCCCCTGCGCCGAGAGTGCGGAGGCCACCGCGCCAACCAGACCGCCTGCTCGTCATTTTGGGCTCCTGCGAATTCCCATGTCCATGCCGCGCCTCGGGTCAGGCCGCACGGATGGCGCTCGTTCGGGAGACAGCGCTTGCGACAAGACAGTAACCCAAGATCGGCCCAGCGCCAAAGCCCAGCAGCGGAACAGGGGTCGCCTGCAACGGCGCTAGCGCGAAGAGGGATGCGTAATACACCGCAACGGCGCACGTCCCACTGGAACCCGTCACTCGAGCGACCCATACGAATGCAGTCACCGGCAATGCCGCAAAGATCAGGGCCGCAAGTAGTGCGAACGGCGACGCTTCGGCCGCAAGAACGAAGGCACCTTCTACATAGCGCACCGGAGCAAGTGGATCTGGAGCGCGCCACTTCGAATCCCGGCCGCTCACGTGGATCGGCCTCCCGCCGAACCAGCGCTTGCAGCCGACGGCGGCGCGTGCAAGCATTTGGTGTCGTCGCGGCTGAAGCGCGGTCGTTGGACAGTGCCGGACATGGACATTATGGATGAACCAGGGCTTCTGAATTTCGAGACGGCCGCCCGCACCATCTTGGCATTCCTTCATCGCCGCCTCGGGTTCGATCTATGGATGGTGACCCGTACTGAAGGCGAGGACTGGATCGTGCTTCAGGCAGAGGACCACGGCTACAACGTGGCAGACGGCACGGTGTTTCGCTGGACCGACTCATTCTGTTCGCGAATGGTCGTCGGATTGGGGCCGAGAATCGCGCCCCGCTCGAAGGACATTCCGGCATATGCGTCGGCGCCCATCGGGCAATATGTCAAGATCGGTGCCTACATGGGCGTCCCTTTAAGACGTGCCGATGGCGCTCTCTTCGGCACGTTGTGCGCCATCCATCCCGAAGCCCAACCCGAGTCGATCACGAGTGATCAGGAACTGCTCGACCTGCTGGGAGGTCTCTTGAGTGGCTTGCTTCAGGCCGAAATGAACCTTGTCAGCGAGGCTCGACGCGTTGAGCGGGCTGAAGTCGAGGCCCTCAGCGACGGTTTGACTGGTCTTTTCAACCGACGAGGCTGGACACGATTGCTCGCCGGCGAGGAGAACCGTTGTCGCCGCTACGGCCATTCAGCGGGTGTCATCGTCGTCGACCTCGATGATTTCAAGCGGGTCAATGATTCTGCGGGGCACTTCGTCGGCGACGAATACCTCGCGCGCGCGGCCGCGGTGATGACGGCGGTGAAGCGCAGTCCGGACGTTGTGGCTCGCATTGGGGGCGATGAATTTACTCTTCTCGCAGTTGAATGCGACCGTTCAGGCGCCGACGTCTTGGTGCGTCGGTTGCTCGAGGCGCTTCAAGCGGCAGGAATCCAAGCCTCGCTCGGCCTCGCGATGCGAGTCCCGTCCCAGGGACTCCAGCGGGCCTGGGAGGAGGCAGACAGGGCCATGTATGCAGACAAGGAACGCTCTGGTCGCAGCCGCGGTGCCGCCCAACACCCCGATCGGCCTTCCTGAGTCAAGTACGTAGATCTTCTCCGTCCGGAGGTGCTCGCACACCGCCGCGCCGCCTTTGACTGATCCCGGTCGCGTTCCTCCCTCTCAGCGATCTCCGTTTCCAGATCTGGCGCCAAGCCGATCAGGGAGTTGCAGCGGCTGACAGGCGCGATTATGTCGGGAGCAGCCGCAGCGAGTCGAACCGGATGCGGACCAATATGGCGCGCAGCAGCCGTTCGATGACCTTGGCCGCCAGGATCAGTGGCGGTGAGTGCCGCATTGGTGCGGGCCGCGACGCCGGGATTCTTCTCCGAGATGCTGCCGATACCGGCGTCGACCGAGAACGTTGTCGCCTCGGTATCGATCACCTTCAGGCCCACGCCAACCGCCGGCGCCACGAGATAATCGATGCGCTTGAAGGTGTCGCGCAGGTAATCGACCTGTCCGAACATGTAGGCACGGCTTGAGAGCGTGTACTGGTCTCGCACTCCAACCGATGTGCGGTCGACGGCGACGACGCCGTTCTGTTCACCCCGGAGATACAGCGCCTTGAACTCAATCACGTTGCGCGCTTTGGGCGTCCGTGTGACATCAAACGTGAGGTTGTAGTTCAGCGTATCGCTGTTCCCACTGGTGAGCGACAGGCCGACGCCCGCCGACCCCACCCACGTTGGTGGCGGTGGTTCAGGTGCCGCCGTCGTCTGCGCCACCGCGACCGCAGGGCACACGACGCACACGATGGCCAACAGGCCGTTGATCAGGGTCTTCATCTCACATTCACTCCGTTTCATCGCAGATCCACTCCATGGCTCACACTTGCCACAGCACTAGACACGGACTGCTGCGAAAAGTCACATGCCTCTGGATTCTGCCGCGCGCGAGCAATAACACACGCCGGTCAGGTTGGTATCGATGACCCGGGCCCAGCTTTCATCGGTGGTCACTTCCGCTTGAGTGCTTTTGTTCCGGCGGTGACGATGGCGATGTGCATGGGGCTAACATGGCGGGTGTGCCAACATTTGTGAAGAGCAGCCTCATCGATGCTCGGGTCGCGACGGTATTTGCATTTCATGAACGGGAAGACGCGCTGGCTCTTCTGTCGCCGGCCTTCCCCCCGGTTCGGGTCGTCAGTCGCAGCGGCGGCATTCGCGCGGGCGCCCGCGTGGTCCTCACGATTGGGCCGATGACATGGGTGGCGCAGCACACGGCGTTTGAACAGGACCGCCTTTTCGTGGACGAACAGGTCAGGGGCCCCTTCGCGCGGTGGATCCATCGGCACGAGTTTCAGGATGAGGGTGGCCGTTGCCGGCTGACCGATCGACTGACGTTCGCGCTGCCCGGCGGCTCGGTGATCAACATCCTCTTCGGATGGGCGGTGACAACTGGTCTGCGACAGATGTTCACTCATCGTCACGCGGTCACTCGCCACTACTGCGAACACCCTTCCAAACCGGATTCGGCGCCAATCGCCAACTGAGTACCTGGCGGCCGCGACTCCGTCGCTATCGGTGACCGCACGGTGCTTAAACCGGGCAGTGTCGCCTAATGCCGTGATTCGCACGTTGCCCGGCGCAACGTCCGGGCCCATGCTCGGGCCTCACTGCTGTTCGGGCCCGGCGACCTGTGAGCAGACTGCCGGGTTGAGCTTGACGGACTCTTGTTGATGAAGGGGCGATGATGAGGAAACTGGCGCTCGGAATGATCCTGGCTGTTCTGTTGTTGGTCTCTGCCGCATGGGTGGAAGCCCAGCCTATCGTCGCCTACACGGTGAGTGGTACTCCGGGCAACTACTTACTCAAGTTTTCCGTGACCAACGCGCTCAGCGTGCGCGGCTGGCAACCCATTGGTTCAGGCAACGTCAATGGGTATGCTCCTTCTCCCGATCTCCTCGTGAATGTCTGGCACAACAACGGCCACGCACCGGTAGGTTGTCCTCATGACGTTAACCGGGCAGGCGGCAAATCTCATAACTTGACGAACAACTTGAGGAGGAAACTGTGATGATCAGGACTTCAGGACTCAAACTCTCTGGCTTCGGTGGGCTGCTTTTCTTGATCGCCGGGCTTGCCTTCCCGGCTCGAGGCATTGCGCAAGCGCCTCCCCAGTTCGTGTACGTGACCAACTTCTATTCGCACAACGTCTCCGCGTACTCCGTGGACGCCACCACCGGGGCGCTGACGCCCGTGGCAGGTTCGCCCTTCGCGACGGGTGCCTATCCCTATGGCCTGGCAGTTGATCCCTCGGGAAAGTTCGCGTACGTGGTCAACGTTTATTCTTTCAACATCTCCGCCTACACCATCGGCACCAGCGGGGCGCTGACTCCAGTGGCGGGCTCGCCCTTCCCGACGGAAGCCTACTCTGCCAATGCGACGGTCGATCCCTCGGGCAAGTTCCTGTACGTGGCAGGAGGTTACGGTGGCCTGTCCGCCTACGCGATTGACGCCACCAGCGGAGCGCTGACCCCGGTGGCGGGCTCGCCCTTCCCGGCGGGAGCTAGTGCCTATGGAATAGCGGTCGATCCCTCGGGCAAGTTCCTCTATTCGACGAACTTGGTTTCCGAAAACGTGTTCGCTTTCACGATTGACCCCAACAGCGGAGGGCTGACTCCCGTGGCCGGCTCGCCCTTTGCGGCGGGATCGAGTCCTTATGAGATGGCAGTCGATCCTTCGGGGAAATTCCTCTACGTGGCCAACGCCATCTCCGCCAACTTGTCCGCGTACACGATTGATGCCAGCAGCGGAGGGCTGACTCCGGTGGCGGGTTCGCCCTTCGCGGCGGGGACGTTCGCCTTTGGAGTAGCGTTCGATCCCTCGGGAAAGTTCGTGTACGTGGCGAACGTGGACTCTAACAACGTCTCCGCCTACACCGTCAACGGCACCAGCGGGGCGCTGACCCCGGTGGCGGGTTCGCCCTTTGCGACTGATCCTGCTCCCACTCGAGTGGCCATCGATCCCTCGGGAACGTTCCTCTATGTGACGACCCGGGGTCTCAGCAGCGTCTCCGCCTACTCCCGCGACGCCACCAGCGGGGCGCTGAGCCCGGTGGCGGGCTCGCCCTTCCCGGCGGGAAGTTTGCCCTCCGTGATTGTGATAGCGGTCGGCAAAGTCACCGATGCGACCCCTCCGGTTGTCGCGGTTCCGTCCAACATCACCGTCGAGGCAACCAGCCCGGCCGGCGTGACGGTCACCTTCGCAGCTTCAGCGAGCGACCCTGACGACCCGGCTGGCCCGGTGACCTGTTCATCCACGTCGGGGTCCACCTTCCCCATCGGAACAACGACGGTGGCGTGCAGTTCGACCGATACCTACGGGAACACGGGGACCGCGGGCTTTACCGTGACGGTCCTGAGTCCGGAGCAAATCGTGGCCAAGCTTATGACTGCCGTCGCGAGCCTCAACTTCCAGCAGGGCAGCAATCTGCTCCAGAACGCGCTCCGTGCTCTGAACAATGGGCAATTCGTGGCCGCGTGCAATAACATTGGCGCATTCATCGATCAGGTCCAGGGGCAATCAGGCAAGAGTCTCACCTTCGCTCAAGCAGCTCAGTTGATCCTGTCCGCCACCAATGCGAAAGCGGCGCTCGGATGTTCATGACGATGACGCCGGCCTTGCCCGCCCGGGCCGCAGGGTGCGACGGGTGAGCCTGTCGCGGCAGTTCACTGACGCCGAGGCACTCTTGTATCGACGGTCCGCCAGCCGTGCGCCGGGTCCCAGACCTGGATGGATGACGGGCCGTCGCGCTCGGGACACTGCTCACGCGTGTGCTGCAGCTTCCCTTCCAACTCGAGAACACGGTGGCGGTCCCAGTACAGACTGCCGTAGACAGCGCTCTTCAGCTCCAGAGTCGGAGAGAACTCGTAGATCGCATCAATCAGCGCGCCTTTGTTGTTTGTCCGATCGATCTCG
>JBKJQX010000122.1:0-15017 GCA_046594875.1 Vicinamibacterales bacterium
CCGGAGCGGCGGCGCGCCGGGCGGCGCCTGGTCGCGCTGTCGCTGCCAGCTGAATCGATACGCTTCGGTCGCATCCGCGGTGGCGCGCTCCACCGACACGCCCGGCTTGCGCCGGACGATCACGGTGCCCCACAGAAATCGATAGCCCTGTGAAAATCCCGCCGTGGCTGGTCCACCCATGGCCGGTCCCAGCGCCGTCAGCGGAACAAAAATCTGTGATGGCTGTGCGTCATCCAGTCCGGTAAAACCAGGCGGTGCGACACCGACAATCGTGACCGACAGGTTTCCGAGCGGGATCGTCTCGCCCACCACCTCCCTCTGTCCGTATTCACTGACCCAGTACGCGTGCGCCAGCACGGCCACGGGTGTACCCGCCGGCGCGACGTCCTCGGACGCCTGGAAGAACCGGCCCGCGGCCGGCGCCATGTCGAAGAAGTCAAAATACGACGCGGTGACACCGGCGACACGAATCTCACGGAGTGCCTCGCCGCTGCCGACGGCCATCAACCGCTCGTTCAGGCAGGCACTCTGCGAGAACGACGACGTCCGGGCCTCGAAGTCGCGGTAGCGCTCGTACTGCACCCACACGCTCGTGCCCACCACACCGCGGTCCAGGGTCTGCAGATACAACCGATGCACCGATCCTGGATCGCGCAGATGGTTCAGCGGCTTGAACATCAGCCGGTCCACGACGCCGAACATCACCGTGTTGGCGCCAATGCCGAGGGCCAGCGTGAGCACCACCGACACGGTGAACGTGGGCGTGCGCCGCAGGCCGCGCCAGGCAAACCGCACGTCCTGCTGCAGGTGTTCGAGCCATCGCCAGGACCACCGGTCGCGGGCCTCCTCGGTGATCCGGGTCACGTTGCCGAGACGGCGTCTGGCGTGTGTGCGGGCGGCGTCCGCACTCAACCCGGCGTCGGCTGCCCCGCGTTCGAGGTGCTGTGCGTGAAAACGGAGTTCCTCCGCGAGTTCGCGATCGAGTGTGCGGCGACGGAAGACATCGATGAGTCGGTTGAACCATTCCCGCATGATCACCTCAGGCCTGTTTCATCACACGCCGGACGGCAGACATGAGCTCGGCAAAACCGGCCTCCTGCTCACCCAGTTGCCGGCGCCCCACCGCAGTCAGCGTGTAGTACCGCGCGCGCTGGTTGTTGGCGGTCTGCCGCCACTCCGCTTTGATCCAGCCCTTCTGACGCATTCGCTGCAGGGCGGGATACAGGGAGCCTTCTTCCACACGCAGGACATCGCGCGAGAGCGTGTGCAGGTGTTGCGCGATGCCGTAGCCGTGTTGCGCCTCGACACTGAGTGTCTTGAGGACCAGCATGTCGAGCAACCCGGGCAGCAGGGGGTTCTTGATGGGTGTCATATCAGGGCAAAGGTGGACTAGGGCCTAGCGCGTCTATGTCCATCACCAGAACACAGCTCGACCCGGCCTGTCAACACGACCGGGATCGCACACCCGTATCAGAAATACCGGCTGGCGACCCAGACGAAGCTGGCGCCGTGAATGGCTGCGATGACGAGCACCACCACCCATCGCCAGCCGCGTGCGTGTGCGCGCCCCAGCGCGGCGCCAAACGCCGAGACGACCACAGCCACCATGGGGATGGCGAGCGGCAGCAGATACCGGCCGTGCATGTTGCGTTGCATGAAAAACGCCGCCACGGCCACGGCTGCCGCGCTGGCGACGCCCCCCGCCGACGCAATCACCAGCCAGCCGAGCGGCCTGGCATCGGTCACACGCCAGGCCGACACGGCCGCCGCCACGAGCGACGCGATCAGGATCACCACGATCACCACGAACATCGGCGCGGGCAGCACGGCATCCACCCACCCGAAGCCGCCCCAGAGACTGGTGAACGTCAGGTGATCGAAGCCTGTGAGTCGCGCGCCCGTCAGCAGCGCGCTGAGGGCGGTGGCCGCATACGCCGGCGCAGTCCCGAACCCGCGCGTCTCGAACGAAGGCAACTGCGGCAGGGGCGCTACGAGCGACGCGACTGCCTGGCCGACGGCCAGGGCCGCGATGGCCACCACGCCCAGCCGCACGATGCGTTGGCTCCAGTGCCCGAGCCACGCCTGCGTGCGAAGCCGCGCGCACGCCGCGTCAAGGGCGGCCATGAGACCGATGAAGAGCAGCACGACCCATGGCTGCTGCACGGCAAAGCGGCCCACCGCATTCACGCGGCCCAGCAGCTCCGCGAACGACGCCCGCGATTCCGCGTCGTACCGTTGGAACCCGGCCACCAGCAGGTCGCCCATCAACAGGTAACCCAACAGATACCCGAGAGCCAAGCCACCCCAGAAGCGAATGATCGCGCCGGGGTGGTCGTCCCCTGCATCACGGTGGATGACCAACCGGCCGGCGATCAGGATCAGCACCAGAGGCACCAGGGCGATCGCCGCAATGCTCGTGGCCACAAGCAGGGCCACGCTGACCCCCAGCCCGGCGCCCGTCCACGACACACGAGGTCCCCCATGCACGAGGGCCAACACCGCCCCGCTGAAGAGCAGCGACCACGAGGCCAGATACGCCCAATCCGACACCATCGTCGCGAAATACGGCACGGTGGGAATCAGCCCGAGGCCCAAGACGAGCCAGATCCGCTGCCGGTCGGAGCCGGTCCACAAGACGAACCAGACGGCGGCTGCCACGCAGAAAGCAAACACCACCGCGTTGAAGAGCCTGAGGTTCAGGATCAGACCGGGCAGGGGACGGTCGCCGAAGAGTCCGCTGGCCAGCGCCCACACGCGAACGGTCACGGGACTGCGCGCGTCCATCCGCTCGGCGTGAATGTCGCCGGTCCACGCCACGCCGTATGGTTGTTCGCGATCCACCGGCGCCAGTCGTTCGTCGGCATGAAACCGGATGCGCTCGAAATGCACGCGGCGTGCCTCGGCCGCCAGGTCGCGATCGATGTGCGCGGCCCCTGCCACCATCCCGAAACTCAAGAGATGATCGGGTTCGTCGGCGCCTTGAAGTGGCGGCATGATGACCGCCCATGTGACGGCCAGGCCCAACGCCACGAGGCCGGCACCAGTCGCGGGCGCGACCCGTGTGGACGCAACCTGCGCCCCTGCCAACAACCACACACCAAGCGCGCCGGCGAGCGCCGCAGTGAGCAGCCACGCCATCGTTTTCACACGTGAGGCGTCGTTCCACAGCCACGCCACGATCGCGCCTCGGCGCATGGCCGGCCCGGGGCGCGTATAGCCGTAGCGGCCACGAATCACACTGTTGGTGGCCGACTGCGCCTCGGGTGCGGTCATCGACAGGCCGTGGTGCGATGCGCCACGGTCGGCGGGCACCTGCCAGGTCCAGAGTGCCAGCCGGCCGGCACTGCCGAGCGTGGCCGTGAACTCGGCTGTTGAGGATGAGGCATCTGCACACGGCGCCACCCGAGTCAGGGCCACAAGCGCGCCGTCTGAAACGCGCAGCGGCGCAGCCAGCCGGAAGATGCACGAGCCCACTCGCAGTTCCGCGCCAGTCAGGGTCGGTGTGGAGCCGTACGTGGCCATCAGCAAATCGACCGACTCGGCGGGAGACAAATCACCGGGACCCACACGCCATAGCGGCACGAGTCGTTCGCCCTGACCGTTGAGCACGTCGATAGGCGCGGCGGCAGCCGTCGTCCAGTCGTTGGCGAGTGCCCGATCCACCCGATCGGTCACCCGCGACAGCAGGAACCAGCCAAGGGGGCCAAACATGACAATGGTGATGACGATGGCGGAGCCCAGGCGACGCCAGAACACTGAGGTCATGGGCGTTACGGGAGTCCGGCGAGTGGGGCCAGCGGCCCCCGGCGCATCAGGCCGGCCAGTTCCTTGACGAACTTTGCGGCCACCTGCGCGGTGAGCGCGTCCCAGTCTTTCGCGGGGTTGTACTCGACAATGTCGGCGCCGACGATGGGACCGTTGAGCGCAAACAGCACGCTCAGCACATCCCGCACCGAGAGACCGCCGGGCTCGCGATGCGACACGCCGGGCGCGAAGGCGGGATCGAGCACATCGAGGTCGAGCGACACATAGACGGGTCCACCTACCGACGGCCGGGCGCCATCGGCCCAGGCCCGCATGTCGATCACCTCGACGCCAAAACGCTTCGCCTGTTCCTGCTGGTGGCCGGTCAGAGTCCGGATACCGACCTGCACCAGATGCGACACCAGTTGTTCTTCCATCACACGCGCGAAGGGACACGCGTGCGAGTAGCGGTCGCCCTCGAACTCGTCATACAGGTCTGCGTGCGCATCAAAGTGCAGCACGGTCAATCCCTTGTGCAACGGCCCGATGGCCCGGAGGACGGGATACGTCACCGAGTGGTCACCGCCAAGGAGAATCGGGGGCCGGCGTGAGGCGGCCAGCAGGCGCACCTCGCGTTCGATCGTGTCGCGCGACTGCGCAGAGTCGTCGAGCACCAGATCGCCGACATCGTCGAGCAGGTCCGCGCCAATTGAGGGTCCATGGCGCTCGGACCACGAATTCCCGGCCGGAGTGTTGAGCGCTGCGCGAATAGCTGCGGGCGCGCCCGCCGCGCCACGCAGGAACGAAGAACTCGCATCGTACGGCAAGCCGACAAGGACAGGGTGGGCCACAGGTGGGCACATTATAATGTGCCCACTATGAATCACCTGTCAGCGCGCAGTCTTGTCGTGATCGGCCTTGGCCTTGGCCTTGGCCTCAGCGCCGGCGTCGTGGCGCAACAGGGCGCGGGGCGCGGCAATCAGCCTCCTCCCCCGCCGCCAACGCTGGGGCTTGAGGCCGGTGTGCTGACATTCGACACGCCTGATTTCACCCTGAAACTGGTGACGGCCTCGCAGACGATCGCGGCCCTTGAACCCAAGGATGTGCCTACCTACACGCCAACGCCGCGCCCGGCGCGTGGCGGACGCGCCGGACAAGCTGGACAAACGCCGGCCGTACCGCCCGAACCCACCGGCCCGCTGACGTTCGACTTCACGCCGGGAGATCGGCTGGCCGCACGAGCCGCTGACGGCTACAACCACCTCGGCGACATCACCATGCGGTTGCGCACAGGATCGTCGGGGGCCTGGGCAAACTACGCGAGCGCCACGGCTCGAAAGCCCGTGACGGCGCTACCCGCGTCCGGCACCACGTTAGCCTCCGCGGATCTGTCAGCCACGCTCCCTGACGACATCCCGGTGAAAGTGACGCGCACGTGGCAGCTCATCAATGGACGGCTGGTGCTGTCATTCACGCTGTCGAATCCTGGAACAGCGCCCGTGCAGATTGGCGCGCTCGGTCTGCCCGTGGTGTTCAACAACCTCATCACGGGCCGCAATCTGGAACAGGCCCACGAAGTGTGTTCGTTCTTTGACCCGGCGATCGCGGCTGACGCGGGCTTCGTGCAGGTCACGCGGCTCTCGGGTAATGGACCGGCGTTGGTGGTGGTGCCCCACGGGAAGACCCCACTCGAAGGATGGCGCACGGTGGACGATCGCACGCCGCGCACACAAACGTCTGAGGGCATCTTCGAGTGGATGGCGCACACGCAGGCGTTTGCCGAGAATGAATGGCGCACGGCCACGCCGTGGAATGCCCCGACGCAGGCCACCCTCGCACCTGGACAGTCGCGCACGTACGGCCTGGAGTTCCTCCTCTCGCCGTCCATCCGCGCGGTGGAAGACACCCTCGCCAAGGCCGGGCGTCCGGTGGCCGTCGGCATCCCGGGCTACGTGGCACCGATGGACGAAGACATGAAATTGTTTCTGCGTTACCCGGGTCGCGTGACGTCGGTTGACGTGACACCGGCAGGCGCCCTGACGGTGGCCGCCGGCAGCAACACGCCCAATGGGTGGAAGCAGTACACGCTGCGGGGCCGGGCCTGGGGCCGCGCGCGCGTGACGGTGCAATACGCCGACGGCACGAATCAGGCGCTCTCGTACTACGTCACCAAGCCGGCGGCGCAGGTGGTGAACGACCTGGGCAACTTCCTGTTCACCAAACAGTGGTTCGACAAACCAGGCGACCCCTTCGGCCGCAGTCCCTCGGTCATGAGCTACGACCGCGCCAAAGACGCGATCGTTGAACAGGACGCGCGCGTGTGGATTGCCGGCCTTGGTGACGAAGGTGGATCCGGCTCGTGGCTGGCGGCAGGGATGAAGCTGTTCGGCCAGCCGACGAAGGCCGAGGTGGACAAGTACGAACGGTTCATCGACGGTGTGTTGTGGGGCGGCATCCAGTACAGCGAAGGCGAGCGCAAATACGGCGTCCGGAAGAGCCTGCTGTACTACGACCCGAAGGACAAACCCGACTTCCCCTACGACCCGAAACTGAACTGGACGACGTGGACGAGTTGGAACAAGGAAGCGTCGGAATCCACCGGCCGCGCGTACAACTACGTGCATGTCGTGGGCGCGTACTGGTCGATGTATCGGGTGGCGCGCAACCACGAAAGCCTGGCCACGAAACACTCGTGGGACTGGTATCTCGATCAGGCCTATCAGACGATGATGTTCCTGACCGACCCGGCCAACAAGGTGGGCTACACGAACGTGGGACTCATGGGCGCGAGCGCGTTCACCGAGACGCTGGCCGATATGAAGCGCGAGGGGTGGACCGAGAAAGTGGCCGCCCTCGAAACGCGCATGAAGATGCGTGCCGATCGCTGGGCCGCGCAGGCGTACCCGTTCGGGAGCGAGATGGCGTGGGATTCCACCGGCCAGGAAGAGGTCTACGCCTGGACGCGGCACTTCGGCCACAATCCACAGTCGCTGACCGCGATCAATTCCATCATCGGCTACATGCCGCTGGTGCCGCACTGGGGCTACAACGGCGCGGCGCGCCGCTACTGGGACTTCATCTATGCCGGCGCCCCCGGAGCGCGCTACGAACGGCAGTTGCATCACTACGGCTCCGGACTCAACGCCATTCCCGCTCTGGCCAGGTACCGCGAACAACCTGATGACCTGCACCTGTTGCGCATTGGCTACGCCGGCACGATGGGCGCGCTCACCAACATCGATCAGGAGGGCTTTGCCTCGGTGGCGTTCCACGCCTTCCCCGAGTCGTTGAAGTGGGATGCGTACTCGGGCGACTACGGCCCGAACTTCCTTGGGCACGCCCTGAATTCAGCCACCTACGTCATCAACCATCCGGAATTCGGGTGGCAGGCGTTCGGCGGCAACGTGTCGGTCTCAGGCACGCGGGTGACGGTCAACGTGGTGGACTCGCTGCGCAAGCGCGTCTACATCGCGCCGCTCGGACTCTACCTCACGCTCGACGCGGGCCGGTTCGAGCGCGCCGAGGTAGATTCACGCACGCAGGTGGTGCGCGTCACGCTGGCCCCGGCCACGGCAGACACCCCCCGCGCGCGCGTACGCGTGGAGCAGCCGTTCACCCCGAACGGCGTGGGTGCCTTCCGTGTAACAGGCACGTTCGCGTCCGAGCGCGGTGCCGCAGTGGTGCCGCTCTCAACGAAGCCCACGGTGGTGGAGATCCGCGCAGCGCGTTAACGGGCGCCGGCTTTTTCGCCGGCCTCGCGCACTTCTTTGCGTGGAGGCTGCAGGCGTTCGAGCAGTTCGATGGTCGCGGTGATGGTCCATCGGCCTTTGGCGCCGCTGCTGTCGCTGAGGTGACGCGCCACACCGAATGAGTACTTGTTGAATCGCAAGAGACCGCCGACGGCCGGCGGCTGGTTCTCGGTCGCGACCAGAAGCGTCGAGGCGCCCCAATACGAGCCCTTCTCTTCGTCGAGCTTGAAGCGATAACGAATAAACCCGAGCGGTTCAATCAAGAATGCGGTTTGTCCGCGGCTCGTGCGCAGTTCCCTCAATCCGGACATCGCCAGCGCCACCGATGGATGCAGCACCACCCATTCATACCGCGGCAGGTGCTCGATGATGCCGGGACCTTCCGGATCGCGATGAACGACGTCGTTGAAGAGCCGCTCCCAGGGGTACTGCCCGAACCCGTCAGCGATCACCCATGACCAGGTGTTGGCCAGCTTGCGCAACTGGCCCGCGCCCTGCTGGAGGTGCGGCTGGTTGTAGCCATGCACGGCACGACCGACGGCGGCCACGACCTGGAGAACCGCATCACGGTGAGTGCCGGCCACACACGCACCGGCCGGCGGGGACGCCCCTTCCTCCACGTCAATCACCACCGCGTCCGGCTCTTCAGCGAACAGCTCGCGTCGCTCCCCGTCGGTACCGACGGTGCGAACGGTGAAGTACACCGGCAACACGCCGGTGCCGCCCACTACTTCGCCGAGCAGACGCTCAATGCGCCCCCCGGTCCTGACCAGCGCGCAGCTGTTGGCAACCGACGCCGCCTTCTGCTGTTCGAAGAGGAAGGTGCGCTCCTGCGCCACCACGCGGCACACGACGCCCCGGGCGTCGTTGACCCCGGCCAGCGCCGAACAGGGGTCGGGCGCCTGCGCCTCAACCGCGAGCGGCATGCCGAGCAGCAGTGCCGCGGCAATCCAATGACTCGTTACCGTCATGACAGCTCCTACAACATCTTCCGCAGCAGTTCCGCCACGTACTTCAGCTGGCCCACGAGGTCGATTTCGCTCTCGGGATCGGGCGGCCTCGTCTGGTCGAGATCACCGACGAAAGACTCCACTTCGGTGGGCTTCACGAATTCCCCGCCGAACTTGCGCGGTCCGGAATATTCGTCGATCGCCTTGCGCCATGCGGGCAGTGGCAGGTTCGCGGCGCGCGGCAGTCGAAGCACGGCGCCATGCACCGCCGGGTGCTCGAGGTAGTGCGTGAAGCCATGAATGTTGCGGGCGTGGTAATGCTCGATGGGCACCGCGAGATACCCCGAGTCAGCCGGCGCCGTCAGCGAGAACCGCCGCACCCACGACACGGGGTCGCGTTGGTGAAACACGTTACGGTACGTACTGCACAGCCCGGTCGTCCTGAGCCTCTTCGGCAACAGACGGTTCTCGTTGTCCGCGCGCAGATCCGGACGCTGCAGGAAGCGGCTGGTATTCGACAGCATCATCACTTCACGGAAGCGGAAATCAGGCGGCAGCCCCGTCCAGCCAATGCCGGGTATGGGTGTGGCCAGCGCGTTGACCGCCTCCATGGTCATGGCCGTGCCCATGCTGTGGGCGATGATCGAAAATTCGGTGTCCGGGTCCTTCTCGTCGGCAATCACCCTGGCCATCTGCGCGACCACTTCGGATACGGCGGCCGCCCGGGTCTTGCGCGACAGGAACAGGACGACGTCACCGAGGTGGGTCCAGACAAACCCGCCTTCCGTAATGCCATCCATCCAGGCCACGGCGTCTTTGGCCTGGGGCACGATGCCATTGGCCGCAACCGCATCGACATCGGCATCCCACCGCGCCAGCTGCTTGTCGAATACGTCGCCGTACGCGATCTCCTTGAACACGACCTGGTCGCTGATTGGTGCCTCGACCGTGGAGTACCGCTCGGCGGCTGCGTCGAGGTATTGCAGGACGCCTTTCGACCAGCCCTTCTTGTGGTCGCCGATTCCATGGACGAGGAACACAACCTGGCGCGGCATGCAGTTTCTCCTCGCGGCTATGCTAACCGAACCGTGGTTTGGGTGTAAGCTCCCACAATCTCAACACGGCGGTCGTGACTTTCTTTCCCAGCTTACTCAGGAGGACGGCATGGCAAAAAAACAACAGGCTCACGGCGTCAAGCTTCACCGGTCGTGCGGCGCCATGGCAGCACACATGATGCTGCTCGAAACATATCCCTCGTTCCGCGCAGCGCAGATGCGACTCGAGGGCGCCACATCAAAACGGCGTGATACGGGGGCCGCCAAAAAGGCTACGGTCGTGGTCATCAAGACCGTGGTCCACGTGGTCTACAGGACGCCTGACGAGAACATCTCGGCCGCGCAGATCAAGAGCCAGATCAGCGCCTTGAACAAAGACTTCCGGGCGACCAACCCTGACAAATCCCAGACGCCGCTGCCCTTCAAGGGACTCGTCTCCGACTCCAGGATCACCTTCAAGCTGGTGAAAACGACACGAACCAGGACCACGGTGAACGGCTTCAGCTTCGACGACAAGATGAAGAAGGCGTCAACCGGTGGCATCGCGCCATATCTGCCCAAGACACACATGAACCTCTGGGTCTGCGCCCTCACCGGCGGTCTGCTCGGCTACGCGCAGTTTCCCGGTGGCCCGGTCAACACCGACGGCGTCGTCTGCAACTACCTGGCCTTTGGCACCAACGGCACGGCGCAGGCGCCGTTCAACAAGGGACGCACCGCCACACACGAGGTGGGGCACTACCTCAACCTGCGGCACATCTGGGGCGACACGCCCGACTGCAGCGGATCGGACATGGTGGCCGACACGCCCAATTGCGCGGGACCCAACTTCGGCACACCCACGTGGCCGGTGGTGACGTGTAACAACGGGCCGAACGGCGACATGTTCATGAACTACATGGACTACACCGATGACGCAGGGATGTTCATGTTCACGGCGCAGCAGGTGCTGCGGATGCGGACCACCCTCGACACCGTCCGCGCCGGGCTGACCTGACCAGGGCCCCGCGTGATCCACGATATCCGCTGGGTGCATGCCTTCGAGGACGATCAGGCAGGGGGCGAAGTGTATCGGCCGTCTACGGGCACGTTTCCCCTGTCGCGGCGGCCGCGCGAGGCGTTCGAGCTCCACCGCGACGGATCCGCCCTGGTGTTCCGCGGCGCTCCCGATGATCGGTCGATGGCCCACACGGCCACGTGGTCTGATACGCCGCGCGGCATTGTGGTGACGGACGGGGACGGCGCCTTGCGTTACCGGATTGTGCAGCGGACTCCAGAACAGGTGATCGTGAGGCGAGACTGATGGCGAAACAGACAGCGCCCCCTGTCACGGCGTTCGAAATCAGTGACCGCGTGGCACGCCAGGCCGCGATGCGGCCGTACCGACGCGCGTCGGGCGAGCCCCAGGTGCGGCCGCTGCGGGTGTTCACGCTCGATCCGTCGGTCTCGGACCGTGTGGGCGGCGTGGCCACAGTGAAGGTGCCGTACGAGAAGCTTGCGCCGGGGCCGGTGGGCGCGCTCTTCGACGTCAGGTGCGACAACGTGCCGGTACCGCTCACAGCCGAGCCGCTCGACCTCGACGACGCGCTTATCCTGCTGTCGAGCGGGCTCACGCCGTCTCCGTCGAATGGCCGTGTGCATCTGCAGATGGCCTACGCCGTCTGCAGCCTGACCTACGCGGAATTCAAACGGGCGCTTGGGCGCGACATCGGCTGGGCGACGGATGCACCGGCGAGTGGGCCGCATCGGTTGATCGTACGGCCGTTCGGATTCCGCGGCAGAAACGCGGGGTACAGTCGCGAAGGCGGCGACCTGTCGTTCGGGTTCTACAAGTCGGGCGCCACGCCGGCAGGCTTCACGGTGCCCAAAGGCCTGATCTGTACGGCGCTCAGCCACGACATCATCGCCCACGAAACGACACACGCATTGCTCGATGGCCTGCGCGCGTCATTCCTCCTGCCCACCAACGTGGACGTCGCCGCGTTCCACGAGGGATTCGCGGACCTCGTCGCCTTATTCCTCCACTTCAGTTACACCGAGGTGGTGGAACAGGCGATTCGTGAGGCGCACGTGAATTCGAGCCGGCTGTCGCTCCTGACCGACCTCGCGCGCGAGTTCGGCTACACGAGGAACAACTCCGGGAAGGAAACCGCGCTTCGGTCCGGCATTGACGTGGCCGGCATCGCGGCCTTCGACTCGGACATCCCACCCGGCACGGCCGGAGGTCCCGTTTGTTACGACCCCACACTCGAACCACACGTCCTGGGATCGGTGCTGGTGTCAGCGGTCTTCGAGGCGTTCATGACCGTGGTGCGCAGGAAGACCGACCGGTACTTCCGCATCGCCGGCCTCGAGCCGCGCGCGTTTGGTGTGATGCCGCTCAGTGAACCACTGGTCAAGGCGCTGGCCACCGAGGCGGCCGACGTGGCGGGACAGTTCCTCTCGATCTGCATCCGCGCCATCGACTACTGTCCGCCCGCCGACATGGAACTGGGCGAGTACCTGCGCGCGTTGATCACGGCTGACGGCGACCTCGAGCGCACCGACAAATGGGGATTCCGTGAGGCCCTGATGCGATCGTTTCGGCGACGACGCATCTTTCCGGATCATGTGCAGTTCATGACCGAAGATGCCGTTCGCTGGCAGTCTCCCGCCAAGGCCATACGGATTCCCGGGCTGGCGTTCAGGAACCTGCGCTTTGATGGTGACCCCGGCCAGCCGGCCAACGCCAGGGAACTCACGCGACAGGCCAACGTCCTGGGCCGTTGCCTGACCGACCCGACGCACGCCGGTGTGTTCCAGCTTGTGGCGCCCGGCGCGAAGTTGCCGAAGGGCGTCACCCAGGCCTCGCCCCCGATGGTGCAGTCGATCCGCGTGGCCAGGCGTGCGGCGCCGGACGGACGCGTGGTGTTTGATCTGGTTGGCGAGGTCACACAGTCGTGCACCGTGCAGCACAGCGGCGACCTGTTCGATATGAACGGCGGCGCCACGGTGGTCATCGACCCCGAGGGGCAGGTGCGGTACGCCATCTACAAACGGTTCGGCAGCGACGCACGGCAGGCGCGCCAACATGCGGCGATGCGCGGCCCGCTCGCCCACTTCTGGCAGAAGTCAGGCCGCGCTTTCCGTCTGTCGGGCGACGTGCTTCGCCACCTGCACGGCGTGAAATAGCGGCAAGAACGGCGCGTGCACGCGGCCGGCTCTAGATTCTCCCGTCATCGCGATCATGGTGTGGTTCGCGTTCACCAACCATCGCACGGTTGATCGCGGTCGAAGACGCATCGCCCGTCAAGTCGTCTGGTTCTGCCTGTACGCGGCAGGTGCCGTGTACGTCTTGGCAGTCGTTATCGAGACTATCGGCCTCGCCCTCGTGTGGCGCTAAGATGACACAGCCGACGTCCCGGTGCAGGACGTTATTGAGCCGCCGCCACGTCACACGCCACTTCCCGACTTCCCCATGCCAAAACCCGCGGCCTTGAGACCCAGGCCGCGCTACGAGATTCAGTTTCCCAGTTACCTAACTTCCGCCCCTTCACCCTTGATCTGGATGCTGGCTTTCGGGCCCTTGACGGTCTTGGGGTCAAAGGTCTTCTTCATCTCGCGGGCCATTTCCTCGCCCTGTTTGATCTGGTCCGCTTCGCTCAACTGACTCACGGCCAGCACACCTTCGACGCGGGCGTTCATCCCTTTGACCGACATCGGGAACACGATCACGCCGTCTTCCACCTTGAAGCGAATGGTCTGAAATTCCTGGTCGCTGCCGATGGCGAGCCAGCATCCCATCTCCGCGCACACGTCAACGATGGGGCCCTGCACCAGTACGCGCTTGCCGTGGAACTTGTCCGGCGACGCATAGATGTCGGAGACCTTGGTGACGTCGGTCAGGGTGAGGGCGGTGCCGTACTTCCTGGCCTGGATGGCGCCGGCGGCTGTGAGGCCCGCAGCGCACACCAGAAGGGCCATTGCCGTTACTGTCAATCGACGCATATGCATAACCTCCAACAAATCAAATCAACCAACAATCAACGATAACATGGCGGCCGGATCTACCGCCGAACCTCGAACCCGATCGTCTGGTGCGCGGTCTGTCCGTTCGGCAGCCGCCCATCAATCTGCAGGGTGACCGGCCCGGCAAACTTCGCCAACGGAATCAAGGTGTCGAGCGACGTCAGGCGCAGGCCCTTGTTACCGGCGGACGCGGCCAAAGATTCTTCACGCTGGGCGGTAAACGCCTCGCCCCGCAGCGTCAACGTGACCGTGGCATTCTCCTCGCGCCCGCGCCAGAACAAGGGCACAAAGACCCGAAGCGTCGCACGTGGACCGAAGAATCTGGTGGTGGTCGGTTGAAACGGCACGAGGCCACGGACAAGCGCATCACCCAGGGCGGATTCCCTCGCGGGTCCAGTCAGCCCGATCACCGCTGCGCCCATCTGCAGGTGGTCGTCCGAGGGCTTGGGGACCGTAACTGGAATCTGGAGCGTGCCTGTCCGCCCGAGCGCGCGGCTCGACACGCCGATGCGTACCGTCAGAGACTGGGCTGGCAGGTCGATCGATCCGTTGATGAGAAACGTGGCCGATTCGCGTTCACTGCGGGGTGCCTTGAACGTATAGCCCCGATCCGATGACGCCCGCACCTTGCCGTCTGCGTCGAGCGCGGCGACCTGCACCTTCACCTCGTCAAACGGCAGGTCGCTGGTGATGGTGGGATAGGTGACCTGAATCGTCACCGTGCTGCGCATCACTTTGTCGAACGGCAGCAGCGGGGCCACGTGCGCACGCAATGTCAACCCGCGCATATCAACCCCAGACGACATGGCCGCAGCCAGCCGGTCGGCGCTACTCTCGTCCGTACCAGCCGCCGACGCCGACGTGTAGCCAGGACGGGCTCGCACCCGCACGCCCGGCCGTGTCACCTTGACCTCGATCGGATGAAAGCGGCCGTCCTCCGGCGCAGGCGGCGGGTAGTACCCAAGAACGTAGAAGCTGCCGTTTTCGCGGACGATCGCCTTGATCGCGCCGGAGAGGTCCGATTGATTCACAAACGCGCGACCGCCGGTCTTGATGGACGCCACCGACAGATTGGCCTGCTGTACTTGAATCTGCTTCATGACGCCGTAGGTGGAGGTCGTCCCCGTGCCGCCCGAGATGGCCCCGATGCCGCCTCGCACCACATCGGCGGGTTGTGCGAGGCCGCGCGGATCAAGCGAATAAATCGGCACGTTGGCGCGCCGCGCGGTCTCAAACGCGTCCTTCAAATCCTGGGACACCACGCCCGTCCAATTCGACTGCTCGTGATCGATGGGCGATCCGCCGCTGACGTAGACAATGGCCCGGCGTGGGTGCCCGGAGCCCGCCAAGGCTCGCGCCGCGTTCTTGAACGCAAACGCCACCGCCCGGCCTGGCGCCGTCATGGCGCGACCATTCATGCCGCGGTCCTCATTTGCTGAGCGGCATGAATGGTCGCGCCATGACGGCGCCAGGCCGGGCGGTGGCGTTTGCGTTCAAGAACGCGGCGCGAG
>JBKJQX010000154.1:0-10816 GCA_046594875.1 Vicinamibacterales bacterium
GCGCTCGCTGCGGACGCTGTACAACACTTGAATCAGGAGCGCGCGCAGGAGCTGCTCGGGGGGAATCGACGGCCGGCCGGTCTCCGAATACAACCGACCGAGCGCCGGCGCCAGCGCGCGAAGTGCCTCATCGGTCATCCGGCGGACGGCCCGCAGTGGATGATCCATCGGGACGCGTGCTTCCGGAGAGAGATCGCTGCAGAGGTGGCCTGTCTGCTGATCATCACCGCGCATGCCGCATCGTAGTACAGGCCCGATCAGCAGTCGATCCCCTTCACGCCTCGTGTAACATCCTGTTTTTCAGCAGCCTGTTAGAGCCACTGTCACTTTTTTACGGTGGCGGGAGGGGCTTCCATGGGCCACGACGGTCTGGGCGGAGGACGCGTGGCGGCGGATGAATTAGCCGGTGTCTTGTTCAGAACACTGCCCTGCGGGGCGCGGGCCATACACTGACGTCATGAAGAGACATTTAATCGTGGGCATGATGGTGGTGTTGGCACTCGCATCTTCGACCGCCGCGTGGGCGCAGGTCGGCGGGGGAATCAAGGCCGGTGTGAATTTCGCCAAGGTCGCTGGATCTGACGAAGATCCGGGACGGCGCATCGGTGCAATCGCGGGTGTCTTCATGACGGTCGGCCTGGGCTCGGTATTTGCGATTCAGCCCGAAGTCGTCTTCTCCATGCAGGGCACCAAATTTTCATTCGGGACGGCCAAGGCGGATTACGTCCAGGTGCCGCTCCTGCTGCGCATCGGTAGTTCGTCCAAGGCCGGCGCAAGCGTGTACGGCCTGGTCGGACCCTCGGTGGGCATCTACGTGCGCGATGAGGGCTTCACCGATGATCTGAAGCGCACCGATGTCGGGTTGGTGGCCGGTGCGGGTGTGACGTTCTCACGGCTGTTGGTGGAAGCACGTTATACCGCAGGCCTGACCGAATTCAGCAGGGGCACCACGGCTTACAAACACCGCGTCTGGTCGCTCATGGCCGGCCTGCACTTTTAGTGCAGGCGGTCAGCGCTTCACGGCCGCCTGCGCCAGCGCGGCTTCAAGGGCCTGCGCAAACTGCGCAAACGGAATGGCGCCGCTGATCGCGCGGGTGACCTTGACCTGATTGGTGGCCTTGTCCACAAGGCCGATAAAAAATGCCGGCGTACCGTTGGCGCCGAAGCTCGCCGCAAGTTCGGCAGTCTTCCTGATGCCCGCAGTCGTGCGCCCGCTCGCAATGCATTCGCGGAACGGAGCCAGATTCACGCCGGCCTGTGTGGCGGTCGCTTCGAGCCCTTCCACCGAATGCTGCGCGGGTGCGCCGAAGAGCGTGTTGTGCATCTCCCAGAACTTGCCTTGTTCCAGGCCGCACTGCGCCGCCTCATGCGCCTTCACCGCCTGCGGATGCAGCACGTCGATGGGAAAGTCGCGGAAGGCATACAGGATCTTCCCTGTGGCGATGTAGTTCTTTTCAATCATCGGCATCGTCTCGCGGAAGTGCCGGATGCAGAACGGGCATTCGTAGTCTGAAAATTCCACCAGCGCGACCTGGGCGTCGGGGTTGCCTTTGGTCGGCGCACCCGTGAGATCGACCTCGGGCCGCGGGCGGCCAAGCGAGGCGCGCAAATTGGCCAGGTCCTCTTTGACCGCCGCCAACTCTCTTCGCAGCGCCTCGATCTCGGACGTTTGAGCGCACGCAGGCGCCGCCACCAGCACCAGAGCGGCCAGCACCGCTCCCATGAATCGCGTTTTCACAATAATGTCTCCTCGGCCCTTGCCCGTCCCGCTTCCGGGATTGTACGCTGCCTCAGACACTTTGCCCATGAGACGCACCAAGATCATCGCCACGCTCGGCCCGGCCACCATCGACGGTGCGGTGATCGGCGCCATGATTGCGGCGGGCGTGGATGTGTGCCGGCTGAATTTTTCTCACGGCACGGCCGAGGAACACGCGGCCGCGTGCTGCGCAGTTCGCGAACAGGCACAGGCAGCGGGCCGCAACATGCTCGTGTTCCAGGACCTGTCCGGCCCGAAGATTCGGACAGGCCGCCTCGCATCACCACTCACGCTGACAGCCGGCGCCGAGGTCCTGATGACGCTGGGCGACGACGAGGGTGGGCCAGACCGCATCCCAACGTCCTTTGCGCCGTTGTTCTCCTCTGTTGCGCCGGGCCAGCGCCTGCTGCTCGACGATGGCCGGCTCGAACTGGTGGTGACCGGTGTGGGACCAGGGCGATTGATGGCCAGAGTCATCGAGGGCGGTGTGCTCGACAGCCGCAAGGGGATTGCCGCACCCGGCGTCGTCATGCAGACACCGGCGATGACTCCCAAGGACCGTGACGACCTGCAGGCAGGCATCGCCATGGGCGTCGACGCCGTGGCGCTCAGTTTTGTGCAGTCGCCCGACGATGTGGTGCAGGCGCGCGCGGCAGCCGCGGCAGCAGGGGCGGCCGACATGCCGATCATCGCCAAGATCGAACGGCCCTCGGCGGTGGAGCGCATTGACGAGATCGTGGCCGTCAGTGACGCCGTGATGATCGCGCGCGGCGACCTCGGTATTGAGATGCCGCTCGAGCGCGTGCCGGCCGTCCAGCGGCGCATCCTGCTGGCCGCGCGGCGGCGAGGCGTGCCGGTGATCGTGGCCACGGAAGTGCTGGAGTCGATGCGACTGTCGTCGCGGCCCACCCGGGCTGAAGTGACCGACGCGACACATGCCGTGGACGAGGGCGCAGACGCCATCATGCTGTCGGGGGAAACGGCCGTGGGCCGCCATCCGGTGCGTGTGGTGGCCACGCTCGCCGCCATCATTGAGCAAGCCGAACGTGACATGGCCCTGGCCGGTGGTCACGGTGGGATCGTGGTTCCGCCCGACGCGGTGATCGCAAGCCGGCATGGGCTGGCCTTGTGCGAAGCGGCGGTGACGCTGGCTCGGCGCGCCGGCGCGACGGCGATCGTGGCCGTCACCAAGAGGGGCATGACGCCGCGCGTGCTGGCGGCCCTGCGCCCGGCGTCACGAATCATCGCGGCCACACCGAACCCACAGACCGCCGCCAGGCTCGAGCTGGTCTGGGGCGTGACGCCGATGCTGACGCCGGCCGCGACACTGCCGGCCGTGCGTGAGATGTTGCTGGCGCGGGCGCTTGTGCCCGTGGGCGAAACCATCGTGTTTGTGGCCATGCACGCCGGCCTGGGTCAAGAGGCCGATAACTTCCTGGTCGTCGAGCGGATGTGAGCGAATGACACAGCAGCCAGATCAGAACGGGGTCATCCAGTTCATCCTCGACAATTCACTCCTGCTGATCGGCGGCAGCCTGATTGCGCTTGTCTGGGCCAACCTGAATTACCCGGCCTACGAGTCGTTCGCGCACCTGCTGCACTTCGGCGTCAACGACGTCGGCATGGTGTTCTTTTTTGCGCTGGCCACCAAGGAAGTAGTGGAGGCGATGTTGCCTGGCGGGCCGTTGGCGTCGCCCAAGCAGGCCGCCGTCCCCGTCTTCGCGGCCATCGGTGGCATGGTGATGCCGGCCGGCCTGTTTGTGATGTCGGCGTACGCCATCAACGACATGGAGGTGGTACGGGGCTGGGCCATCCCCTGCGCCACCGACATCGCATTTTCGTACCTCGTGGCGAGGATGATTTTTCCCACGGGCCACCCGGCGATCCCGTTTCTTCTGCTGCTGGCCATTGCCGACGACGCGATGGGGTTGATCATCCTCGCGATCTTTTATCCAAGCGCACCACTTGCCCTCGGCATGCTCACACTGTGGTTGTCTGGTGCCATTGCGTTGGCCTGGATCCTGCGCCGGCGCCGGGTCGGTAACTTCTGGGTCTACCTCATGGGGCCGGGGGTGATGTCGTGGATTGGGCTCTACGTCGGCGGACTTCACCCCGCACTGGCGCTGGTGCCGATCGTGCCGTTCATGCCGCACGCCAGGTTCGACCTCGGTTTGTTTGCCGAGAAGGAAGGCAAGCGGCACGACACCATGAACGAGTTCGAGCATTGGTGGAAGTCGCCGGTCCAGGTGGTCCTGCTGCTCTTCGGGCTTGTCAACGCGGGGGTGCCGCTCTCGTCGGTTGGTGAGGTGACCTGGATGGTGTTGGGCAGCCTGGTTGTAGGCAAGCCGCTCGGCATTGTTGCGTTTGCGATGATTGCCGGCGCGTTCGGATTTCCCAGAGCCGTCGGCCTGGAAAAGCGCTCGATGGTCGTGATTGGTGTTGCCGCAGGGATCGGATTCACCGTCGCGCTATTTTTCACAACTGCGGCGTTTCCGATCACCTCGCCGTACCTCGATCAAGCCAAGATGGGGGCGCTCTTGAGTTTCCTGGCTGCGCCGCTCGCCATCGGACTGGCGAAGGCGCTCAAGGTGGGCACCGCCGGCGCGTCAGCGGGCTGAGTGCGCCGAATGGCGCTCTTCGGCCCGGCGCCGAAGCGCGGTCAGCGAGAGTTGCCAACTGCGCGACGCGACCGCGTAGTACCGCCGCCACCGCGGCGACGGCTCGTAGCCGTCCTGGCGCACCACCAACCGGCAGCCCGTGCCTTCAGGCTGGCAACTGACGTGCAGCGCCATCGGCCCCAGTGCGTCCCCCTCGGGTGGCACCCACCAGCAGTCGGCGACGAGGAACTGCTGGCCCGGGCGTACGTCCACCACCGTCCCGTGGAAGACGCCTCCCAGCGGCCCCAGCAGGTCGTCGCGGTACGACGTCGGCGCCCATTCGATGGCATACACGCCAAACGGCACCGGCGTGACCACCGCGTGCGTCACCTGCCACCAGACCTGCAGCGCGGCATGATCGAAAAAACACGCGAACACGTCAGCCGGCTTGGCCGCGATGAAGAGTCGCTGTTCAAACCGGCCGGCAGGATCAGACGAGGCGACGGACATGGGGAAGTGGGGAAGTTAGGAAATTGGGAACTGCGGACCCCTGGACCCCAGGACCTCAGGACCCCGACGGGGGCTTCCGCAATGACTGGGCGTAGGTGACGATGGCCCACACCTGTTCTTTTGAGGTGTCTTCCGAGAAGGCCGGCATCTTCGGGTTCGAGCGCCCGTTCCAGATCTTGTAGAACACCGTGCCGTCAGAATTGCGCGACGCGCGCGCCGGGTTGGTCAGGTCCATATCGGCCGCGTACTTGGCGTCGGCGTCCGGACCATCGCCCTTGCCCGCAGCGCCATGACATCGCTCGCACTTGGCCGCAAACAATTTCTTGCCGCCGGCGAGTGTGGCGGCGTTGACCGGCAGCGGGTTTGTTTCAGCGGCGCCCCCGGTCGGAATGGTCCAGCGGCCGGCCTGGGCAGAAGGCGTGACGACGGTTCTGGCAGAGACGGCGGCTACCATGACCGCGAGTCCGGCGAGAGACAAAACGAGAGAGGTTCGAAGCTTCTGCGACATGAGCCGGATCATATACTGACGCCATCCGTCAGAGCGCACTGGAGACCTTGTAGTCATTGACTGCCGGCCGGGGCTGAGCGACCATTTGGACACTCGTAGCCAGGAGCAGATGTTGATGCTGAGACGATGGTTCTTTGGTTCGGGCGCCGTGACGGCCGCAGGCCTTGCGACGGTGCTTGCCTGGGGTGTGGTGGTGACGGTGCGTGCGGAACGCGCGGCCCCATTGTCGGGCACGTGGCAGGAAGCGCCGCAGGATACCCGGACGCCCGATCAACTCGCGGCCGACGTATTCCAGCTCGTCCAGAAGACCTGCATCGAGTGCCACGGCGATGCCAAAGACGGCGGCCTCGATCTGAGAACCGAGGCGGGCCTGCAAAAAGGCGGACGGACCGGACGCGCCGTGGTGGCCCACCAGCCGGCCGCGAGCCTGCTCTACAAGGCCATCATGCACGACGGCGATCTGAAGATGCCCGAAGACGCCCCGCCGTTGAGCGAGGCGCAGCGGCGCACCATCCGGTTGTGGATTGAGGCCGGTGCCTCGTGGGCGACCGTCCCCTCGGCCACCGGCGGGGGTGGCACCGATACCGAGGAGCTTCGCAAGCGCGAAGAGCGCCCGATTACTGAGAGTGAACGGCAGTATTGGGCGTTCACGCCGGTGGTGCGCCCCGCCGTCCCAGGGGTCACGCGTGAGGGCTGGTCCGCAAATCCCATCGACGCATTTATCCTCGAGGCGATGTCGCGCAAGGGCCTGACGCCGGTGTCGGCCGCCGATAAACGCACGCTCGTCCGCCGAGCCTACCTTGACGTGCTGGGCCTGCCGCCGACGCCGGCTGAATCGGACGCCTTCGTCAACGACTCGTCGCCCACGGCCTGGCCCGCGCTGGTCGACCGGCTTCTCGCATCGCCGCACTACGGCGAGCGCTGGGCGCGTCACTGGATGGATCTGGTGCGGTACGCCGATTCCGGGGGGTACGAGTTCGACGTGGACCGGGCAGAGATGTACCGGTACCGCGATTACGTGGTGAACGCGTTCAACAGCGACAAGCCCTACGACACGTTCGTGAAGGAGCAGCTGGCGGGAGATGAGTACGCGCCCGGCTCGGACGAAGCGATGATTGCCACCGGCTATCTTCGCCTGGGACCGGAGGGCGGCGGCAATCGGCTTGACGCCGTGGACGACCTCGTGACCACGACCTCGCTGACATTTATGGGGATGACGGTGGGGTGTGCGCGCTGCCACAATCACAAGTTCGATCCCATCCCACAGAAGGACTACTACCGCATCCAGTCGATTTTTGACCCCACGACCAGTGTGGAGCATCCTCTCGTCCCGGCGCATGAGGTGGCGGCCCATCGTGCCGAGACGCAGCGGATTGAAGCCTTGCAGAAGCCGCTGCGGGTTGCGAAGACGGCCATCGAGAAGCCCTATCATCAGATCCTGGTCGACCGCGAAATCGCGAAGCTGTCGCCCTACATGCAGGAAGCGTGGAAGACCCCCGCCGACCAGCGCACCGAGGGGCAGCGACTCAACGCGAAGCAGATCGAAGACACCGTCGGGATCACGTCGCTTCGCAAGCTCATTACCGAGAAGGACGTCGTCGCCCTGATGCCCGCCGAGGTTCAGGCGAAACACGCGGCGGTCAAGGCCGAGATTGACGCGCTCGACGACCAGGAGCCGCGACGCCTGCCCACCGCGCGGGCCATCGGCGAGCGGAGCCGCGTGCCCGGGGCGGTGTTCTTCCTGCACCGCGGCAGCCCCGATGCGCGAGGGTCCGCAATGACGCCTGGTGTGTTGTCGGTCGCCAGGCGTGATGAATGGACCTTCCCTGAGCCGCCCGCAGACGCCAAGTCGAGCTGGCGTCGCCGTGGGTTTGCCGAGTGGCTGGTGTCGAACGACAATCCACTGACTGCGCGCGTGATGGTCAACCGCCTCTGGCAGCACCATTTCGGCGAGGGTATCGTCCGCACACCGAGCAGCTTCGGGAAAATGGGAGAGGCGCCGTCGCATCCGCAGTTGCTTGACTGGCTCGCGGCCGAATTCATGAGCCAGGGCTGGAGCCTGAAGGCCATGCATCGGCTGATGCTCACGTCGACGACGTATCGCATGGCGACCAGCGATACAACGGCCAACTACGGCGTCGATCCCGAGAATCGGATGTTCTGGCGCATGCCACGAGTGCGCCTTGAAGCCGAAGTGATCCGCGACAGCATCCTGTCCGCCGCGGGCACGCTTGAGCCTTCGATCGGCGGCCCGTCGATCTTCCCGTTCATCGACCCCGACCTGTTTGAAAAGAGTTCAAACCGCGATTGGAAGGGCAAGCCCGACAGCGACCCTTCCACGTGGCGACGAAGCCTGTACGTGTTTTCCAAGCGCAGCATCCGGTATCCGATGTTCGAGACGTTTGATCAGCCCAATCTGATCAATTCCATCGACCGCCGCAACCGCACCACCATTGCGCCTCAGGCCCTGATCCTGATGAACAACCAGATGGTGCTGTTCCAGGCCGGCAAGTTTGCCGAGCGTGTCGCTCGCGAGGCGGGCTCCGACCCGGCCGCGCAGGTGAAGCGCGCCGTGTGGCTCGCGCTGGGCCGGCCGGCTGACGCAATGGACCTGAAGCGCGGCGCAGCCTTCATCGCGGAAAGCCCGAAGGGACTGGCTGAGTTCTGTCACGTGTTGTTGAACCTCAATGAATTTCTGTACCGGCCATGAAGCATCACCATCATCACGGCTGCGGACACGTCGAGAAGCTCCAGTACACGCGGCGTGAACTGCTGGGCCGGCTCGGTGGCGGCATTGCCGGTCTCGCCTTTGCGGACCTGCTGTCGCAGAACGTGCTGGATGCGCAAGCGCGCAATCCTCTCACACCCAAACCTGCGCCGCTTCCTGCAAAGGCCAAAGCCGTCATTTCAATTTTTTGCTACGGCGGCGTCAGCCACATCGATACGTGGGACCCCAAGCCCAATCTCGTGAAGTGGCAGGGCGAGACGATGAAGGACGTGGGGGAAGTGCGCACCGTGATGGGCAATCCGGGCGGATTGATGCCGTCGCCGTGGGCCTTCAAGAAACATGGCCAGTCCGGCATGGAAGTGTCCGAGCTGTTTCCCCACATGGCGCAGCATGTGGACGACATCGCGCTGATCCGATCGATGTACGGCGTCAGTCCGGCGCACGGACCCGCGCTGTTCCAGATGAATACCGGCACGATTCTGGCCGGCAGCCCAAGCGTCGGCAGTTGGGTGACCTACGGCCTGGGTAGTGAAAACCAGAACCTCCCGGGGTTCATCGTCTTTACCGACCATCGTGGCGGGCCGATCAACGGGCCGCCGAACTGGTCCAATGGCTACTTGCCCGCGGCGTATCAAGGCACCCAGATCCGTGACAAGGGGTCGCCCATTGTGGACCTCAAGCCCCCGGCCGGCCGCACGCCTGAAGAGCAGCAGCGGTGGCTGCGCATGCTGGCCGAGTTGAACGAAAAACATGGCGACCTGCATCCGCTCGACAGCGAGTTGTCGGCACGCGTGTTTTCGTACGAGCTGGCGTTCCGCATGCAGACGCACGCGCCCGAGGCGATTGATCTGGGGCAGGAATCGGCTGCCACCAGAAACCTCTATGGCATTGGCGTCGAACCCACCGACTACTTCGGCCGCCAGGCTTTGATGGCCCGCCGCATGGTGGAGCGCGGCGTGCGGTATGTGCAGATTTTTTCGGGTGGCGGCAACTTCGAACCGAGTTGGGACGCGCATTGGGACTTGAAGGGCAACCACGGCCTGCACTGCGCCGAGACCGACAAGCCGCTGGCCGGACTGATCAAGGACCTCAAGAGCCGCGGCATGTTCGAAGACACGCTCATCGTGTGGCACGGCGAGTTCGGGCGGTTGCCGATTTCAGAGCGCATGGACGGGCGCGACCATAACAACAAGGGCTTCAGCGTGTGGCTGGCCGGCGGTGGCGTGAAGGGCGGCACCGTGGTCGGCGCCACCGACCACTACGGTTACCAGGCGGTGGAGAACGCGAAGTCGGTGTACGAACTCCACGCCACTATCCTGCACCTGCTCGGACTCGATTACGAGAAACTGACCTACCGGTTTAACGGCCGCGACATGCGTTTGACCGATGTGCACGGCAAGGTGATTCGGGAGATTCTCAAGTAGGCGGCGCCGGTGTGCGTTTGTGCGGCACCAGGAGTTCCCAACTGCGAATGCCGCAGCGATGGCACCAGGAACGAAACGAGACCCCCAACACTCCCATCCCGTAGGTGATGCTTCGTTGCAGCCCAATCGAGGAGGCCTCTGCGAAGTACTTCGTGGGACACGTAATTTCCGCGATCTCAAAACCGCAGGAAAAGATCTGTGCCACCACTTGGTTATCGAACACAAAATCGTCCGAGTTCTTCTGAAACGGAATGGTCTCAAGTACCTGCCGGGAGTAGGCCCGGTAGCCGGTGTGATATTCCGAGAGTTTTTGGCCAAGCAGTACGTTCTGCAGTGCCGTGAGCACGCGGTTCGCGATGTACTTGTATCGCGGCATTCCGCCGATCAACGCACCCTTGCCCAGAATGCGTGAGCCAAAGACGACGGGATACACGTCGAGGGCGATGATCGACGCCATGGCCGTGATCAATTTCGGCGTGTATTGATAGTCCGGGTGCAACATGATGACGATGTCTGCCCCCAGGTTCAGCGCGTGTTCGTAGCAGGTCTTCTGGTTCCCGCCATACCCCCGGTTTCGCGGATGCACCAGGACGTGACGAATGCCAAGATCACGCGCGATTTGTACCGTGTTGTCGCGACTCGCGTCGTCCACCAGGATGATTTCATCCACGATGTCGAATGGGATCTCGCGGTAGCTTCGCTCGATCGTCTGCTCTGCGTTGTACGCCGGCAGAACAACAACGACCTTCTTTGTGCCAATCATCGGTAGTAACTCAGAAGAGAGCCTATCCCAAGGTCCGGTCGTGGCACCATCCGATGAAGCGACCTGCCTCGCTCGGTGTCAGACCTTGGGCACATTACCCAAGGCTGTCTCGGATACCCCCTTTGTCCCCCCAGGTTCCCAGCCACGATAGGATACTCGCCATGATGCCAGCTTCATCTGGACGTTCGAAAAAGCAGGGCCGTGTCGGTGTCTTGCTAGTCGCCTTGGTCTTTCTCGCGACGGTAGTCATAAAGCTCTCAGTCCTGCCCGCCGTGGAGCCCGGCACTGATCAGGCGAGTTTCGCCCGTTGGACCCTCGAGATCATGAGCGCGACGCATGTCGCGCCCGATGGGGCGGGCGGTTTTCTGAGTCGTACCATGGCCGACAGCGAGAGCCTTCTGTTCAAGGTGCTTCACCCGCTCTACGCCGAGCCGCAGCTCCTGATGACTCTGCTGCCCCTGTTCACATGTGTGGCGTTTCTCGGCGTGTTTGGATTTTCGGCGCAGGCCTTCGTCGCAGGTAGTGTC
>JBKJQX010000261.1:0-3083 GCA_046594875.1 Vicinamibacterales bacterium
CGCGCGACGAGTTCGACCGGCTCGGCAACCCCAATGCCTTGTTCGGAATCGTCCAGGGGGGAATGTACGAAGACCTGCGCGACATTTCGCGCGCCGGCCTGGACGATTCCGAACAAGGCATTGGGGTTGCCGAGCCGGTCGAACTCGTCGCGCGAGCGGCGCGCCCAGCGCAACGACATCTGCATCGACGCTGCCGCTTCGTCGTGCGTTGCCGGGTAGGGTGTGCAATCGTCGAAGATCATCGCGATGTCGGAGTTGAGAACGAGCTGGACCTGCATCGAAATTTCAGGCGTCAGCAGCAACTTGTCGCCATTGATCGGCGACGCGAACTTGACACCCTCCTCGGCGATCTTGCGCATTGCGCCCAGGCTGAACACCTGGAAACCGCCGGAATCAGTGAGCAGCGGCCGATGCCATCCCATGAACCGGTGCAGACCCTGGTGCTTGCCGATGACATCGAGCCCGGGACGCAACCACAGGTGGAATGTGTTGCCGAGAACGATCTGCGCGCCGATCGCCTCGAGCTCGTTCGGCGCCATCGCCTTGACAGTGCCGTAGGTGCCGACCGGCATGAACACAGGGGTCTGCACCACGCCATGATTGAGCGTCAGTGCGCCGCGGCGGGCGCGTCCATCGGTGTGCGAAACAGTGAATTGCATCGTGGCAGGGAAAAAAACGGGCGGCGCAGGATGACAGCGAATGTCGAACTATGCAAGTTTCAGTCTCTTCCAACATGGTATGAGTCTGAACGGTGGTTCGTATTTCCAATGGGGTATGAGTCTGAAGCATAGTCTCCAGGTCGATCATCCACCCCATGGTGATCGATATGAACGAATCGCAGCTCAAGACGGTGGCGCAGCTTCGCGCCTTTCTCGAAGGGACGCTTACGGTGGTTTTTCAAGTCATCAGCAACGATGTGCAGCGCTATGGTTTGATCAGCACCGTGCTGCAGCGTTTTACTTATCGCCAATTGCGGCGGATCGACAAGGGGGTGGTACTGCGCTACCTGGAACGCATCACCGGCTACTCGCGGCAACAGCTAACCAGGCTGGTTGGCCGCTATCGTCCGACGACGCCGCTGACCAAGCGCTACCGGTCGCCGGTGACTGGCTTTCGTCGCAAGTTCACCGCCGCTGATGTGAAGCTGCTGGCACAGACCGACGCCTTGCATAACACCCTGTCCGGGCCGGCCACCCGCTGCCTGCTGCAGCGCGCTTACACCGTCTATGGTGATCGACGCTACAAGCGCTTGGCCATGCTCTCGGTGGCCCATCTGTACAACCTGCGCCGGCAGGCCGATTACCAAGTGGTGCGCACGCACTGGACCAAGACCAAAGGCCAAGCCGTGTCGATCGGCGAACGCCGCGCACCCACCGCCGACGGCCGTCCTGGCTACATCCGTATCGACAGTGTGCATCAGGGCGACCAGGACGGTCGCAAGGGGCTCTACCACATCAATGCCGTGGACTGCGCCACCCAGTTCGAGATTGTCGCCACCTGCGAGCGCCTGAGTGAGATTTACCTGCTGCCGGTCCTCCAGCAGATGCTCGCCGGCTTCCCCTTCGTCATCCTCGGCTTCCATGCCGACAACGGCTCCGAGTACATCAATTACACCGTCGCTGAACTGCTCGATAAGCTCCGTGTCGAGTTCACCAAGTCACGTCCGCGCCACAGCAACGACAACGGTCTGGCCGAAACCAAGAACGGTGCCATCGTGCGCAAAGTATTCGGCTACGGCCACATCCCGCAGCACTTTGCCACCCAGGTTAACGCCTTCTGCGAGGCGTATCTCAATCCCTACATCAACTTCCACCGACCCTGCTTCTTCCCGACCGTGGTGCGCGACGCCAAAGGCAAAGTCCGCAAGCTCTACCTGCCCAAAAACATGATGACGCCCTACACCAAATTGCGCTCTCTGCCGGACGCAGCAACCTGCCTCAAGCCGAGCATCACCTTCGCCCAACTCGACGCCCTCGCCGCCGCCACCACTGACAACGAAGCCGCACTGCAACTCAACAACGCCAGAACCAAACTCTTCCAATCCATCCACGGTCGATCCAAACGTGTCGCCTGATTCACACTCCTCGCAGGCCTCGTTCAGACTCATACCTCAATTGGAATGGACTCCGCCGACGCACCGGCCCGCCGTCTGTCAGCGGTTATAATCGCGCATTGCACTGCATCGATCGAAAGCCATGGAAGCCGAACAAGTCAACCAGATCCAGACCACTCTCTCGTCGCTGTCCGTCAGGGCTGCCGAACTGCGGAGGTATCTTTGACTTCGACGCGAAATCCGCACGGCTGACCGAGGTATCGCGCGAACTCGAAGATTCCAAGGTCTGGGACGACCCCAAGCACGCACAGGAACTGGGGCGCGAGAAAAAGCTGCTCGAAGGCATCGTCGTCAATCTCCGCGACATCGACGGGCGGCTGAAGGACGGCACTGAACTATTCGAGATGGCCAAGGCCGAGGGCGATGACGACACGTTGCGGGCCGTCTCGACCGACTCCGCCACCGTCGAGGACGCGGTCGCCAAACTGGAATTCCAGCGGATGTTCAATCATCCGATGGACCCCAGCAACAGCTTCATCGACATCAACGCAGGTTCCGGTGGCACCGAAGCGCAGGACTGGGCATCGATGCTGCTGCGCATGTACATGCGCTATTGCGAACGCAAGGGTTACACCGTCGAATTGCTTGAAGAATCGTCCGGCGAAGTCGCGGGGCTGAAGAGCGCGTCGGTCAAGATCGGCGGCGAGTACGCTTACGGGCATCTGCGCACCGAGACCGGCGTGCACCGCCTGGTGCGCAAGAGCCCGTTCGATTCCTCGGGTGGCCGCCACACCTCGTTCGCCAGCGTCTTCGTCTACCCGGAGGTCGACGACTCGATCGAGATCGACATCAACCCGGCCGACGTGCGCACCGACACCTTCCGCGCCTCGGGCGCGGGCGGCCAGCACATCAACAAGACCGACTCGGCCGTGCGGCTCACGCACATCCCGACCAACATCGTGGTGCAGTGCCAGGACAGCCGCAGCCAGCACAGCAACCGCGACGTGGCGTGGAAGCGCCTGCGCTCGCG
>JBKJQX010000230.1:0-3720 GCA_046594875.1 Vicinamibacterales bacterium
TCCGCAGTTCGCGGCGTTCATGGCCGCCACGGTTGCCGGGGGCGCCTCACGTCCGGAGCCGACATGATGACCAACGACGAAGAGTTGAAACGACTGATCGCGAATTCACGAACGCGGGTGAATTTCACCACGGACCTCCAACGATTCACCGAAGCGTATTGGACGATGCCAGCGACCGAGCGCCGGCAGTTCCTGTCTGCAATGGAGGATTGTTAGCGGGGATGAAGAAGCGCGTCATTTTGGTGGTGAGGCGCGCTTTTGGTGTTGAGACGCTAATCGGAGTTTGGCGAGTCGGCGGGCAACGTTTAGCTGATCAGAACGGTGGATCATTCGTCGCCGCTGACGGCGCCGATGGGAAATCGAGATCCCGCTGCCCGATGTCGTGCGGGTGGTTGTAGCGCAGCAACTGCGCGCAGTAGTGGCGCTCCATCGCCGCGGTCAGCTCGTGGAGGAATTCCACGAACTTGGCTGCCGCCTCGTCAGAGAGGTCGACCGGCAGACACAGCAGGGGCAGATCGTTGGGCTGCAGCATGGCAGTCAGCGCGCTTTACGCGACGCTGGAGTGCGGGCCTTGGCCTTGCGCGTGGCCCGCTCCCTGGCTTCCTTGAGGCGGTAACTCTCGCCTTCGAGAGCGACGATCTCGGCCCGATGCATGAGGCGGTCGATGAGGGTGACGACGCAGGCGGCATTGGGGAAGACCTGAGTCCAGTCGCCAAAGACCTTGTTCGTAGTGAGCAGGATTGGCCGGCTCAGGTAGCGCCGGGTCACTACCTCGAAGAACAGGTCGGCGTAGCGCGCGTCATAGGACAGGTAGCCAACTTCGTCGATGGCCAGGACGGTCGGTGTGGTGTAACGGCGCAGCCGCGAGGTGAGCGCGGTGGTGGTCTTCTGGGCAGCGAGGTCGTGCAGCATGTCGGAGGCGAGAGTGAAACGCGCGGTATGGCCGTGCATGACGGCCTGGTAGGCGAGGTTCTTGAGCAGCATGGTCTTGCCCAGGCCATTGCTGCCGATCAGGACCACGTTGGCGGCTTCCTCGACGAAGGCCAGCGAGAACAGTTCGTCGACCAGACTGCGGTCACACTTGGTGGGCCACGCCCAGTCGAAATCAGCGACGGGCTTGAAGGCGCCCAGGCGGGCCTCTTCGAGCCGGCGCTTGAGCGAGCGGCGGGCGCGCTCGGCGTCTTCGATGTCGAGCACTTTGGCGAACCACGGTTCGTGCAGCACCGTTTCGGTTTGCGCGAGCAGCCCGTAGAGGCCGAGTTGGCGCAGGCGCTGGCGTGCCGTTTCAAGGTTGAGGTTCGGGGTTGATGATGTGCTCATTGGGAGTCTCCGGGGTGAGTTGTTCGTAGGCGCTCAGCGACTGCGGGCGGACGTTGATGGTGTGCAAGCGCGGGTCGTTGGGCAGGACTACCGCGATGGGCGGGCGCTGTCCCCGGGCGTGGGCATGGGCGTCGATGAAGTGGCGCACGCCGCCGAGATGGGCGGCATCTTCGGCCAAGGCTGCGGCCATGGCTGCTTCCAGCGCACTGGCGCCGTGGCTCTCGAGCAGGACCAACAGCCCGCGGGTGAGCACACCCAGATGCACACCCTGCGCGGCGGCGCGCAGGAACAACGCCTGGGCGCTGGGTGTAGCGTGGTGCAGGCGATCCTGCGCGCGATGCGCCCGCCCGGCGCGTTTGTGCGCGACCAGGCTTTCGACATGAGCGCGGACCTCGATCTGCTGCCCGCGATCGAAGCAACGCGGGTGATTGGCCAGCAAGGTCTGGCCGTCGACGATGCGTACGGTGTCGAGGGTCGCCAGCACGGTCAGGGTGCGCAGCACATGCGTGTGCGGGATCGAGTAGTCGTTCAGGTCGAAGCGCACGTACGGCGTCTTCCCGGCCTCCACTGCGATCGGCTGCGTGGTCGGGAACGGCTGCGCGGGCAGCGCTAGCAGCCGCGGCTGTTCTTCGGCGAACACCACGCGCACGGTGCGCACGCGATCCTCCGGACACAACCGCTCGGCGGCCGCACCCTGACACCAGGCGTCGGCCTGCGCGTTCAGGTCCTCCAGGTCGCGGAAGATGCGTGCAGCGAAGAAGGCATCGCGCACGAAACGAATCGCGCGCTCTACACGGCCCTTCTCATTGCCGCGCGCCACCGCCACCGGCCGCGGCTCGAAGCGGTAGTGCGCCGCCAACTCCAGCAGCGTCGGATTGAAGCGAATCGCCTCGCCTTGGCGTTCGAGCACCGCGCTCTTCAAATTGTCGTAGAGCAGGACCCTGGGGACGGCGGTGAAGGCGGCAAATGCCTCGACATGGCCGCCGATAAAGTAGTTCATCGCCGCCCCCGGATAGAAGCGCAGGAACAACTGGCGCGAGTACGACAGCACCATCACGAAGGCCATCAGCGGGCGCACGGCGCGACCGATCCGCAGCGGCCCGAAATGCGCCCAATCGACCTGCGCCTGTTCCCCCGGCAAGGTGCGCAGACGCAAGTACGCTTCGGCGGCGCGGCGCGGACGCAGTTGCGCCACGATCCCCCGGAAGTGATCGGGGGCGCCGGGATACCCGCGCTCACGCACCATCTGGTATAGCCGACTGGCGCGCAGCGTCGGATATTTGGTCAGCGTCTCGATCATGAAGGCGACGTACGGTGCCGCGATCGACGCCCGCACTGTCAGCGGCGCCAGCGGCACTCCGGCCTGAGCCAGCACCCGGCGCACCGTACTGTGATGGACCCGCAGTTGCGTGGCGATGGTTCCGATTAGCCAATGCTCGCCGTGATGCAGGCGCAGAATCTCCGCTTCCAGGGCCCGGCTGATCATCGCTCCGACCCGGACTTACGGACCGCCGCGCAGTGGACCCCGGCGCGCGAAGGTCGATAGCGCACGCCAACAGAAACTGCACTGCTGCAACGTCGGTACCACGCGCTGGCGGCAGAGTGACGATGCTGGTGAGTGCAACGCGGCAGGTTTGACATCGGAGTTCTCGGTCGTGGGGTGAATGACCAACACTATCGCCGCGTCGATGCCGGGGACGGAACCCTGATGCGTCACTTTCTGTATTCGACGTGCACGCCAGGTGCTTTGCCGGGCGGCATGGAGCAGCGCACCGCGGAAGCTCGACTGGAAGCGGGCGCCCGCGCGACGCATCGACTCGCCGCGGCGGATCCGGGCACAGCCGCCGGCACAGTACTGATTGCCGCGGTCACAGTCGCGACAGATCCGGACCTGCGCGGCGCACCGCACACAATTGTAGAGTCGATACGACTGCGCCCCTGCCTCCACGCTCCCCCGCAGCGCACTGGACAGGGCGGCGCGATACTGGCATAAAGGCGTGGCAAACGCGTCTCCATGCCGCGCGCGCGGAAGGCCCGGGGTTCTGCCAAGAATGTGTCCGGGCCTTCGTCTGTCTGGCGTCTGCCAGCAGGATACGCGGGCACCTCAGCAATGGGCCGGGCGACAATGCCGGCTCCCACCTACCAATCAAATCGGAAACTGAAAGAGTTTGCGCAAAAGCGCGGCGCACTACTCGAAGGTCGAACCGCAGCAATCCCCAGAATCCGGCGGTTTCTCAACCCCGCCTACAGAGGATCGCGCGCAACGCTGGGATGCCGAGTATGAAGGGCCTGAGCCCGGCATTCTCACGTCGGTTTCTGTGACGGAACGCCCGCGGCAGGACGACCCGATGCGCAACGTACGGCCTGCGATGAAGGTTGTTCGACGGTAACGGCTCACGC
>JBKJQX010000241.1:0-19876 GCA_046594875.1 Vicinamibacterales bacterium
GTGGTGCCCCTGGAGCCTGCGTCGATGCCGGGCCGTATGGTGGTGCAGTGGGACAAGGATGATTGCGCCGACCTTGGCATCGTGAAAGTCGATTTGCTGGGCCTGGGCATGATGGCCGTGCTCGAAGAGGCGGTGCTGCTCACCGGTGTAGACCTGGCGCATCTGCCGCCCGACGACCCCGAGGTGTATCGCATGCTGCAGGCGGCCGACACGGTGGGGGTCTTCCAGGTGGAGTCTCGCGCGCAGATGGCGACGCTGCCGCGGCTCAAACCCACACACTTCTACGACATCGTTGTTGAAGTCGCGCTCATTCGCCCGGGTCCCATCGTGGGACAGATGGTGCATCCGTACCTGAAGCGGCGGCGCGGAGATGAGGCCGTGACTTATGCGCATCCCAGCCTGGAGCCAGTGCTGAAGCGCACGCTGGGGGTGCCGTTGTTCCAGGAGCAGTTGCTGCGCATCGCCATGGTGATTGCCAATTTCAGCGGTGGGGAAGCCGAGGAACTGCGCCGTGCGATGGGCTTCAAGCGATCGGCGAAGCGCATGTTGGACATCGAAGGCCGACTGCGGGCCGGGATGGCCGTCAACGGCATTACCGGCGCAGTGGCGGATCAGATCGTGCTGTCGATTTCGTCATTCGCACTGTACGGCTTTCCGGAATCTCACGCGGCCAGCTTTGCGCTCATCGTGTACGCCAGCGCGTACTTAAAGGTGCATTTTCCGACCGCGTTTTACACGGCGTTGCTCAACAACCAGCCCATGGGCTTTTATGCGCCGGCCACGCTTGTGAAGGACGCGCAGCGGCGCGGTGTGCGGTTCGCGCCTGTGGATGTGCAGTCGTCCGACTGGCCGTGCACGATTCAGGATGATGGTGTCATTCGGCTGGGGCTGATGTATGTGCAGGGGTTGCGCGCCGAGGCTGGCCGCAAAATTGCGGCCACAAAAAACACGTCGGGTGTCTTTTCACGATTTCGGACACTCGACGAACTGGGTTCACACACAGGTCTGCGTCGCGATGAACTGCGCATGCTCGCCGAGTCTGGCGCGCTCGCTTCGCTCGGGGGGGATCGCCGATCGGCGTTGTGGCAGGCCGAACGCGCTGCCCGCCCCGCGGGGCCGCTGCTGTCGGATGACGATGCGGAAAAGACGTCGGGTGTCTTTTTCGAGGCGGCAGGGAAAAAGACACCCGACGTCTTTTCCGCGCGCGGGTCACCGCTCCCCGCCATGTCCCTGCTCGAACGCGTGGAGGCCGATTACCACACGACGGGGTTGACCATCGGCCCGCACCCGATGGCACTGGTGCGACGCACGCTATCGGCCCGCGGAGTGGTACGCGCGGTGGATCTGGCGCACGGACGTCCGGGCCGCCGGGTGCGTGTGGCCGGGGCCGTGATCACGCGGCAGCGGCCGGGCACGGCAAAGGGGTTTGTCTTTCTGTCGCTGGAGGATGAAACGGGCATCGCCAACGCGATCCTCACGCCCGATGTGTTTGCGTCACACAAACGCACGGTTGTGGATGCGCCGTATCTGCTGATCGAAGGCGTCCTGCAAAATCAGGACGGCGCCATCTCGGTGAAGGCCGAACGCGTTGAGGCGCTGGCACACCAGGGGCCGCCACCGCAATCCCACGATTTCAGATGACGAGCTATTTCCTGAGGCGAACAGCCTGCTGGCCCGACAGGTAGCCGACAGTGCTGGCGCCCGGAGACACCACGGCCGTCTTGGATTTTTGGCCTGGCGTTTCGATGGTCCGCTTCGAATCCGCGCCGGCGCCGGCCGTGGCGCGAATGTTCAGCTTTGTGCCGTCGAGCGCATCAACAGTTTTCAGTTGAATCGTCGCCTTCTTCTTGTCATGGCTGACGATGACACCGGTCGCGATCGCGCCGTTGGCAATCACTGTCTCGCCCCCAACGACGACGTCCCTCGTCACCCTGAACTGCAACGCCATCCCCGCAGTGGCCTCGAGCGGAATTTCGGTCTGCAACTCCAGCGCAATCGGCAGGGCGTCGGGCACCGGCACGAGCAAGACGACAGTTTCGGCTACTGGCGCTGCGGCAACGGCGGGCGCGGCGCCACGCCCTCGCGCGGTCGTCGGCGCAGCTGGCCGAGGTACACCCGCGGGCTTCGCCGTGTTCGGCGCGACCTTCGAGGTATCTGTGACGGGCGCCATGGCGGCGGCTGGTGGTGGCACCGCGGGTTCGGGCGTTGCGGCCACCGGCTCTGGCGTTGGTGCCGGTGCGGGAACGGTTGCCAGAGGCTCAGGCTGCGGCGTCACAGGCGCATCCGGCCGCGAACTGAACCACCAGCCCCCCGCGCCAAGTGCGACGATCACTACAGCGGCTCCGGCCATCATGGCGGTGCGATTCGAACCAGCCGCGGCCCCGGCCTTTGCGGTTTGGGCTGCAACAGCAGTGTTCTTCGCTGCGGCGGCGGCCGGATTGGCCTCAGCCACAGCCGTTTTCGACGCCTCGATCGCCGCCGCCGGCACACCGACAAATGTCGGAAGGACAGGCTGCGACATAATGCCCGACGCCAAAGGCGACTGGGCATACAGCACGCCCGATGCCGAGAGTTGTCGAAGGCGCATCAGCGCGTCGCGCACCTCGGTCATCGTCTGGAACCTGGCATCCGGGTCCTTCTGCAGGCACTTGTGGATGATGTCCGAGAGGATCACCGGCACTTCAGGCGTGATGTCCAGGACCCGGCGCGGTTCATCGCGCAGGACGCTGGTCAGGGTGCTGATGCTGTTTTCGCCGGTGAACGCGCGATTGCCCGTCGCCATTTCGTAGAGCACGGCGCCAAACGAAAAAATGTCGGCCCGCGCATCCGACGCCTTGCCCTGCGCCTGCTCCGGCGACATGTATGACAAGGTGCCGACGATGGTGCCCTGGACGGTGAGAGGGGTGAGGCCCGTGGCTTCCGGGTCTTCGGCAAACGCACCCGGCGCCAGCTTGGCCAGGCCGAAGTCGAGCAATTTCACCAGGTCTCGCTCGGTGACCATGACATTGCCGGGCTTGAGGTCGCGGTGGATGATGCCCGCACCATGCGCGGCAGCAAGCGCGTCGGCCACCTGTGCGCTGTAATTGATGATCTGCGACACGCGAAGGCCGCCGCGCGGAATGATTGCGTCCAGCGTTTTGCCCGCCACCATCTCCATCACCATGATGTCGGTGTCGTCTTCCGTGATGACGTCGTGGATGGTGATGATGTTGGGATGGTTCAGCGCGGAAGCCGCCTGGGCTTCCTGCATGAAGCGCTGCCGCCGTGTCGGGTCGCCGCTGTGATCTGCGCGAAGAAACTTGAGCGCCACCATCCGGTTGAGCTTGAGGTCCTTGGCCTTGATGACGTCGCCCATACCTCCGGAGCCGAGCTTCTCCAGAGGTTGATACTGGCCGCGAATGATGGAATCCATGGTGTTACCGCACAATCACTTTGCCCTGCGACATGACGAATCGCACTGATCGCAATGCGCCGATGTCCTCGGTCGGATCGCCCGCCACCGCAATGATATCCGCCAAATAGCCGGGCGCAAGCCGTCCGAGTGTGGAACCCATCCCCAAAGATTCCGCCGCGAGCGACGTGGCGCTGATGAGCGCGTCCACTGGCCGCTGGCCCGCCTGCACGCGCACAAATGCTTCGCGGGCATTCTGCCCATGGGCGCCGGCCACGGCATCGGTGCCGAGTGGCATGCGCAGACCCGCATCCAGCGCCTTCTTGAAGATCGGCCCGAGCGTTGGGACCGCGCGTTCCATGAACGCAAACCCCTCCTCGGTATAGCTGCCCGTGCCCATGAACTTCGCCTTGTTCTCGATGTAGTTCTGCAGCACCAGTCCGATGTTGGGATCAAAAAAGACATGCGCCGCCTTCATCGCCGCAATCGCGCGGTCGTCGGCAAACGCGCCGTGTTCAATCTGATGGCACCCAGCCTTCACCGCCGCAACGATGGAGTCAGGGTCATGGGCGTGCACGACGGCGCGAAGGCCTTGCGCGCGCGCCTCTGCGCAGATGGCATCGAGCTGTTCCTGGGTGACGCTGAGTTTACCGCCATCCCGGATGCTGCCTGAGGCAAAGGTCTTGATGACGTCGGCACCCGCGGTTTTGGACGCGCGCACGGCTTCCCTGAGCTGATCGGGTGTGCGAGTGCCCGGCTGCAGCTGTCCCAGCGACGACAGGATGCGCGGTCCCACCAGCGTCCCAGCCGCGACCGCTGCCCGCAGGGCCGCATCGCCGCGATTGCCAAGGTTCTGCACCGTCGTGAATCCGGCCAGGAGCGTCGCCTTCAGATTAGCGGCAATCGCCGCGTCGCGCTGTTCCGGGGTTTCCCGCGGGCCGTCGGGTCGGTTGCCATAGCGCCCGTCGGGCCCGAAATGCCAGTCGATGTGCGTGTGCACATCGATGAGGCCCGGCAGGAGCGTGACGTCCCCAAGGTCGATCACCTCTCCTTCGGCGTGCCCGACAGAGGTGATGCGGCCATTCGTGACCGTCACGGCGGCGTTCCGATGTAACTGGCCGGTGACGCCGTCGAAGACGCGTGCGGCCCGGATCGTCATCGACGCCGGCGCTTGCGGCGCAGAGGCAGGCGCACCAACACCAGTAGCCGCGATGAAAAGGCAAGACACGACGAGCATGCGCATAAGGGACTCCCTGGAAGACATGAGTATAGACGCGTGCTCGGTTAGAATAGATGATTCATGGCAAAACGTCGGGCACGAGTAGAGGTCACGGAAACGGGCGTTCGAATCATCCGCAAGAAATCCGGAATTGCGGGCTGGGGTGTATACGCGTCGGAGCCGATCAACAAAAACAAGCGCATCATCCAGTACACGGGAGAGAAGGTCTCTTCCGCGGAAGCGGATCGACGTGAAACGAAATATCAGAAGAAGGGACAGATCTGGTGTTTTACGCTGAACCGGGCCTGGTTCCGGGACGGCAACGTCGGCGGCAGCACTGCGCGGTTCATCAATCATTCCTGCAATGGCAACTGTTACTCCGAAGTCATCAAAGACGTCGTCTGGATTCGTGCGTCCAAGAACATCAGGAAGGGCGACGAACTGAGCTACGACTACAACACCGAGGGCGAGGCCGGCATGCGGTGCCGGTGTCATCCGACCTGCACGAACAAGATCTGACGAAGGGGATGGCATGACTACTCCTGTACGTCACGTCGTCTACCTCCACGGATTCGCGTCGTCGCCAGGGTCATCAAAAGCCGAAGTGTTCCGGCGGGGGCTCATCGCCGCAGGTGTGGGTGTGTCGAGCCCGGACCTCAACCAGCCGGCGTTTGAGACGCTGACGACCACGCGCATGCTGGCGCAGGTTCGAGACGTGCTCGAGGACATCCCCGAAGGGCCGGTGGCGATCGTCGGATCAAGCCTCGGCGCTTTCGTCGCGGTGCTGGCCGCCAACGCGGATCTCACCGGCCGGGTTGATCGATTGGTGCTGTTGGCGCCGGCGCTGGATTTTGGCGGGAACCGCCTGCGTCAGTTTGGCCCGCACTCGGTGGAGGCCTGGCGGAAGGCGGGCGCGTTGCGCGTCCATCACCACGCGTGGAACGAAGAGCGGGAAATCAACTTCACGCTGTATGAAGACGCGGCGCAGTATGACGCTCTCGCGCTGCCCGCGCGGTGTCCGACCCTGGTCTTTCAGGGAGACCGCGACGAGGCGGTGGATCCGGCCATGGTCCGGCGATGGGCCGTGGGGCGTCCGTTGGTGGACCTCCGGATGTTATCGGACGGCCATCAGCTGTCGGATTCCATCGACCTCATTTGGCGCGAGAGTGCCCGGTTTCTCGGCGTGACATAGGGGGCGGCCGCGGGATGTAACCGCCGCCAGCGTTCGGGCGTAGTTGAGTTCACAGGGTAGAATCAGGCTCAGAGGCTCCCATCATGCTGATTAAACGCGCATCGGATATCCGTTCATCTGAAATCACACCCGAAGCGGTCTACCGCTCGCGCCGCGAGTTTCTGCAGACGGCCGCGGCCGGTGCCCTGGGCGCGTACGCCGGAGCGTCGTTGCTGAGTGATGACCTATGGGCGCAGGCCGCGATCGCCGGCGTGAAAAAATCTCCGCTGTCCACGACCGAAGCCACCCACACGTGGGAACAGGTCACGCAGTACAACAACTTCTACGAATTCGGCACCCAGAAGTCGGACCCGGCCCGGTATGCCGGTCAACTGAAGGTGAAGCCGTGGACAGTGAAGGTTGATGGCCTGGTGGCCAAGCCGGCCGACTACGCGCTCGAGGATCTGATCAAGCCACACCAGCTCGAGGAGCGCATCTATCGCTTCCGCTGTGTAGAGGCCTGGTCGGCTGTGATTCCCTGGGTGGGATTCCCGCTGGCGGATCTGATCAAGCGCGTCCAGCCCCAGGGCAAGGCCGCGTTTGTCGCCTTCACCACGCTGCAGCGTCCGGGTGAAATGCCCGGCCAACGCACGGGATCGCTGGACTGGCCGTACGTCGAAGGCCTGCGCATGGACGAAGCGATGCATCCGCTCACGATTCTGGCCACGGGCATCTTCGGCAAGGAACTGCCGAATCAGAATGGCGCGCCCATTCGACTGGTGGTGCCCTGGAAGTACGGCTTCAAAAGCATCAAATCCATCGTTCGCATCAGCTTTGTAGAGAAGATGCCGCCGACCTCGTGGAATATCGCGAACGCGGCGGAGTACGGGTTCTATTCCAACGTGAATCCGATGGTGGACCATCCGCGATGGAGCCAGTCGCGTGAGACGCGCCTGGGCTCGTTCGTCAAGAACAAGCCGACGCTGATGTTCAACGGTTACGCCGATCAGGTGTCGAAGCTCTACGACGGCATGGACCTGAAGAAGTTCTACTGATGTCGGCGGGCGCGATGCGCGCCGTGAAGGTGCTGGTGTGGGCCGCCTGCGCCTGGCCGGGCGCGAACCTCTTCTACAACGCGTTCTGGGGTGACCTGGGCGTGAATCCCGTGGAGACGCTTGAACACACGAGCGGCGAAGCTGCGCTGGTCATCCTGCTGTGTTCGCTCGCCATCACCCCTGTGCGACGGGTGACGGGTTGGAATCGTCTGCAGTCGCTGCGTCGCCTGCTCGGCCTCTGGGCGTTCTCCTACGCGCTCGCGCATCTCTCGTTTTACATCTTGTTCGACCAGGCCTGCCTCTATTGGTCCGACTGCCAACTCAAGGCCGTGGTGGACGATGTGATGAAGCGGAAGTTCATTTTGTCGGGGATGGTCGCGTTCTTCGCGATGCTGCCACTGGCGCTGACGTCCACCAAGGGTTGGATTCGCCGGTTGGGGAAGCGATGGCAGACGCTGCACCGCCTGGCCTATGTGGCCGGCGCGGCGGGCGCGATTCACTTCATCTGGAAAACCAAGGTGCCCGAGCCCAAGCCGTATCTGTACGGCGCTATTCTTCTGGTGCTGTTGGCCGTGCGCGTCGTCTACAGTTGGCGCAAGAGGCGGGCAGAGCGGGGCCGGGTCTCGACTGTGGGAAATTCCCGTAATATCACCACCTGAAGACCAGGAGTTTTCCACAGTCGAGACCCGTCCCCCTACGTGCCTCGGTTCAGGAGTCACACATGCGAATCAATTGCCTCGTCGGTGTCCTGTTGATTGCGGCGACCGCCGCGTGTGGCGCGGCGGATCCTCAGGATCCTGCGCTGCCTTTGCCGCAACCGGTGGTTGTTGAGGCGACACCGGCCATACTGGGCGACTCGTGGCTCAAGGGCGAGCCTGTTGGCGCCGAACCCGTGATGTTTGCCGTGCTCGCCGGCGACTGGACCGTACGCGAAGAGTCCGGCGAACGATTCCTGCGTGTGGACGGCACGAACTGGAAGGTGGGGACACCGCCGCGGATGTTGACTGAGAAAGCCGTCGCGTTGTTCCCCGCGTCGGCTGCCGCGTTCGAGAAGCGGGTGCTCGCTGGGCTTCAGTTTCCGTACGGCGTGGTTCGCCAGGCGGGGACGTTTGGCGACGGCGAACTGCAGGTGAACTTCAGGCTCATCGGCGGCGCCTCGGATCAGTTCGCGTCGCTGCTTTTTGGCCTGACCGAGGATGGCAATCACCATGCGTTTCGGTACAACACCAAGGACGGCGACACGGCATTGTGGAAAGTGGTGAACGGCCAGCGAGAGCGCCTGCACCACGGCGGCGTGCCGGTAGCCGTCAAGCTCGGGGAGTGGCGCACGTTGCGGCTCAACGTCGAAGGCAGCCAGGTATCCGGGTGGGTCAACGATGTGCAGGTCCTGACATTTGACCTGCCTGCCTCGGTCTCCGGCCGCGTCGGCCTCTGGTCAAAGGCAGATTCGGTTACGGACTATCGGAGGTTCACCGTTAAGTAACTGGGGAAGTTAGGAAGTTAGGAAGTGGGCCGTATACTGCGGCGCATGTTGCTCCGACGATCGTCCCGCCTGATTCCCAGCGTTATCGCGCTTACGCTTGTGTCCTCGGGCCTGCTGGCCCAGTCGGCCTGACATGACGTTCTTCAGCGTCACCAAGACCTTCTCTCGACGGTCGTCGGTCTCGCGTACGACCGCGGGCTCATCAAAGACCTCAACGATCGCGTGGGGCCGTACATGCCGGCGACTGTGGACCTGTTTGCGTCGGAGACGAATGCGCCGATTACCTGGGACCATCTGCTGCGGCAGACAAGTGACTGGTCCGGGACCCTCTGGACGAAACCCGACTGGGCCGATCGACCAGTGGGCGCGACAGAGGCGGACTGGCAGAAGCGCTCGGTCTACGCGCTCGGGACTCATTTCAAATATAACGACACGCGTGTCAATGTCATGGCCCTGGCCGCGCTCCACGTCTGGCGCGATCCGCTGCCCGAAGTCCTGCGCCGCGAAGTGATGACGCCGATCGGTGCATCCAGCACGTGGCGCTGGGAGGGGTAAGACAATTCGTGGGTCGATCTCGACGGCCGCAAGGTGCAGGCGTCTACCGGCGGCGGTCACTTCGGTGGCGGCATTTCCATCAGCGCGTTCGACCTCGCGCGTTTCGGGTACTTGTTCCTGAGGAACGGCCAAGGTTGTGGCGGCGATGAAGAAGTAGGGTCCGCGGGTCCGGTGGTCCGCGGGTCCCAAGGTTCGTGGAGCGGGGCCGTTCGGCGCCGGGCTTCTGTCATGAAAAGAATGGCGCAAAGCGCCCACCGCGAACCATGGCACCCACGGACCAGCGGACCCACGGCCCTGTCTTGCCCTATCCCCCCCGTGTGTGCATCTCCAGGTGCGCGTCCTTTTTCAAGACGCTGAGTGGAATGTAGGTGCCGCGGTCGCGTACCGAGCGGCGTTCTTCGGCGCCGCGATCGGCGCGGCCCTTCCAGACGGCCTTCAGCATATTGAGTAGCGTCTCCGGCGACGCGCCGGCGCGCAGGGGTCGGCGCAGATCCGTACCGTGCTGCGCGTAGAGGCAGAGCAGCAGCACACCATCTGCCGTCAGCCGCGCACGGTCACAGGTGCGGCAGAACGGCTGCGTGGTAGACGCGATGATGCCGAACGCCAGGCCGTCGGGCAGTTGAAAGCGATCCGCAGGCGCCGACGCCGCACTCGGCAGCGACTCGATGGGGCCGTAGATGGACGCCAGGCGCTCGAGCATCTGCGCACGCGAGAACACGGCGTCCGGCCGCCAGTGTGTGGCGCCGCCCACGTCCATGTACTCGATGAACCTGACCTCGGCGCCGACCGATCGCCCGTACTCCAGCAGGTCGCCCAACTCGTCGTCGTTATCGCCCTTGGTGATGACGGAATCGATCTTCAAATCAGCGAAGCCCACGCGCCGCGCGGCGTCGATGCCGGCGAGGACCTGCGGCAGCGCGTCCCTGCGGGTCAACGTGGTGAAGCGCTCGGGCCGCATGGTGTCGAGACTCACGGTCACACGATGTAGCCCCGCGGCTTTCAGGTCGGCCGCGGCGTCGGCCAGCAGCACGCCGTTCGTGGTCAGCGCCAGATCGATGAGCCACGGCCTCGTCGCCAACTGTGCGACCAGCGACGGCAGGTCGCGACGCAGAAGCGGTTCGCCGCCCGTCAACCGCACCCGGTCCACACCCATCTGTCCGAACAGGTCCGTGAGCTGGACGGTTTCTTCGAACGACAGCACGTCCTCTCGGGGCAGCCACACGTACTCGTCCTCGGGCATGCAGTAGTGACACCGCAGGTTGCACCGGTCGGTCACCGAGAGGCGCAGGCTGCGCAGCGGCCGGCCGAGGGTGTCGAGCGTGGACATGTGTCTGGATTATCGCCCGGAAACTGTGCCGACCGATATCACACGAGCCATGGAGGAAGTGAAGGAGCAAGAGTCCCTCTGCCCGGAGGCCGGACCTTCAGGTCCGGCGTAGTCGCCGGGTCTAAAGACCCGGCCTCCGAAGAGAGTTCCTATCAGCCCTTCATGCCTCGTGTAATCGCATGGGTGTCAGTCCACGAAGTAACCGTCGCGGACGGTGACCTTCGCGCCGCGGCGGTTCACCTTGACGCTGATCGGGTGCCAGCCTTTGGTGGTCGGCGGCGAATAGGAGATGAGGTACGTCGTGCGCAGCCAGGTAAACATCTCCGCAATCATCTTTGCCGGGTCGCCCGCACCGAGATTGACCGTGATCCCGCCGGTCCGCCGCGCCAGCGCCTGCACCGCGAACGGAAATACATAGCCGGATATTTCAGCGACGACCGCGTCGCCAATTTGCCTGCCTGTGCCGCCCATCACTGCAGACACGTGCACCTCTTCCTCGATCTTGACGGGACTGCCGACAAGCACAAACGCCGGGCCCAGCCGTCGCGCCATCTCGGTGAGGGCGTCGAGGCTGACGGTGCTGCGGCCGTCGATCGCGTTCGTGAACGCAACCAGCGCTCGGCGGCGGTCAGTGTCCACGAACTCTCGCAGTGCCGCCGCGAGGGCATCGTACGGGGCGGCAGAGGTCCCATGACCGAAGGCGTCCGCGGTGAACAAGGACCGCCCGAATTCCAGCGATCGGACGCGGGTGGGAGGCGCCCCGGCCGCGATCGCACCGAGCCGATCTCGTTCCTGCACTTGCTCGAGGAATGCCGATATCCCGGCACTCATCCGCGAGGCCTGATCCGCCGATGTGTACTCGATAGACGGGATGGGATGCGCGACGAGCACCAGATCGAGTGGTGCGTCCGCAGACTCCACAACCCGCACATTCTGCCGAGCCCCGCCATCAGAGACGACGAAGTCGCTGGCGGTGAGGCCCTGGACGGCCCCTCCGTTGTCGGCGACACTGACCTCAAGTCGTACCAGCGCGGTGGACGACCTGAACTGCGGCGTTTGGGCCTCGAAGGCCGCACCAGCTGACGCGAGCAAGGCGACGATGGCGATGTGCTTCACTTCCGGATCACATTCGAAAGAATCACCGTCCGGACGCGCGCGGACAGTGCCGCCTCGACGCCTGGCGTGAGAATGGTGCAGGGGTAGGAGTAGTAGAGGTCATCTGAGGCCAGTTCGTCGAAGGGCAGCGGTGCAGCCGGCTTCAGTGAACTCAGCGCCACTGCAGCGGCGGTCGATCGTGGCTCCATTACCAGAGCGCGGTCGTACCATCGAATGGCGCCGGCCACATCGCCTTGCGATCGCGCAGCCTCAGCGCGGCTGATGGCGGCCAGATACTGGAACGGCGTGGCGGTTGGATCTGCCGCAAGTCGTTCCAGTTCGCGTGCGGCCTGTGCATCCTTGGGCGCGCGGATCCGGGCGGCGCGCATCCGCGCCTCAACCAGGGCCGGGTCGATCTTCAGCGCATCGTCAAACGCCTTGGCGGCCCGCGACGGCCGCTTCAGGGCGAGGTCGGCGAAGTAAGGCACGGCGCGTTCGCTGCTCAGCACCCGCGTCCTCACACCCTGCAACCGACCGAGACAATCAAAAAGGACGCCCTCAGCCAACAGCGGAGCCGCGCCTGCGCCCTTCTCCAGTTTCCACAGGCGAATGGCCTCGTCCCACTTGCGAACCTCCAGGTTTGTCTCAGCATTCAACGTGCCGAGTGTGGTGGCCCGCACCCGGTCTCTGAGCTTTTCCGCCTCACTCTGCGCCAGCTTGTTGACGCGCTCCTGGATCTCCTGCATCTGTGTTGCAGGCGGCAGCTGTACTCCGGCAGTCGCGCCAAGCGACAAACCGCAAGCCGCGACCCACAGCAGGACCCTCATGTCCGGAGCATATAGCGGTTCCTTCAGCCCTTCATGCCTCGTGTGAAGAAGCTTTTAGGGTGATCGCTTCTATAATCACCGGATGGCCATTCGTCCGTATCTGGGCAAGCTTCCTGTCATCGCGCCCGGCGCATTCATCGACGACACCGCGCAGGTGATCGGCGACGTCGTCATCGGCGCCGAGAGCAGCGTGTGGATGCAGGTGGTGATTCGCGGCGACGTGAATTACATCCGCATCGGCGACCGGACAAACGTTCAGGATGGCAGCGTGGTCCACGTTCAGAACGACACCCACCCGACCGTCATCGGGAACGACGTGACCATCGGCCACGGGGCGGTGGTGCATGGGTGCACGATTCACGACCGCGTGCTGATCGGCATGGGTGCCATCATTCTCAACGGCGCCGAAATTGGCGAAGACTCGATCGTTGCGGCCGGCACCTTGGTGACCGAGCGCACGGTCATTCCGCCCCGCTCGATGGTCATGGGCAGCCCCGGCAAGGTCCGGCGGCCGCTGACCGACGCTGAAGTGGCGACGATCCTCGAGTTCTCTGGCAACTACGTCCGGTATCGCCTGGACTACATGGGATAATGACGCTACGCCGATGATTCCAGCGATACGCGGAACCCACGACATCCTCCCAGGTGACGTCGAAAAATGGCAATACGTCGAACGCATCGCGCGTGAGTTGTGCGAGCGTTACGGCTACGTCGAGATCCGTACACCGATCATTGAACGCGAAGAGCTCTTCGCCAAAGGCACCGGGGAATCCACCGACATCGTCCAGAAAGAGATGTACACGTTCACCGACAAGGGCGGAGAGCGCGTCACACTGAGACCGGAAGCCACACCGAGCATGGTGCGGTCCTACATCGAGCACAACCTTGAGCACACGATGCCGGCCGCGAAGCTCTACGCGATGGGGCCGATGTTCCGGTACGAACGGCCGCAGAAGGGCCGTTATCGACAGTTCCACCAGCTCGATATCGAAGCCTTCGGCATGCAGGATCCGGCGGTGGACGCCGAGGTCATCGACCTCGCCTGGTCCCTGATCACCGGACTGGGCATTCCGCAGGCAGAGCTCGTCATCAACTCCGTCGGCTGCGCCACGTGCAGGCCCGTGTTCCAGAAGGCGCTGCTCGAGGCGCTCGGCGATAACCTGAGCAAGTTGTGCGGCGATTGCCAGCGGCGTTCGGTCACAAATCCTTTGCGGATCTACGACTGCAAGGTGCCGGCCGACCAGCCGATCATCGACGCACTGCCGCACTCGGTGGACTACCTCTGCGAGTCGTGTGCCACACACTTCACCGGAGTGAAGTCGCACCTGGATGCCATTGGCATCGTCTGGCGCCAATCCCATCGTCTTGTCCGCGGACTTGATTACTACACGAGGACGACGTTTGAGGTGTTGGGGCAGACGCTGGGCGCGCAGAACGCGCTGCTTGGTGGCGGCCGCTACGACGGCCTCGTGAAACAGCTTGGCGGTGCGGACAAGACGGGCATTGGTTTTGCTGCCGGCATGGAACGCCTGGTGCTGGCATTGCCGGAGTCGGCGCCCATTGCGGCCCCCGGGCGCGCCTTTGTGGTGGCGATCGGTGAGGACGGCCGGGCCGCGGCCTGGCAGTTGATTCGTGAATTGCGGCAGGCGGGCCTGCCGGCCCAGATGGAACTTGAAGCCAGAGGCGTGCGCGCACAGATGAAGCGCGCGGACCGCCTGGCGACCCGGGTCACGCTGATTGTCGGCGGTGATGAACTGGCGCGCGGGGAAGTGACCCTGCGCGACATGGCGACGGGGGAACAACGCGCCGTGGCGCGGGATGCGGTCGTGGCGGCCGTCAGGGATTTGTTGTGAGTACCGTGGTGAACTATCGAACGCATACCTGCGGCCAGTTGCGCCGTGAACACGTGGGCCAGACTGTCCTGCTGCAAGGCTGGGTGCATCGCGTCCGTGATCTCGGCGGCGTCACCTTTTTCGACGTGCGCGACCGGCACGGCTTGACGCAAGTGGTGGTGCGCGCCGGCGCGGAGGGGGCCTCCGCGGCGAAACTCCGGCCCGAAGTCGTTGTCGCGGTGCACGGCCACGTCGAAGCGCGCGACACATCGGCGGTCAACAGCAAGATCTCCACTGGCGACATCGAAGTGGTGGCGACTGGAGTCGAGATTCTCAACGAAGCCAAGACGCCGCCGTTTCCAATTAACGAAGACGTGGCGGTGCTTGAAGAGACACGCCTGCGCTACCGGTACCTGGACCTGCGGCGTCCTGCCCTGCAACACAATCTCATCTTGCGTCACAAGGTGGCCATCGCGGCGCGCCGGTATTTCGACGAAGAAGGCTTCCTGGAAATCGAAACGCCAATTCTCACGCGGTCCACGCCCGAAGGCGCTCGCGACTACCTGGTGCCGAGCCGCGTGCATCGTGGCGAGTTCTTCGCGCTGCCGCAATCGCCGCAGATCTTCAAACAGATTCTGATGATTGCCGGGCTCGATCGGTATTTCCAGATCTGCCGGTGTTTCCGCGACGAGGACCTGCGCGCCGATCGGCAGCCAGAGTTTACGCAGATCGACGTGGAAGTTTCGTTTGCCACCGAAGAACTCATCTACGAGATCGTCGAAGGTGCCATTCTCTCGATGTGGACCGCCGCCGGCTTCGCAGTGGCGGTGCCGTTCGAGCGCATGACCTACGCGGACGCGATGCGTCTGTATGGATCGGACAAGCCCGACCTGCGGCCTGGGATGCCGATCGCGGACGTCAGCCAACTGTTTGCCGAGTCAGCGTTCAGCGTGTTTCGCGATGCCGTCGCCGCCGGTGGCGTCGTGCGGGGTTTTGTTGTCGCCGGGGGCGGGAAGTACTCACGCAAGGAACTCGACGAACTCACCGAGCAGGTGAGGCAGATGGGCGGCTCGGGACTCATTTGGACGCGCGTGGTTCAAGGCGCGCTCCAGAGTTCGGCACTCAAGGCTGCAGGCGAGGCACCGTTGCGAGAGGCGTTTGAGGCGGCCGGCGGGCAGGAGGGCGACCTGCTCCTGATGGCTGCTGGCCCGACCGACAAAACGGCGACGCTCCTCGGCAATCTGCGTCTCATCGTGGCCCGCAAGGCAGGGCTGCTCAAGCCGGACGAATTCCGCTTCGTGTGGGTGACGAACTTCCCGTTGTTCGAATGGAATGCCGACGATGCGCGGTGGGATTCGATGCACCACCCGTTCACGTCGCCGATGCCGGACGATGTGGGGTTTCTTGAGACGGAGCCGGGCCGCGTGCGCGCGCGGGCATATGACCTGGCGGTCAATGGATCGGAGATCGCCGGCGGCAGCATCCGAATCCACCGCCCCGACGTGCAGCGCCATGTGTTCCGCCTGCTCGGAATTTCTGATGAACAGGCGAGCGCACGTTTCGGGTTCTTCCTCGAGGCGCTCGAGTACGGCACGCCGCCGCATGGCGGAATCGCGTTTGGCCTGGACCGCATCATTGCCATCCTCTGCGGGGAGTCGTCTATTCGCGAGGTGATGGCATTCCCGAAAACCGCGCAGGCGGTGGACCTTATGTCGGGCGCCCCGTCCACGGTGGACGACCGGCAGTTGCGCGACCTGCACATCCAGACCGTCGCATCGCCGGGCCCGAAGGGCGACTGACCCGTCTATGCGTCTGGGCATCGATCTGGGCGGCACGAAGATTTCGGCCGTGGTGCTTGACGATGGGGGGCGGGAGGTGTGGCGGACGCGCGTGGCCACGCCGCGCGGAGACTACGCGGGCACGATCGCAGCCATCGGGGCATTGGTGGAACAGGCCGAGCAGGCACTGGGTGAAAACTGCACTGTTGGCCTCGGCATTCCGGGCGCGCCGTCGCGTGTCACTGGGCGAATCAAGAACGCCAATTCATCGTGGTTGAACGATCAGCCGCTGCACCAGGATCTGGAGCAGCGCTTGAGTCGGCCTGTTCGCCTGGCAAACGACGCCAACTGCCTTGTGCTGTCGGAGGTGGCTGACGGCGCGGCCGCTGGAGCGCGCACGGTGTTCGGTGTGATTCTGGGGACGGGGGTGGGCGGCGGATTGTTCGTGAATGGCGCGTTGGTGGAGGGCGTCAATGCGATCGGCGGCGAGTGGGGGCATAACCCACTGCCCTGGCCTGGCGTATCGGAGATGCAGGGCGAGGCGTGTTACTGCGGCAGGTCGGGGTGCATCGAGACGTGGCTGTCGGGTCCGGGGCTGGCGCGTGACTACGCGCGGGGCGGAGGCGAATCGGTGCCGGGCGAAGAGGTGGTGGCGCGCGCCGGCCGTGGTGAGGCGCACGCCGGCGAGACGCTGGCCCGCTGGGAAGGCCGGCTCGCACGGGCCCTGGCGACGGTGATCAACCTCGTCGATCCGGACGTGATCGTGGTTGGCGGCGGGCTCTCCCGGATAGAGCGCCTCTACACCTGTGTTCCCGCGCTGTGGGCCGACTGGGTGTTTTCGGATGTGGTCGCGACAAGGATTGTTCCGGCGCTGCACGGCGACGATTCCGGTGTGCGCGGCGCGGCAAGGCTATACTGAGGTCGCCCCTTAATGCCTGCCCAAGCCGTCCGCCGTGTCGCGATGCCCGATGAGGGCCTTGAAACCCTGTACGGCCCGTTCGACGAACACCTGAAGACGCTTGGCACCGCGCTGTCGGTGCGGCTGAAAACACACGGGCGTGAACTGATCATCGAAGGGGAAGCCGACGAGGTGGGCCGCGCCGAACATGTGATGGCGCAGCTGGGCAAATTGCTCGATTCGGGCTACCGCTTTGGCCGCGGCGATGTGAAGACAGCCGCGCAACTCGTGCAGCAGAATCCGAACATCGAGTTGCAGGATTATTTCCTGCGCAACAGCGCGCGATCGGCGGGGCGCAAGCAGGTGGTGCCCAAGACCGTGGGGCAGCGCGCGTATCTGGACGCCATCGAAGCGCACGACATCATCCTGGGCGTCGGGCCGGCGGGCACGGGCAAGACGTATCTCGCCATGGCGCAGGCCGTGGCCTACCTGCTGGCCAAACGTGTGAACCGGATCATCCTCGCGCGTCCCGCTGTCGAAGCCGGCGAGAAGCTGGGATTTCTTCCCGGGGACCTTCAGGAAAAGGTCAATCCGTATTTGCGCCCCTTGTACGACGCGCTGCACGACATGCTCGATGCGGATCGTGTGGAGCGGCTGCTTGAGCGTGGCACGATTGAAGTGGCGCCCATTGCGTTCATGCGCGGCCGCACCCTCAACGACGCGTTTGTCATCCTCGACGAAGCGCAGAACACCACCTCCGAGCAGATGAAGATGTTCCTCACGCGGCTGGGGTTTGGCTCGAAGGCGGTCATCACCGGCGATATCACCCAGATCGATCTGCCGGCCGGCAAAGGGTCCGGATTGGTCGAGGCGTTGAGAATCGTCGCGGGCATCGACGAAATCGCCGTCGTGCGGTTCGATGAACGCGACGTGGTGCGTCATCCCCTGATTCAGAAGATCGTGCGCGCCTACGAGGCTCATTCCGCGCAGGCGCAGGCGAAGGCCTAAGCCGTGGCGGCTGCGACACGGCGGGGCCTCACCGTGGCCGTGACCGATGGCCGCGGCCGTCCGTGGCCCTCGCCGGCCTTGGGTCGCTGGCTGGCGTCGCACGCCCCGGCCCGCGCGCGCGGAATGGTGACTATCGCGCTTGTGAGCGACCCGGCGATGCGCCGGCTCAACGCGACGTTTCGCGGCGCGGATTACGCCACAGACGTACTGTCGTTCCCCAGCGAAACGCCGGGCGTGCTGGGGGATATCGCCATTGCCCGCGGTGTGGCTGCGCGGCAGGCCGGCACGCTGGGGCACGCCGAAATGACGGAACTCCGGGTGCTGGCGCTCCACGGGTTGCTGCACCTTCTGGGATACGATCACGAGCACGATCGGGGCGAGATGCGCAGGGCGGAAGACCGGCTGCGCAGGCGGGCTGGACTACCGGCTGGCGTGATCGCGCGCGCGCCCCGGTTGCACGAACGATGATTCCTTTAGCGGTCTTCCTGGTCGTGTGCGCCATCGCCTATGTCGCGGTGGTCGAAACCGCGTTTGGCGTTCTGATGCGCCTGCCCGAACGCCTCGAAGCCGAACGCGAAAGCGAAGCCGATGGCCTCGCCGCCTATCTTGAAGACCCCCTGACCTTCTTCGTGCCCGCGCGTCTGGTCCGCGGCATGCTGCTGGTGCTGATGGTCGTCCTGATGGTGCAGCCGATCGGCACGGGGTGGTACAGCGGCCTGGTTCTGTTCTTCTCCTGCGCCGGCCTGACGCTGCTGGCCGGGCACCTGGTGCCAACGCTTGTCGTCAGGCACGCACCCGAGCGCCTGCTGGCCATGTTGCTGCCGCCCTTCACGGCGATGGCGAATCTGGTGACGCCGCTGACGTCGCTCATCATCGGCTGGCTCGGCACCGTGGAACGCCGCGTGCCGCGGACCAATGGGAACGGCCACGCGTCACAGGAGGCGCAGACCGAGGGTGCCGCCACCGCGGAAGACGGCCGGCTGCTGCGGTCGGTGGTGGACTTCGGCGACACGCTGGTGCGGGAAGTCATGACGCCGCGGCCCGACGTGGTGGCCATTCGCGCCGAGGCGACGATAGACGAACTGCGCGCGCTGGTACGCGAGCAGGAGTACTCGCGGTTGCCGGTGTTCCGCGAGAATCTGGACAACATCATCGGTCTGGTGGTGGTGAAGGATCTGATTCAGCTCGAAGAACCCATGTCGGGGACGGCCTCTGTCACCGGGCTCATGCGCCCCGCGGCGTTTGTGCCCGAGACGAAACGGGTGGCCGACCTGTTGCGCGAGTTCCAGCAGAAGCGCTTCCAACTGGCTATGGTGGTGGATGAGTACGGCGGCATCGCCGGGCTTGTCACCGTTGAAGACCTCGTGGAGGAACTCGTCGGCGAAATTCGCGACGAGTACGACCTGGAGGCCGAACCCATCGTGCAGGAGCCCGACGGGGCGTTTGTCTTCAGCGCCAAGGTCGCAATCGGTGAGATGACCGAGCGGCTCGGGATCACGATCGACGAAGAGGGGTTCGAGACCGTGGGCGGCTACGTGCTCACCCGCGCAGGACGCGTGCCCGCGGCGGGCGAGACGTTCACGGCCGATGGCGTGCAGGTGGAAGTGCTCGAGGCCGAGCGCCGCCGCATCCACAAGATTCGGGTCCGCCGTCTGCCGCCGGAAGAAAGCCAGGACCAGTGAAATCCGGCTACGTCGCGCTTGTGGGACGGCCGAACGCCGGCAAGTCTACGCTGATGAACCGCCTCATCGGCCAGAAGCTGTCGATCGTCTCGGACAAACCCCAGACCACCCGACACCGCATCACCGGAGTCCTGAACACGCCAGGCGGCCAGCTCGTGTTCATCGACACGCCAGGCATTCACAAACCCGAGCACACGATGAATCGGCGCATGGTGAAAGCCGCGCTCGACACGCTTCGTGAAGCTGATTTGGTTGTGCTGGTGGTAGACGCGGCCGAGGAGCCCGGCTGGGGCGATCGCTTCGTGATGGACCTTCTCGCCGACCTGCACAAACCCCTCATCATCGTCTTGAACAAGGTCGATCGGCTGAAGGACAAGACCAGCCTGCTGCCCAGAATCGAGAGTTACGCGAAGGGGATCACGAACCACGCGGTGATTCCCATTTCGGCGCTCAAAGGCGACCAGGTCGACGGTCTCCTCAAGGAGATGCTGGCGGTGTTACCGGAAGGCGAGCCGCTGTTTGATGAGGAGTACTTCACCGATCAGTCAGAGCGCA
>JBKJQX010000247.1:0-39894 GCA_046594875.1 Vicinamibacterales bacterium
GGCGTGCGCGAGACTGACCTCACCGGGTCTCGGCGACGCACCACCTCCCACGAGCGCCATGTCTGAACAGGTGTGGTGTGGCGCGCGGAACGGGCGCGTGACCACCAGACCAGCGCCCGGTGGAAGGAGCCCCGCAATTGAGTGGATCGACGTCACGAGCAGCGCCTCATCGAACTCCAGCGGCGGGAGCAACCCGGGCAATCTTCGCGCCAGCATCGTCTTTCCCGCGCCGGGCGAGCCGGACAAGAGCAAGTGATGCGAACCGGCCGCGGCGATTTCCAACGCCCGCCGTCCCCGCAACTGGCCACAGACATCGGCGAGATCTTCGGCGGCCTCAGGCCAAGGGGCCACGGCCTGCAGGGGAGGCGTCGCCGGGGCAGGGTCAAAAACCGAGAGCACACGGACCGCTTCGTTGAGTGAGACGACCGGAAAGAGCGGCAGGTCAGCTACGATGCCGGCCTCGGCAAGATTCGCGGCAGGAAAGATCAGGGCCGGCTTCGGTGCCTTGCGCGCGGCCACTGCAATGGGCAGGACGCCCTGCATCGGCGGAATGCCGCCGTCAAGTGACAAGCCGCCCACGATAGTCATCTCCCGTCCGTCGCGCTGCGGCAGTATGCCGGACGCGGCGAGGATGCCGAGCGCGATCGGCAGGTCAAACGCCGCACCAATTTTGCGCACGTCGGCTGGGGCCAGGCTGACCGTGACGCGTCCGACGGGAAAAGGGAAGCCCGAATTGCGAATCGCGGAACGTACGCGGTCCCGGCTTTCCCTGACCGTGGTGTCGGGCAGTCCCACCATGGTGATACCAGGCAGCCCGCCCCCAGACACGTCTACTTCAACAGACACCGGGAGTGCTTCCACCCCGAACACCGCGGCCGCATGAAGTCGAGCCAACATGCTGCCGGTGAGCGCAACATCCGGGCCAGCGTTTCGACCGCCAGTTTTTCAGTGTTTCGGAAAGGACGGGGTGGCCAAGATCGCAGATTCTGCAATGTTCGGTGGCGGACTGCAGGGGGATTCTGCAATATCCAGGCGCTATCACACGAGGCGTGCAGGGCTGAAGGTAACTGAGAAATCACGCCTTGTGTAAAACAAGGCCCCGACGAGGGTCAGCGATGAATCGTGAGCCGGTCGCCGACGGCGAGTTTGGTGGACGTCAGCGAGTTCCACTTGCGGATGTCATCCACGGTGGTCTCGAACTGGCGCGCGATGGCGAACAACGTGTCGCCGGGCTTGACGCGATAGGTCACCGCCGAGGCCAGCTCCGCCGTGGCGACGGCCGGACGTGATGCCAACGCCGACGTCACGACCAGAGGGATCAGCAACTTCTGGCCCGCCTTGAGCTTCGAGGTTGTGCGCAGGCGGTTGGCGGCCGCCAAGTCCGTGCGGGTGATCTTGAATCGACGCGCGATGGCGGCCAGGTTGTCGCCTGACTTTGCACGGTAGTAGGAAAACTGCGCAAACAGCGACGGGTCTGCCGTGGCCAGCTTCGCTTCGACGACTGGCGCCATACCCAGCGGCACTTTCAGATCGTGCGAGCCAATCGGGGTCGTCGTGCGCCGTAATTCCGGATTAAGCGCCCGGATATCTTCGATCGTGGACCCTGTCCACTCAGCCACGGTCCGAAGGTCGAGCGCGTCCGGCACGGTCACTCGGTCGAACACCAGCGGGGACACGGGCACGGCTTCGAACCCGTACGCCTGAGGGTTCTTGGCAATCAGCACGGCCGCCATGATCATCGGCACGTAGTTGCGGGTTTCTTTCGGCAGGAACTTCGATGTCTCGGTGAGCCTCCAGTAATCGTTGATCTTGGATTTGTTGACGGCGCGCTGCAGACGGCCCGGGCCGGCGTTGTAGCTGGCCATCGCCAGGTTCCAGTCACCGTCGAACATCCGGTTCAGCGCCTTGAGGTACTGGGCTGCGGCCCGCGTGGCCTTTTCCGGATCCGACCGCTCATCAAGAAACCAGGTCTGGTCCAGCCCGTATTCGGTGCCGGTCGCCGGCATGAACTGCCACACGCCCCGCGCCGAGGCCCTCGAGAGCGCGTTGGTCTTATACCCGCTTTCGACGATGGCGAGGTAGGCCAGATCGAGCGGGATACCTTCGGAGCGAAAAATCTCCTGCACCATCGGCAGGTACTTGGAACTGCGCTCCAGGCTCTCCTGCATGAAGTCGCGGAGGTTGCCCTGAAACAACTCGACGAACGACTGCACGCGGTCGTTGTTGTCGATCGGCAGGTCGTGGTCGGTGGCCGCGAGGTCGGCAGCCACCGCCGCCTGGGTTTCGCGCGTCGGTTCGGGCAGGGCGAGCGTCGCTGCCTCAAGCAGTTGGTCGATCACCGCAGGCTCCGTTCGAGCCTGCGTGAACCCGTCGCCCTCGCGCAGGGCCAGGATCTCCAACGCGCTGATGCGGCTGACCAGGCGCTCGAGCTGCACGCGCAGGCGCGGTTCAACTCGGGCTCCCTGTGGTGCGTCGAGCAACAGGTCGACCGCCTGGTCAAAAAGGCCCCGAGCGCCGGTCAGATGTCCCAGCGACAATTCCGCCTGGCCGCGCCCAAACAGCTTTTCAGACCTTTCGATCAACGCGCTAATGGGGTCAACCAGGGGAGCGGCAGGCGGCGTCACGGCCGGGACCGACACTTGCGCGGGCGGCGCCACGGGCAATGGCGCGACCGGCATCGCTGGTGTCACTCGAGCCCCGCATGCCACCACGAGGCCGGTGCCAGACAACGCCACAAGCCTCGTGAGAATCCGGGCCAAGGTCATGTGGGTCGATGGTAACCGCGCACCGGCCGGGAGTCAACCCTAAGTACTTGTACCTATTGGAGTTCCTATCTACGTGGCGTGGTGGGCCATCGGCTAGTGACCAGCACTTTGTGGGCTTCGCCCAAATCGCGTGCCAGGGGGGTGATAATCGTTCGCTCCCCGATGAGGATGGTCTTGCCCTGCTCGATGGCTTGCTGGACGTCGCGTTCGCAAACGAATTCGGCGACTGGCTGGGATGTAGCGGCCGTGGCACCAGGCGCAGCGCCAGACCGGCCGCCCAGGAACGCCTCGACATGCGAGGTGACCGAGGCAGCTGAGAGTCCTTGCTCGGCCGGGGCAGGCACCACTCGGGGGAGCGGGGCCGGAGCCGGGCTCGCACCGGGGGCGGCAGAGGGAGTGGGCCGGCCCGTTGAGGCCGGGCGAATCTCGTACGCCAGGCGCTTGATATTCAGCAAGTGCATCGGCGTGATGTTGTCCGACGTGATGTTGCCCCCGTAACCGCCGCAGCCGAGCGTCATCGCCGGGTCAAGGCCGGTGGTGAGCCCAATTGACCCGTGGGTGGTGGGGGTATTCACACAAATTCTAAACGCCGGTTTCTTCAAGCCGAACTCGAGGATGACCGGCTCGTTCTTCGAGTGAATGGACATGGTGTGGCCCATGCCGCCATACCGCAGGATCTGCTTGCACCGTTCGCAGCCCTCCTGCCAGTCGGCGACAACGTAGTACGACAACACCGGGCAGAGCTTTTCGATGGACAGGGGGAACTCGCGCCCGACCCCGCGAAGCTCTGCAATCAGCGCGCGCGTGCCCTCGGGCACGGTGATGCCCATCGCCGTCGCCAAGGCAGTCGCCGACTTGCCGACGAACTTCGGGTTGGGGAGCCGCTGCGGAGTCACCAGCGCCTTGCCGACGATGTCCACCTCGGCCGGCGACAGGAAATACCCCCCCTGCACCTGGAACTGTCGACGCGTCTCATCGGCCACGGCGCTCTCGACCACCACGGAGTTTGGCGACGAGCACAGCACGCCATTGTCGAAACTCTTACCCGTGAGAATGTCGCTCGCGGCTTTCGCGAGGTCAGCCGACCGCTCGATGAAACACGGTGCGTTGCCCGGTCCCACGCCATAGGCGGGCTTGCCCGCGCTGTACGCCGCGCGCACCAGCCCCATTCCCCCGGTGGCCAGAATCACCGCCACGTCGCGGTGACGCATCAATTCCTGCGTGCCTTCGAGCGACACGTGCGTGAGCCAGTTCACCGATCCCTCAGGAGCCCCAGCCCCGTACGCCGCTTCGGCCAATGTCTCGGCTACCTGGGTGATGCACCGGGCCGCCGACGGATGCGGGCTGATGACGATGGGGCAACGAGCCTTGAGTGAGATCAAAATCTTGTAGATGGCTGTTGACGTTGGATTGGTGGACGGCACGATCGCCGCCACGACGCCGAAGGGTTCAGCAATCTCAATGACCTTCCGCTCTTCGTCGCGCCGGATGACGCCGACGGTCCGCATCGGCTTGATGAACTCGTAGACCCGCTCAGCCGCAAAACGATTCTTCTGGATCTTGTCGGCCACCACGCCGAATCCGGTTTCTTCCACGGCGAGTTGGGCGAACGACTCGACACGCGTGCACGCGGCTGCGGCCACGGCGCCGACGATGGTGTCGATCTGGGCCTGGGAACATTCGGCCAACCGCGCGGCAGCGGATTTCGCGCGCACGGCCATCCGTCGTGAGTCACTCACGGCAGGTGAGGGTGGGGTCGTAGTGTCAGCGGGTGGCTGTGCCATTCATCTGGCCCCAGCGGACGTGTCAGCCCTTGGCGGACGCCGAGGCGCCGGGCAACACGCGCTCCACGTCGGCGTGTGGACGCGCAATTACGTGGACGGAAATCAGTTCCCCAACGCGCCGTGCCGCAGCGGCACCGGCATCAACCGCCGCCTTGATGGCGCCCACATCTCCCCGGGCGAAGACGGTGACGTACCCGGCGCCGATGTACTCCTTGCCGACCAGGGTCACGTTGGCCGTTTTGACCATGGCATCCGCCGCCTCGATCGCACCGATCAAGCCGCGCGTTTCAATCATGCCGAGGGCGTCTGCTTTCATGAGAGGGTCAAGGGACAATTTCGCCGCAAGGCTAACATATTGAACAGCATAGGGGCAATACGGTACCATGCCACGGTGGTCATTCACTCCCCGCGCTTGAGAGCGGCCGCGCCTGTGGTCGCGGCCATGATGATGATGAGTTTTGCCGGGTGCGGAGCCAAAGACGATGCCCCGCCGATGGCTTCCGTGTCGTTGACATTGAATAAGACCGCCGCGGCGCTTGGCAGTCCCATCGACTTCACCTACCGATTCGAAGTGCTGCCTGGCGCTGCGTTCGACGGCGACTATCGGGTGTTCATGCACATGCTTGACGCCGATGGCGTCAACCGGTGGAGCGACGACCACGATCTGCCGACCAAGACCTCGACCTGGCGACCGGGGCAGCCCGTCGAGTACACGCGGACGAGTTTTATGCCGGTGGTGCCCTATTTGGGCGAGGCCACCATCCGGGTCGGGCTCTACCGCCTGGATGCTCCCGACACCCGCGCCCCCCTGAAGGGACCGGAACCCGAATCGCGTTCGTACCAGGTGGCATCACTCCGGGTGTTGCCGCAATCCGAGAACATCTTCATCGTCCTGCGCTCTGGTGCGCACCCCAACGAATGGGCGGCCGAAAACCCCGCGCGCGAGTGGTGGTGGACCAATCGGGACTACGTCACCTCATTCCAGAACCCCAGAAAAGACGCGACGTTGTATCTCGAATTTGACGGACGGCCCGATCTGTTCGACCAACCGCAGATCGTCAGCGTCTATCTAGGCAGCCAAAGTGTTGCCACATTTCCCGCTGATAGCGTTAACCCCGTTCTGCGTCGTATACAACTGCGTGCAGACCAGATGGGTACCGCTGACATGTGCGAATTGCGGATTGGTGTCGACCGGTCCTTCATCCCGGCGCAGTTGCCGGGAGGCTTCAAGGACACGCGTGAGCTGGGGATCCGCGTCTACCGCCTGTTTGTTGAGCCCTCCTAGCCCGGGCGCCGGAGACTATCTGTGATGCACCCCCGTCTTGGCGCGATAGTCGGGTTGGTCATGGTCCTGGTGCCGTCGGTGGCATCGGCAGACCTGGTCACCTTCCGCGGCGGCCGCGTGCTGAATGTCGCCTCGGTCAGCTTCCGCGGCGACAGCGCGGTGGTGACGTTGCGCACGGGTGGCGAGATGTGGGTGCCCCGAGACTTCGTGGTGTCAGTGGCGCCCGACGAGGTGCCGTACGTGGCGCCGGAGCCCGAAAGAGCGGCCGACGGCATTGCAGTCCCGATCTCGTCCGTGGAGGCGGAAGCCGAGGCGCTTTCCGCAGGCGCGCCCTCGTCGCGCACCGAGGTGATGGCGCTGGTGGATCGGCTGGCCGCACAGCATGGCGTGCGGGTGGCACTGGCCCGCGCCGTGGTGCAGGTGGAGTCGAACTATGAGTCCCGCGCCGTGTCGCCCAAGGGCGCGATGGGGCTGATGCAACTGATGCCGGCGACCGCGCGCCAGTACGCGCTGCAGGATCCGTTTGACCCGGCCCAGAACCTCGAGGCCGGCCTGCGTCACCTGCGTGGCCTGCTCGACCGTTACGGCAAGGGCCGCGAGTCGCTGGCGCTGGCCGCGTACAACGCCGGCGAAGGCGCGGTCACGCGCTACGGCGGCATTCCGCCGTTTCGCGAGACCCAGAATTACGTCCGTCGCATCCTGACGCTGACGGGACGGTAGACCGCAAAGGACGCCGATGCAATTTCGCTGCAAAGTCGCGTCCGCTGCCGGCCAGGTCACGCAAGGCACCTATATCGCAGACACCGAACTGGCCCTGCGCCACGAGCTGGAAAGCAAGGGACTGTTCCTGCTGTCGTTGCAGCGCGTCGGCGGCGTCGGCGTGGGGCAGTTCTCGTTCCAGCTGCCGTCGCGCAAACACATCTCAAGTTCGGAGTTCCTGATCTTCAACCAGGAAATGGCGACGTTGCTCCGCGCCGGGCTGCCGCTGGTGCAGTCGCTCGACATTCTTCGTCGGCGTGTCCCCAACCCCACACTGAAAGCCGTGCTGACCGACGTCTACGAGCGCGTCCGCTCGGGAAGCGCGTTGTCAGACGCCTTCGAGGCCCAGGGCGGCATGTTCGCGGGGATTTACCACGCCTCGCTGATGGCCGGCGAAAAAAGCGGCAGCCTCGAGACCGTGCTGCGGCGCTACGTGGCGCACATGAAGATCATCTCGTCGGTGCGCTCACGCCTGGTCTCGGCGCTGATCTACCCGATGGTGCTGCTGGTGGTGTCGGCCGTGGTGGTCGGCTTGATCGTGTTCAAGGTCGTCCCGGAATTCGGCGCCTTCTACCGGGGCTTTTCTGCCAGCGCGGAACTGCCGGCGTCGACGCGCCTGATTGTGGCGTTCTCGGAAGGCATCGTGAACAACGTGTTCGTCTGGGTCCCGGCGGTCGTCCTTGTGGCCGTCCTGGGCTGGATCTGGGTGCGTCAGCCCGGGCAGCGCCGACGGCTCGACAGCGCGATGCTGCGGCTGCCGTGGTTTGGTCCCCTGAGCCGGAAGTTCTCCACCGCGCAGGTGGCGCGAACCGTGTCCACCTTGCTGGCGGGAGGCATCCCGCTGGTCAACGCACTCGACATCGCGTCAAAATCGGTGGGCAACCGCGCTGTGGCGCAGGATCTCGACGTGGTCGCGCGGGAAGTGCGCGAGGGCCTGAGTCTGCACGACTCCCTCTCGCGGCGCGGCACGTTCCCCGATGTGGCGATCGAAATGGTCGAGGTGGGCGAGTCCACGGGCGCGCTCGCCGAGATGCTCAACAGCATTGCGGACTTCTACGACGAGGAGAACGACACGAGCTTGACCCGGTTTTCCAACCTCATGCAGCCCCTGCTGCTCGTCATCATGGGCATTGTGATCGCGGCGTTGCTGCTGTCGCTCTACATGCCGCTGTTTCAACTGTCGAGCCTCACCTGATCGGCCTGTTATGTCCACTGAGATACCTCTCCCGCACGCCGCTGATGACCTGGAGCTGGACGGCGACCACGCACCGGTGGACTACGCCGCCGAGGCCGCGAAGTCACGTCAGCTGGCCGCTCGCTACGAGCTTGAGTTCGTGGACCTCACGCGGTTCAAGATCAACAACGATCTGTTCCGCAGCATTCCCGCGGATCTGATGCTGCGGTACGGCTTTGTGCCGTACCGGCGCGACGGGAACACCCTGCTCATCGTGGTCTCGGACCCCAGTGATCTGCAGGCGATCGATGAAATCGGCCTGCAGTTGGGCACGCCGGTCCGGGTGACGGTGGGTGCGTCCTCAGCCATTCTTGCCATCCTGAAAAAGAGTGAAAGTTCCACCCGCGTGCTCGAGGAAGCCACCGAGGGCTTCCAGATGCAGATCCTCCGTGACGAGGATGCGGGCGGTGACGAAAACCTGACGGTCGACAAGCTCACATCCGACATCAGTCCGGTCATCCGGCTTGTGGACACGATGGTGTTCACGGCCCTGCAGCGGCGCGCATCGGACATCCACATTGAAACGCAGGACGACGCGGTGCATGTGAAGTACCGCATCGACGGCGTGTTGCAGCAGGCGATGAAGCCGATCGACAAGCGCCATCACAGTACGCTGATTTCGCGTATCAAGGTCATGTCGGAACTCGACATCGCCGAAAAGCGCGTGCCGCAGGACGGCCGCTTCAAGCTCCGCGTGCGCGGCAAGACGATCGACTTCCGCGTCTCGATCATGCCGAGCGTGCACGGCGAAGACGCCGTCATCCGTATCCTCGACAAGGAATCGCTCAGTGAGCAGTTCACCGAACTGCGCCTCGACATTCTGGGCTGGCCCGAGGACGAGATGCGCCGGTTCCGGAAGTACATCCGTGAACCGTACGGCATGGTGCTCGTGACCGGCCCCACCGGCAGCGGCAAAACCACCACGCTGTATGCCGCGCTCTCCGAGATCAAGACGATCGAAGACAAGATCATCACGATCGAAGACCCGGTGGAATACCAACTGCGCGGCATCACGCAGATCCCGATTAATGAAAAAAAAGGCCTGACGTTTGCGCGCGGGTTGCGGTCGGTGCTTCGGCACGACCCCGACAAGATCATGGTGGGTGAAATTCGCGACCCAGAGACCGCGCAAATTGCCATTCAGTCGGCGCTCACCGGCCACCTCGTGTTTACCACCGTGCACGCGAACAACGTCATCGATGTGCTCGGCCGATTCCTGAATATGGGCGTGGAGCCATACCAGTTCGTTTCCGCCCTCAACTGCGTCCTGGCGCAGCGGCTGGTACGCCGCATCTGCCTGCACTGCAAACGGCCGGCCGTCATCTCGCGCGAGATGCTCATTGAGTCGGCGCTCGATCCGGGCCTGGCCACGACCCAGCAGTTTTTCGAGGGCGCCGGCTGTATCGAATGCGGCGGCACCGGGTTCAAGGGCCGGACGGCCATCTGCGAGCTCATGGATTTGACCGATCGCATCCGTGACATGATTCTTGAGCGGCGGCCGACGTCCGAGATCAAACGTGCGGCGCGCGACGAAGGCATGCGGTTCCTTCGAGAGTGCGCGATCGGGTTGATCATGAGGGGGGAGAGCACGTTGCGGGAGATCAACAAGGTGACGTTCGTCGAATGACTTCCCGCGCGCGTTCCGCCACACGCTCGTCGTTCCTGTCGGCTCAACCGGCCACGGCCGCGATTGAAATCGCCGCCGGCCGCGTGACCGTGGTTGAAATTGATCGCAGGGCACGCGGGCTTGTCGTCTCGGCCTGTGCATCCGCAGCGCTCCCGCTTGGCGCCGTCACGCCGTCGCTGACCGGAACCAATATTCACGACCAGGCTCTGGTGACCGCGGCGGTCCGCCAGGCCTGTGACTCGGCCGGGATCCGCCCGCCGCGGCGCGCCGCGCTCGTCGTGCCCGACTCGGCGGCGCGCCTGTCGCTCCTGACCTTCGAGGAACTCCCCCCGAAGGCGGCCGACGTCGATCAACTCGTCCGATGGCAGATCAAGAAGGCCACGCCATTTCCCCTCGATGACGCACAGGTGACGCACGTGATCGCGCATCAGGAAACTGGTGCGACGACGCTGGCGGCGATTGCGGCGCGACGCGCAGCCGTGGTCGAGTACGAGCAGGTGGTGCTGGCGCTTGGCACCCACCCCGGCGTCGTGGACCTGGCGAGTGTGAGCGTCCTGAACGCGGCACTGGCCTGCGACACCGCTCCCGCTGGCGACTGGTTATTGGTCTGCGTCGCAAAAGAATCCACGGTCCTGGCGATTGTGCGCGAGGGCGAGCTGGTCTTCTATCGTCACCGCCACGCGATAGACGAGGAACCCCTCGGCGCGCTGGTGCACCAGACCGCGATGTACCACGAAGATCGGCTTGAGGGCGGGAAGTTTGCGCGCGTCTGGTTGTGTGGGGCGACATGGGCGGGCGAGGGAGGCGAGGCGATACGCCACGAGATCAGCCAGCGCCTGGGGGTGGAGGCGCAGCCGGTTGATGTGCGGGGTGCCGCGGCCTTTGCCGATCGCATCGGCGTCAGCGCGGCCGTGCTCGACGCCGTGGCCGCCCCGCTTGGCGCGTTATTGCGCGAAGGGGTGGGGGCCTGATCATGCTGCGCGGCAATCTGGCCTCCCGGCCCTTCTACAACGAACGCATCGTCGCACTGTTGCTCGGGCTGCTTGCCGTGGTGACGGTGGCCCTCACGGTGACGAACGGCACACGTCTCATGCAGTTGTCCTCGCGCCGGTCGGCACTGCGCGCGCAGGCGAGCGCTGATGCGGACGCGGCCGCCCGGCTGCGGCAGAGTGCGGTGGCGGTGCAGAGCAGCGTCGATCCGACTGTGCTGAACACGCTGGCGGGTTCGGCCCGTGAGGCGAACAGTCTGATTGACGCCCGCACGTTCAGCTGGACGACATTCTTCAGTTATATCGAAGACACCATTCCCATGGGTGTGCGGTTGACGGCGGTGTCGCCGGAAATCGAGAACGGCAACATCACGGTGACCATGTTGCTGATGGGGCGGCGGGTCGAGGACGTCGCGTCCTTCATGACCGCGCTCGAAGACACGGGGGCGTTTTATGACGCGCGCCCCACCGTCAACGACCAGACCGAGGACGGACTCGAGCGGGTGACGGTGGTGGTGGGTTATCTGCCGCTGGCGAAAGACGCGTCCACAGCGCCGCCGCAGCCCGGCGGCGTTGGAGGTGGGCGATGAGCCTCTGGCGTCGAGTCCTGACTGAACGGCGCGGGCTGGTGGTCCCACTGCTGGCGGCGGTCGCCATCAATATCGCCGTGCTGGTACTGGTGGTCTTCCCGCTGCAGGCCAGTGTGGCCGGCGATGAGGAGCGGGCCACGGCGGCGCAGACGACGCTTGGTGAGGCGCGGCGCGCCGAGCGTTCGGCCAACGAAACCCGGACCAGCAAACTGCGAGCCGACGAGGAACTGAAGACGTTCTACGCGGACGTGCTTCCATCGAGTCTTGCCGCCGCGAGGGACTTGTTGTTTCTGCAGGTCCGCACACTCAGCCGCGAAAACGGGCTGGACTTCTCAAGCAGCAGCTACGAACCGGAAGAAGTTGAAAACAGCGCGCTGATGCGCTTTCGCGTGGATACCACGCTGACCGGCGACTACGCCAATGTCAGGGGATTCCTGTATGACCTCGAGACGTCCGGGGGCTTTTTTATCGTGGAAAGCGTGAAGCTGGGTCAGTCCAGCCGGGAGGGCGGCGCCGGTTCGCTCGAGGTGGTGCTGTCGGTGGCGACCTACTACTCACGCCATGCCGGGGCGGCGTCCCGATGAAACTGGTGGCCGACAACCGGCCGCAGCAGGTCCGTCAGATCGCCATGCTCGGAGTCCTGCTTGTCGTCGCTGGTGTGTTGGTGTACACGCGCCTGCCGTCGCCCACAACTGAAGTCACGACCCCGGCGTCCAATACGCCAGCAGCGACTCCGCGGGCCACCGGGCAGGCAGGAGCGCTACCCGAGGCGCTGAGGCTCGCGTCGCTGGAGCCGGTACCGGAAGCCAGCCTGGGGTCGCGCGATCCGTTTGGTTTTGGTGTACCACCCCGGCCGCCCGCGCCGCCTCCACCGCCCCCGCGGCCGGCGCCGGCCCCGCCGGCGCCCGAGCCACCGAGGCCCGTGGGCCCTCCGCCCCGGCCGCAGATTCCGGTGAAGTTCCTGGGGTTCGCCGAAGAGCCTGGCAAGCCGGGAAAAGTGGTCTCGCTGTCGGTGGGTGGAGTGGTGGTTCTGGCGCGTGAGGGTGATGTGGTGGACGGACGGTACCGTCTCTTGAAGGTCGGCCTCGAATCCATCGTGATGGCGTATCTCGATGGACAGGGCCAGCAGACGATTCGACAGTCGGGCGGATAAGGAGCCTTTCCGTGAACAAAGCGAGCATGCAGCGGGCGTTGGCGATTGGCGTGACCCTGGTCCTTGTGGCCGGGTGCGCGACCGGGCGCGCGTTCCGGAGTGGCCAGCAGGCCGCGAAAAAAGGGGAGTGGGACGCGGCGGTGGCACACTATCGCGCGGCGCTGGCCGGCAGCCCGACCCGGGTTGATATCAAAATCGCCTTGCAGCGCGCGACGCTGGCCGCCTCGGCTGAACATATGGCCCGCGCGAAAGACATGGAGGCCCAGGAGCAGTGGTCGGTCGCGGCTGCCGAGTATCGGCTTGCGGCGGATCTGGATCCGGCAAACGTGTTTGCTGCGGCCAAGGCCGCGTCGATCGAGCGGCGGCTTCGGGACGAACTTCTGGCCATGCAGCCGCCGTCGCGCATGGATGTGCTGCGGCGACAGGCGCTGCAGGTCCCGGGCATTCCGACGCTGATCGATCCCACGGTGCCAATTACGTTCAGGTTCATCAATATCAGCGTGCGCGAGATTCTGACGTCGATCGGGGCGATGGCCGGTATCAACGTGACCTTCGTCGAGCAGATTGGGCCGCAACTGCTTCGGCCGTATTCCATCGACCTGCAGGGAGAAACACTTGAAACCGCGCTCGGCCAGGTGCTCAACGCCAACCAGTTGACCTTCAAGGTCATAAACCCGCGCGGCATCATGGTCTATGGCAGCGACCAGGCGGGCCGCACCGCGCATGACGATGTCTTTGTGCAGGTGTTTTACCTCTCGCACGTCGAGGCTGCGGAGATGTCGCAGTTGCTGACCACGCTGGTGCAGACCGTGCCGGGCGTGAGGCCCCAGATTCAGGCGAACAAAGGCACGAACGCACTGACGGTGCGCGGGACCCTGCCCGTACTCAAGGTGTTCGACCAGATCATCAAAGCCAACGACAAGCCGAAGGCCGAGGTGATCATTGATGTCGAGATCCTCGAGGTCAATCGGCAGCGCGTCAAGGAGATGGGCCTCAACCTGAGCCAGTACGCGCTGGGGTTCGCGATGTCTCCGGAAACCCGGCCATCGAGTACCAGTGGCGACTCGGCGCCGTTCAACCTGAATACCATCAGCCAGGGCGTGAGCACCGCAGACTTTTATGCCACGGTCCCATCCGCGCTGATCAAACTGCTCGAAAGTGACGAGAACAGCAGACTCCTCGCGCGACCGCAGCTTCGGGGCCAGGAACGTTCCTCCCTGACTCTCAATCTTGGTGAAGAAATTCCGGTGCCGCAGACGACCTTTGCATCCCAGGTGCCCGGGGGGTTCGCCACAACCCCAACCACCTCCTTCGCCTACCGGCCGATTGGCATCAACCTCGTCATCATTCCGCAGGTGAGCTTCGACGGCGAAATTATTCTCGAGGTCACGATTGAGAGCAGCACGCGCAGCGCCGACGTGAATATCAACGGTCAGTCGCTGCCGTCGTTCGGCACCCGCAAGGCCCAGACCAAGCTCCGCATGCGCGACGGTGAATCGAATCTGCTTGCCGGGTTGATCAAGGAAGAAGACCGCCGCACGGCTCAGGGCTTCCCGGGGCTGAATCAGATTCCGTTTCTCAGAGCGTTGTTTGGCGGCACCAAATCTACGGTGGGCTCCACCGACATCGTCATGATCATCACGCCAAGGATTCTGCGGTCGCAGGAACTGACGGCCGCCGACCTCGCGCCCATGTATGTGGGTACAGGCGGCAACTTCGGCGCAACGATGACGCCGCCGCTCATTACCACGCAGCCGGTCTCAGGCGGCGGAGCCACTCCGCCCCCCACCGCGCCGCCCGCCCAGGCACAGACGCCGCCCGCCGTGGGGGTGACCGCACCAGCGCCCCCGGCAACGACCACCGCACCGCCGCCTGCGACGCCACCTGCGGGCGGGGGACGCGCCGTAGGCATCGTGCCGGTCACCGCTGGCGACCCCGTGGCCGCGCCGGCCCCGCCGCCCCCGACCGGCCTCGCACGGTTGGCCGTGACGGTGCCGGCCACGCCGCTTCAGATGGGTGGGCAACCGTACACCGTACCGGTCACGCTCAGTAACGCAGCGGGGCTGTCGTCGGTGTCGCTCACCATCACCTACAACCCGGCGGTGTTGCGCGCCACCGTGGTGAACGAGGGCAGTGTGTTGCGGGGCGACGGCGCGAAGACGTCGTTCGTACCGACCATCGACGCGAACATCGGCCGCATCGATCTCGCCGTCGCTCGGCCAGGTGACACCGCTGGAGCGTCGGGCAGCGGAGTGCTGGCAGCAATCGTGTTTGAAGCCATTGGCGCGGGCACGTCACAAATCGCGTTGTCGGGTATTGGCGTGGGACCAACCGGGCTGCCAGTGCCCCTGCAGTTCGTGCCTTCGACGGTGACGGTGCGGTAATGACCCGGCGGGCGTTTTTCCGGAAGGCCGTGGGGGGATTCACCTTCATCGAACTGCTGGTCACCACCGCCGTCCTGATGGTGCTCGCGTCCGCCGCGCTCCCTCTCGCCCGCGTCACGATGAAACGCCAGCGTGAATCAGAGTTGCGTCGCTCCCTTCGCGAAATGCGGAACGCGATCGACAGGTTCAAGGACATGGCAGACAGCCAGGTGATCGCGCCCATGGAGGTCCCGTTCGGCAGCGAGGGCTATCCGAAGTCACTGACGGCCCTGGTGGAGGGTGTGGCGCGCAACAACGACGCGACCGGAAGCAAAATCAAGTTGCTGCGACGCATTCCTATTGACCCGATGACTGGCGAGGCCGAGTGGGGGATGCGCTCCTATCAGGACCGGCCGGACGCGGCAGTCTGGGGCGGGCAGAACGTGTACGACGTCTACTCCAAGTCCGCGGGCATTGCGCTCGACGGCACCAAATACAAGGATTGGTAATGCGCCACCTTCCCACGCGCCGCCGCCGGTCCGATTGCGGCTGGACCCTGATTGAACTCCTGGTTGTGCTGTCGCTCATCATGATTCTGGCGTCGGTGGCGATGAACCAGTACCGGCTGTCCATACGCACGGCGGAGGAGGCCACGCTCAAGTCCAACCTCTACCGGATGCGCGACGCCATCGACCAGTACTTCGCCGACAAAGGTAACTACCCGTCGTCAATACAACAGCTGGTCAGTGATGGCTACCTGCGCGCCGTGCCGATGGACACGATCACCAGATCGACCGACACATGGACGACGGTGCCTGCCGAAGCTGACCCGTCACGGCCGACGACCGACGCGGGCATCTACGATATCCACAGCGGGTCGGATGCCACGGCACTCAATGGGTCGCGCTACGCCGACTGGGATTAAGTTGGCGTGGCGCCCTTGGCGCCGGCCAGGCGCTCGATGAGCGCCAGATACCGGCGGATGTGCGAATCGGGAGTCGTCATCTCAGCCACGCCACGGTATCCGATTTCGCCCATGGCGTTGCGGAGTTGAGGTTGCCACCGCAACGTCTCAATCGCCGCCCGCAAACCCACCTCGTCGCGATAGAGCAGCCCGCCGCCCAGGTCGCGGACCACCTCGGGAAGGGCGCCAAGATCGTGCGCGATGACCGGAGTGTGTTGTGACAGTGCTTCAAGGATCACGACGCCGAATACTTCGTATCCGATCGATGGCACGACTGCGGCGACAGCGTGCGCGTAGAGATCCTGCAGCTCGGCATGAGTGCGTCGCCCAAGAAAGTGAATGTGCGGCAGGCCCTGCGCGAGCGTGCGCAGCCTGGTTTCATGTGGGCCTTGTCCGCAGATGAGCAGGTCGCTGTGCGTCACCTTACGAAACACGTCGATTAGGACCTGCACACCCTTCATGGTTTCGAGGCGGCCCACATACAGGAAGTAGGGCCTTGCCCACGGTGACGTCGGCGAAGCCGGCGGAGGCAGCCGAAGAAAGTGCGGCAGGTACTCCACGCACTTGACGGGTGGCAGGCCCATCTCCAGATGTTTGTCCCAGGTAAATCGACTGGGCGTAACGACGGCATCGAAGCAACGCATGGCGCGTTTGAGAAGACCCGTGTAGCGCCACAGTTGCGGCGGCCGGCCCGCGTGCAACGTACACGCGACGCAGCTCTTGTTCGTGCATGGTTCGCGGTTGAACTTCCACAACACCGTCAAGGGGCAGACCAGCCAATGTTCGTGGGGCGTGTAGAGCCGGATGGCGTTCGTGTAGTGAACGGCCGTGGGCCCGATCAGCGACATGTTGTGAAAATGGACCACATCGAAGCGGCCCGCCCCGAGGATCCGCTTGATCGCCGGCCGCTTCAACACGGGCCGGCCCGTTTGATGGGTGAGGATCGGCGACAAGATCCCGGCCCGACTCTTCAGGCTGTGCACCACGAGGTTCTGGCGCGTCGGAGGCGGAGCCTGGTGTGAATACGAGAGGGGTGTGAGCGCGAGAAACGCGTCAACGCAATGAATGACCTCGACGTGATGCCCACGGTCGGCCAGTTCAGTGGCCAGCCGCTCTACGACAATCCCATCGCCACCGAAGTTGTACGGGGGATAAAAGGTCGTGACCATGCAGATCCGCAGAGGGCGGTCGCCGATCATCGGGCGGCCACCTCCTGGAACAACGCGATCGCCGACCGCGCCGAGGCTTGCCACGTAAACTGCGCGGCGCGCAGGAGTCCTTTGGCCGAGAGGCCCTCGCGCAGGGGCGCGTCGGTCAAAAGGCGCTCGAGTGCCACGCGCAGGTCGGCGACGGATCGGGGATCGAACAGAAGGCCCGCATCGCCGACGACCTCGGGCAGCGCGCCGGCCCGGCTGGCTGCGACGGCGGTGCCGCAGGCCATCGCCTCGAGGGCCGGGAGCCCGAAGCCCTCATCCACGGACGGAAGGACCAACACTTCGGCCGCGGTGTACCAATGCGGCAGGTCGGCGTCCGGGACGAACCCGGTGAAGACCACTCGCGCTTCGGCCTGAAGGTCCTTCACCCGCTGCCGGAGCGCCTGATAACTCGAGAAGAAGACGTCGCCCTGGTAGTCACCGATCAAAACGAGCTTCACGTCTTTCAGCGCCTCCTGGTCCATGAGGGAACAAAAGGCCTCAATCAGAGGCTGGATGTTCTTGTGCGGACTGATGCCGCCCACATACAGGATGAACCGGCCGCCAGGGGCCAGGCCGTGAGCCGCGAGCAGGCGTTCGAGCTGCGCGGGGGCATGGACCGGGCGGAAGTCGGCGCTGACCGCATCCGACACCACCCTAATCGCGTTCAGATCGAGTCCAAAATATTCACTCACCGATGCCCGGGCCGTATTTGAGACCGTGATGATCTGCGCGGCCTGCCGCACGGCCCACCCCACTTTCAGCTTCCAGAAGAGCCGGTTCTGCCAGTGCGGAAAGACCAGATGCGGATGGCGCTCGGCAATCGTGTCGTGAACCGTGACCAGAGGCTTCAGGCGGGCGGGCACGGGAAAGAACGTGTACACGGTCGGGAAGTAGAACACGTCGAGCTCTCGGCTCCGGATCGAGACCGCCCGCGCCATCGCCCAAAGATCTCCGAGCGACCGGTGGCCGGCCGCGGAAGCCGCATCAGCAGCGGCCGATCGCGTGGGGACCACCACCCGTTTGGCCCGTACCGGCAGGTCAGGGCACTGCTGTTCGGTCGCGGAGTCGAGGAACAGGGTGTACTCGTTTGCCGTGTCGGCGTCCAGAATGGCGGTCACAAGCTCGCGGGTATAGCGCCCGTATCCGCGGCGATTCGCCCAACAACTCGCGTCAATACCAATCCTCACGCTGATGATCCTCTCCGCGACCGGGCTCAGGCGGCCCTTGGTGCGGCCTGGTCGCTCTTCCGCGAGCCGCGCGCAAAGGTCGCGACGCCAATCACCAGCGACGCCAGGGCGTAGCTGAAGTAGAAGAGGTGCATGGGCAGGGCCGCCAGGGCAAACATGCGGCCGCGCGTCCGGATGAAGAACAGATACAGGCGGAAATTCAACAGGACAATCAGTAGCGCCGCCGCAAGCAGGGGCGCCACGACCGGGAACGAAAATCGGCTCAGCAACACGGCAATGATGGTGATCAGGGCGCCGACAACCAACACGAGGAGCAGCCGCCTGCCGAGCCAGCCCGTGGCGCGCAGCCAACGTCCGGCGACCATCGAAATGAGGAGTACGGCGAGTGGGGGGATCATCCGGAACTCATCCAGGAACACCGCGAGCGCGCCAATCACGGTGATGAGGCCGTAACAAATCCACTCCGAGCGGCGGCTGGCCAGATGAAACAGGGGCGACGTGCTGGACCAGTCCATCGCGGCAACGATCATCACAAACAGGCCGGCAATGAGCGGCAACAGTACGATGTTGTGAAAGAAGGCCGCGAGTGCCACATACACCAGCATCGAGTAGGCCACTATCGCGCTCAGGCGCTGGGTGAACTGCAGATTGAGGTCGTTGGGCAGGCGGCGGCGCTCAAGAATCAACTGCGTCCATGGCACCCCTCGGTCGAATACATCCGTCTTCACCATCCCGCGCAGGGTCCACCGCTTCAGGTGTTTCACCTGGATGCGTTTGTTCAGCAGGATGCGGTGCCCGGCCGCGCGCAACCTGTAGCCCAACTCGATGTCCTCGATGCACGGCCGCGGGTACCGCACGGCGTCAAACCCACCGGCCGAGTGAAACACCGCGCGCCGGATGGCGCCGCAACCGCTCCAGAACGTCGCCGCCTCCTCGCTGGCCTGCTGATGGACAAAGTGATGAAAGAGGTTCTTGTACTGCGACACAAAATCGGTCGTGGCCGGGGCATCATCGTACGATCCGAAGACCGCGGCCACGTCGGGATGGCGATCGAAGGTGTCGGCAAAGGCCCGCAGGGTGCCGGGCGTAATCACCACGTCGGCATCGACAAACACCAGGATGTCTCCGGTCACGATGGCGGATCCCACGTTGCGGGCGTGGGCCGGGCCTTTTGGACCGTCAGCCACGCGGACCACTCGAGCGCCAAAGGGAGCCACGACCGAGGCAATGGCCACGGTCGATCCATCATCCACCACGAGACATTCGTAATCCCTGAAGTCTGAGCCTGCGATGGCGGTAAGGCACCGCACCAGTCCTTCCGCGTCGTTGAACACGGGAACGACCACCGAGAGTCTGGCGCTCATTGCGCGTCTAGTATGCCATCCCCCCGCACCGGTTCAGGCATGCGGCAGCAACGAGAGCAACCCGCGCAGCACACGGTGCGCACGAGGTACCGCGTGGGTGCGGGGAGCAGCCCCGGTACGTGCGACGGTTTCGACGTACCAGTCGTACGCCTCGACCAATGCGTCGATATTGCTGCGCGCAGGATGCCACCCGAGTTCCTGCCGTGCCCGCGTCGTATCGGCGATCGAATCGAGGCCCCAGGCGCTGTGCCGATGCCACTCCGAGAGAGGGACCATGCCGGCGAGTTCGATGGCCCTGAGAGCCGCCCGCGCCAGTGCGGCTGGAACGTGTCGAAGTGTCGCGCGCGTGCCGGCATGCACAAGAAGGGCCTCGAGATCTGCCGTGACCGAGCCAAAGGTGTTGGCGCCGAATAAAAATATCCCCTGGTGCTCGCCAGCCGTGAGCAGCCTGATCCCTTCAGCCAGATCCTCCACGCCAAGCAGTTGATAGCGGTGCGCACCACTGCCGAGCACCGGCACGGGGTCGCCGGCGTTGATCAACTCGAAAATGATCCCGAAGGCGCCGAGTCGGCCTGAACCCAGGAACGATTGGGGGCGCACGATGGCGGCGGCAAAGGTTGCGGGTGAGGCCTGCGTCAGCATGTCCTCGGCCTCAGTCCGCGTGGCGCGGTACAGGTCGAGCCGGCTCAGCGGAGAGTGACGCAGGAAGGGATGCGGCCTCGGCGCCCATCCGGCCACGGTTGAGCTCACAAGCACCACCCGGCGGACGCCGTGTGCCGCAGCGGCGGCTGAGACGTTTTCGGTGCCCCGGAGGTTCACGTCGGTGATGACCCGCGCGTCCTGCCGGGGAGAGGCGAACGCGGCATGCACAATAGCGGTCACGCCGACAGCCGCCCGGACCAGCGCCGTCCGGTCGCGCACGTCGCCCTGAATGAACTCGAGACCGGCGAGGCCGGCCCAGGCAGGAGAGGGCGCCTGGTCAAACACGCGGACGCGGGAGCCTGAGGCCAGGAGCCTGCGGGCGACGTGTTCTCCAAGAAAGCCGGCGCCGCCTGTGACGAGGACGATCCGGTCGCTCATCCACCGCCCTTTTCGTGGGGTTCAAGCGGCTTGACCTGTTTCCACGCCTGGGCCCTGATCAGGGACTGCGCCAGCGGCACCGGCTGAAACACAATGCTCGGCCACAAAAACACCTCGGTCGTGCAGTGACACTGCTTGTCGGCGATGGACTTTCTCAACGCCGCAGCCGCCGGAGAGTCCCAAATCTCCCAGAACGTCTTCGTGCGGAGGTTCCCGAGCGGCTCGTGCAACTCGCAGACACTGACGTCGCCGTTTGCCGCCACCACCGCTGTCAGAACGCCGGCGCGGCACGGAATGACCTGAGTCTGACGCGCCACCGTTTCGAGTTTGGCCCACTGGAGCATGGGATCAACGACGCCACCGTACCGGCCTTCTTCGCGTGGCTGCCAGAGGCGCCGCATGTACTGGTACAGGTCCGCGTACGCCTTCATATCGGGCAACTTGAGCGCGGGATTCTTGCGGTCGCCGCGGATCAGCGCCAGGTTGTGATGATCCATCTGCGGGCAACGCGCATACAGATACTCGGTGAGCTGCCGGATTTGCTCGACGTTCACATCGGTGGCCGTCGAGATCGCGTGAATCCGAAGCCGTGGATCCTTTCGCTGCAGCTCGGCGAGCGCATCGTAGGTCGCCATCGCCTTGTTGAAGGCGCCGTCGGCGACGCGAAATCGGTCGTGGAACTCCGCCATGCCATCCAGCGAGAGTTCGGCGGCGAACAGCTCCAGCGTGGGTTCTTCGAGGGTCTCGGCGATCGCCTTGATGGTCTTGTCGGTGTACCAGCCATTGGTGGGCACGTAGATCTGCTTGACCCCGTTGTGCCGGATGAACTGGCGGCAGATGTCGCTGAACTCCTTGCGCAGGAAGGGCTCGCCGCCTGACAAGTTGAGATTCTCGATGCGGCCCAGCGATCGCGACAGGGCGAAGAGTTCGTCCTTGGTGAGGTCGTCCCGCTTGTTAAGGCTCGTCCAGTAGAAACAGTGCTCGCACTTCATGTTGCAGATCGAGTTGATGAACAGCACCAGGAATGGCGGGCTCGGCCTCGAGGTGTAGTTGGTCATCGTCAGCCGGGTATGCCTGGCGATTCGTTGAAGTACGTTCATAGTTTTTCCACTCTCAGTGTGTCCGATCTGGCTAACGCCAGCGCGCTGGACTGTCGCCGGGGCCGGCCAGGCAGCCCAGGACCTCTCCGGCCGACCAGCTCCAGACGAAGATCATCGCCCAGGGAAACGCGACGAGCAAGCGGCCGGCCAGGCGGCCTCGGGAGAGCGTCCCGACCGCGATTCGAAAGAGCTTCAGGAGGGGCAGCCCAAGCGCGAGCGCGGCCACGGCGACGCGGACGGGCGCCTGACGGGCGCCAAACCGTTCAGCAGCATACGCGCGTCCGTGATGAAAAGGCGCCGTCGTCACATGCCGCAGCGACCATGTGTTGATATTTCGTACAACCAGAGACTCGCTGACGGTCGTCGGGATGCCCGCCCGCTGCCACGCGCCGTGCACAAACGCCTCACGAAAATCCAATCGCACGGCATCGGAAAGGTCCGCCAGAGCATGACGTGAGTACACCACGTTGTTACCGGTCAACGGCGCGTCGGGCCCGGACGGCAAAGGCAGCATGAACCGGCCGTACTCACAGAAATACACCGCCCAGTCGAGCGCCTTTTGATAGGGGCCCGGTTCCACGCCGCCGCCAACCGCGGCGTATTCGCCGGCCGTGGCAATCGCCGCCCGGCACCAACCGTCCGCCACGACGCAGTCGTCTTCGATCAGGGCAATCAGGTCCGCACGCGCCTGCGCGATCCCGAGCCCGCGCAGGCGTGGCACAGTTGCCCCGCGTGGCGCGTCCACCCATCGAAGGCCTGGCGTTCGCCGATCCAATTCTGTCCGGTCAACGTCATCGAAGCGACCCGCGTCGCGCACGATGAGGATCTCAACTTCGTCGGGAGGGGCCTGAGCCGACAGGGCATCGACGCACCGGGCGAGAAGTGCACCGGCATTGGAGGCGGCCACGATCACCGAGAGCCTCGGGCTCCGCCGCGCGACCGTGTCAGTAGAAGAGTTGGCCACAGGAGCGCCCGGTTCCGCGAAGATAGCCCCAAGCCTCACCCCAGGCCCAGACCGAGAACAATGCCACTTGCGCCGGCATGGTGGCCACAAACCGCACCCGTCGCCGGCGCTTGGGCCAGAAACCAACCGTCCAGCGGCCCATCAGGACAACCGGGACCAGGAGGGTCGATGCCGCGCGCGCGATGCGGGTGGTCCACGACGCTCCGTCCACGCGCATCCCTGCGAAACAACGGCCGTGGTGGTAGCGCGTCCTGAAGAAGTCACCGATCGGCATCGGCTTGTTCAGTTCGACGCGCACATCGGGCTCGAGCCACAGCGCCGAGCCGGCGCCTTTGATGATCTGGTTGGCGTGCGTCTTCCAGAACACCGGATACCGCGGCGTGAGACCGTCGAACAGTGCGGCCCGTTTGTACGACAGGTTGCTTCCTGGCAGGATCCAGGTGGCACCACGCACGACCGGTGACATGAAGAGACCATACTCGTTCAGGTACAGCGCCCAGGTCGCATAGGACGCCGACGCGGCTCGATACAGATCCACCGGGCCGCCAACCACGAGGTGGGGCTGTCGCGCATGTGCGTTCACCACCTGAGTGGCCCAGTCTGGCGCGGCCACGCAGAAGGGATCCAGCATGGCGATCACAGCGCCTTCAGCGGCGGCGATGCCGCGACCACGCAACGCGGGTATCGTCAGAGGTTCATCACAATGCAGCAGCCGCACCCACGGAAACTGCGTTCCGACAACCGCTGCGGTGGCATCGGTCGAGCTGTCTGCCAGGATCACCTCAAGGGTGACCTGGCCCGACTGCGCGGCCAGGGCGGACAGGCACGACGCAATCACATCAGAGGCATTGTGCGCCGCGATGACGACTGAGAGCTGCACGCCGCCCATGGAGGCTGCGGCTATCTGCTGCCCGCGAACGAAATGTTGATCTGCTTGCCGATGCACGGCAGGTAATAGATGAGCGTTTCGGTGCCGCTGATCGAATTGCCGCTCACCTGGCCTGCGATGGGGCCGTCAATGTCGTGCTGCGGCAGTACCACTCCGCTGAACCCCGGAAGCAGCGTCTTGCTCGGAAGGACCCCGTCGAACGAGCCATCCGCCTTCATCCTGCCGCCGAAGTAGGTGCGCGAGACACCCCGCTCGGTCAGCTTCGCCGTGAAATTGGATCCGTCCGGATTGCCGTCCAGGAGCAGCGTGCCTGTAGTGCCGATGGGGACCGGCGAACTGCACGTATCCAGCGTCTTGGTCAGTGAGATATTAAACAGGCCGTAATACACGCCAAACGTGGGCGTCAGGCTCACGTCCAATCGCGTATCGGCCGAGATGGTGACATCCCTGGTGGTGGCGGCGAATTCTCCGGCCCCGCTTGAAAATTGCAGGCGGAACGAGCCGGTCGCGAGGCGGTCGAGCGAGTAGTTGCCGTTTGCGTCAGTTTCGGCGCGTCGGCCTTCGTTTGGCCCCCCAAGAGCCAGGACCAGCACCCGGGCTGCGGGCTGATTGTTCACCGAATCGGTGACCGTGCCGAATACGTTGCGAAGCACGACGTTCGTGGTCACCACGACCTGGCGGGATCCGGTGCTGCCGCCGAAAGACGCCGTGAGCGTCACGGTGCCGCCGCCAACGAAATTCACCGACCCGAACTGCGAGACCGTGGCCACAGAGTCGTTGCTCGAATTCCAACTCGCCTGAGTGGTGACGTCCGACGATGTGCCGTCCGAAAACTGCGCGGTCGCCGACAGCGCCACAGATTGGCCCACTAAAGCGCTGCCCCCCACGCCGCCCACTGTCACACCGATCACCGTGGGTGTCGCTGCGCCGACCGTGACGCGCGCTATGCCGACGACGTTGTTGAACGTGGCCTGAAGGCCCACGTCGCCCACGCTCCGAAACGTGACCATCCCGCTGTTCGAGACGGTGGCGACCGTCGTGTTGCTGCTTGTCCAGACCGCGTCGGTCGTGACGTTTGCGGTCGTACCGTTCGAGTAGACCGCGGTGGCCACGAGTGCTCCGGTCTGGCCCACCGCCGCGGTGCTCCCGATGCCGGAGACAGTCACAGTCGTGACCGTGGGTGTCGCCACCGTTACGGCGAATGTGAATGCGCCGGTCACGCCCTGGTAGGTCGCCCTGATGTCCACGCCGCCCGCAGTCAGGAAACTCACCGCGCCGACCGGCGTGACGGTGGCCACCGTGGAGTTGCTGCTGGTCCAGGTGGCAAGCGTCGTGACATTCACCGATGTGCCATCGGAGAGGGCGGCCGTGGCCACCAGCGTCCGGCTCTGGCCAGCCGTGGCCGCCGCCGCGCTTCCGCCAATAGTGAGAGCGAGCACCGTCGGCGTCGCCGGTGGGGGAGTCGGCGCCGTCAGACTCGGCCCGGAAATTTCACAACCTGACACCAGTGCTCCAGCAAGAACGAAGGCACCAATGAATTGATAGCGCCGACGATCACAAACACGCATACAGCACTCCCTGAATGTCCTGCCCGAGGCTCAAAAGTGTACCACGAGCGACAAGTGCGTCGCTCTCTCCGCTGCAGTTGAGCTATTCTTCCCCCATGTTGCGATTGTCACTCGTGGTCGTCAGTCTCTTGCTGTGCGTCACTCCGGTTCTGGCTGCCCAGGCGAACGGGCCGGCCGGGGACACCGCGCAGCAACCCCCGCCGCAGACACCCCCGGTCGATCCCCACGCCCAGCACAACATGGCGTCGATGGGGGGCGGCTGGATGTTCATGGTCGACGGGGTGGTGTTTGCCACCTACAACAAGCAGGACAAGCCGCGCGGCGCAACCGAATTCAAGTCGCAGAACTGGCTCATGCTGATGGCCCAGCATCAGCTCGGCCCCGGCGAGGTCACGCTCAAGGGGATGTTCAGTGCCGAGCCCCTGACGCTGACCGACCGGGGGTACTCGCAGTTGTTCCAGCATGGCGAGGCCTACAACGGCTTGGAGAATATCGACTATCAGCACCCGCACGACATGTTCATGCAGTTGGCCGTGTCGTGGCGCGTGAAGTTCGGCGACACTGTCGCAGTCACGCTGTCGGGCGGGCCCATGGGGGAAGCCACTCTGGGCCCAGCGGCCTTCATGCATCGGCAGTCGGCCTCCGAGAATCCCACCGCACCGATCTCGCACCACACGTTCGACTCGACCCACATCGCGCAGGGCGTGGTGGCGGCGCGCCTCGACCTGGGGCCGTTTGCGGTTGAAGGTTCGGCGTTTCACGGGCGAGAGTCCGATCAGTATCGGTACGGTGTGACGCCGGGCCGCCTTGACTCCTGGGCCGCGCGTGTCTGGTTCAGGCCTTCACCCTCAGTCCTCGCGCAGGTGTCGCATGGCTTCATCAACGAAGGCGAGGAACTCGAACCGGGTGACCAGAGGCGAACAACCGGATCACTTTCGTGGACCCGCGGCAACGACGCGCGGTACCTGGCGATCACGGCCGCGACCGGCTACACATCCGACTCCTTTGACAATAGTGCACGGGCGTATCTGACCGAGGCCACGTTCCACCGTCCGCGTGGGTCGGTCTACACCAGAGTCGAGCACCTGCAGGTGGCGACCGAGTCGCTGTCGTTTCCCTTTATTGTCCACACTCCGCACCCATTCGAGACGATCGACTGGCTCACGTCAGCCACCATTGGTGGCGTGCTGAACGTCAACACGCGCGGACCATTTGAAATCGGGATCGGTGCAGACGCGACGGTTTACGACGTGCCGGCGAATCTGCGCTCGTCCCCTCAGACCACCCTGTATGGGGCGAGCCCCAAGTCCTTCCATGTGTTCATCCGGGTGCGGCCGCGCGCGCCGTCCATGGGCCACATGTGGAATATGATCATGTCGGATTCGGCCATGCGCTGATCGGAGGATTCATCAGCGTCGGCAAAGCGCAACAATGGTCCTGCCCAGCGGGAGGCTGGCGCCCCGGCGAACCAGGAGTCCTTCAAACCGCAGGTACGCGCGCTTGAGTCGCGCACTCCACGCGGCTTCGACTCTGGGCGCGGAGAGCAATCCGTGGTACGAGTGCTGCGCCGATCGGGCCCGCAGTTCCCGCGGAATCTCGGCCAGTCCGAGCAGGGCGTTTAACCGTCCCAGGCGCACCACGCGAAGCCCTGCGGCCGCGAGTTTGGCGCGAAGTTCCCCAGTCTCATACTTGTGAAACTGATAGGTCGGGTCGTCGGCGGCTCGTGGAAACGACTGGCCGTTGGTTCGCACGAGCAGGTGGCCACCAGGCCTGAGCACTCGGACGATCTCGGCGAGCGCACGCTGGTCTCCGCCGCCCAGGGGCAGGTGTTGCAGCACATCGAGCGTGATGACGAGGTCGACCGACGCCGTCGCAATCGGCAGGGCCAGTGCGGACGCGCGCATGACGTTGACCACGCCCTGCGCTTTTGCCGCGGCCAGCCCTTCGGGCGCCACATCAAGGCCAACGGTCTGCCAACCGGGCTGCCCTGCCCGGAACCAGCTCATGGTCTGGCCGGAGCCGCAGCCCACGTCGAGCAGCGTTCCGTGACTGGGCAGGGTGACCTGACCCAGCAGGGCCTCCGCGACATCACGCATCCCGGCGTTCCACCACGACCCGGCTTCGAGGTCGCGCATGCGCTGGTAATAGGCGGGTGAGAAGATGAGCGGCCCGGATTCCTGCGGGGCGGCCATCAGCGCGCGCCCCCGCGCGACACCGCCATTGTGCGCGCCTGCCGCAAGGCGTTTCTCACCTTGATCTTTGTGGCAAACGATCGGGTGCCCCAGGCGTCAAGGCTCCCCGGATGGCTGAAGTAGCACATGTCGAGGCGCGGCAGCGTCGCAGGCTCCTTCGGGCCGTCAACGGGTTTGAAGTCGGTCGTGCAGCCCCAGCGGAACGTTCGAGCGACGACCGCCGCGCTGACAGCGTCCCAATGGCCATACGGGTAGGCGAAGACGGACGGCCGCCGGCCGACCTCTGCCTCGATACGTTCGGCGCATCCGCGCACCTCGTCGTCGACCTCAGCCGCCGGCACGCGGGTGAGACTGCGATGGGTCTGACTGTGCGCGCCCAGGGTCACGCCTTGCTCCTGCAAGCGCGCGAGCGCCGTCCAGTCGAGCAGTGGCAGCTCCGGTGTCGTGCGGCGGGGGCCGGCATCCCACGTGTTCGATTTCCCCGCGAGGCCCGCCACGACGAACACCGTAACCGGGAAGCCATGGTCCAACAGGCGCGGGGCCGCCTCGTCGCGGAAGTTGACGAACCCGTCATCAAACGTCAGCGCGACGGCGTCGGCAGCGGCCGGCAGTTGCACGAGTTCATCGATCGTCGTCACACGCACGCGCCCGGAGGCGAGCCACTCGACCTGCCGGGCAAAGGTGTCGGGATGACACGAAATGGGCGAGCCTGATGTATCGATAGAGTGGTAGGTCAGAATCGCGCGCATGGGCCGGCTACCGGGCGGCGCCCGCCGTCGCAAGCGGCTGGCGATCGTCGAGCCGCTGCTCTTCGTGGTACTCGAAATCCGAATTGACTGACCAGATGTCGTGAGTGGCTCCCTGCATGTTCCACACCGCCATCATTGCGGTGAGCATGGAGTGATCCTGATTGTTGTACTTGTGCATGCCGTTGCGGCCGACGGTGTGCAGGTTCGGAATCGGGTCGATGAAGCTGCGAACGGTGTCGAGGTGCCCGCGATAGACGGAGTCGTAGATCGGGTAGGCCTTGGGCATGCGAATCACCGCGCCATCGACGACATCGGCGGCCTGCGCCAGACCGAGCTGTTCGAGGTCCCTGGCGCCGCCGGCGATGAGGTCGGCATCGGCCGCGGCCCACGTGCCGTCACCTTCGAAGCAGAAGTACTCGAGTCCCAGGCAGGTGGTGCCCGGTGTCGGCACCATGGCCTTGCTCCAGTTGTTGAAGTTCTGGATCCGGCCGACCTTTACGCCAGGCGTATGAATGTAGATCCAGTTGTCGGGAAACAGATGTTCCCGATTGAGCACGAGCGCCACCACCACGAAGTCGCGGTACTTGAGGCCTTCGGCGGCCGCGCGAATGTGCTGTGGCACCGCCACAGGCGACGGGGCATCCGCTACGGGTTCGAGGGCCCTGACAAGCGATCGCACCGAGGTGGTGGAGATGACGTGGTCGGCCTCAAACCTTCGGACCCCGTCCGGCGTCGTCGCATGCACCGCGCACACCCGTCCGTCCCAAAGTTCGATGTGCTGCATCTTGTGTTGCATCAGCACCTGTCCACCCATCGCCACGATGCGGTCTCGGCACATTTCCCACATCTGACCCGGACCCAACCGGGGATATCTGAATTCGTGGATCAGGGACTTGATGGCGGTCGAACGGCGATTGAGCGATGTGGCGTTGAGAACCGCCCTGGCCAGTGAGAGCCCCTGGATCCGCTGGGCCGCCCACTCGGCGCGAATTTCGGTACAGGGGATGCCCCAGACCTTCTCGGTGTAGGTCTTGAAGAAGATTTCGTAGAGCCGCTTGCCGAACCGGTTCGTCACCCACTGCTCGAAGTTCTCTTCCACACGATAGGGCAGCAGACGCCACTTTGCGTAGCTCGAGAGGATCATCACGGCGTTCACAACGCCGAGACCACGCAAGGCATTCGCGGCCTTCAGCGGGTAATCGAAGAACCGGCCATTGTAGTGAATGCGCGACATGCGCGGCACTGAGATGAACTCGTCTCCCAGCACTTCTTCCCACAGGGCCTGGACGGGCTCAATCTTTGTAAAAAATCTGTGGCCCCCGATGTCGAAGCGGAAGCCCTTGTATTGCGCCGTCCGGGAAATGCCACCGACGATGTCGTCGGCTTCGAGGACGATGGCCCTGACACCGGCTTTGGCAAGCTGGTAGGCCGCCGTCAGGCCGGCCGGCCCGGCGCCGACGATCACGACACGGTCGCCCGGGGCAAGCGGGCTGACGGTCCGATGGGTCGCTTGTGTAGTGCTGGTCATTACCGAACCCTGGCCATGGCATCGCCGGCCCCGGTGGCATAACCCACCGCCTCGCCCGCGGCCCAGGCACCGACAAACATCGCCAACAGCGGAAGTGCCGGGATCAAGTCACGGCGATGGCGCGCGGATGCACGCACACGTCGGATGATTCGGGTCAGGAGGATCGGCGGCAGCGCAAAGGACCCGACCGCCCGGAGGACCCGCTGGGCCATGGGCATGTCAGCCCGTTTCATGCCCGCAAGAGCCCGGGAATAAAGGAAACGCTGAGACAGGTAGTCCATCATCGAATAGTGCATCTTATGGCCAACAGCGATGTCAGGGCGAGAGGTCAGGGCAATTCCGTCGCGACGCATGGCCTGGTGGAACTGATCCTCCCATTGTCCCTCGTCGAGCAACGTGACGTAAGGCTCCGCACGCGTGCGCCGGTACGCGACATTATTGCCCGGCAGGCTGCGAACACTCATGCCCGCCGCCGGCATCAGAAGATGGCTGTATTCACAGAGAAAGGCCGCGCGATCAACCAGGGTTGTTGTGGCCGCGTTGTGGATGCTGCCGCCCACAACGTCCGCCCCGGAGTTCAACGAGGACAGCAGCTTGTGCGCCCAGTCGGCCGGCACCAGCACATGGTCTTCGATGACCGCCACGGCACCGGCTCGCGCATGGCGGAAGCCGGTCGCACGCATCCGGGGAATACTCGTGCCGGGTGGAACGGGGAGGACCAGGGCGTCGGGCGCCTGGACGGCGAGGTGCTGACGGACAGGCTCGCCGCCGCGCTCGACCACGAGGATTTCGATGAGGGTTCCGCCGGTCGCAGCCTGTCGAAGCGCGTCGACACACTCGAGCAGAATCTCGATGCCGTTGACCGCCGGGACAATGACGGACAGGTCCGGTAGCGGGGCAGGCGGCGTCACTGGCGCGGCTCCGTCGGTGACGGGCCGGCGCCCGCGCCCCACGCGCCGAAGGCCTCGCCGGCGGCCCACGCGGTCGCCAGCACCAGGAACCAGGGCAGCGCCACGGCCAGGCGCCACGGTGACGCTCCCCCGGCGGCGTGAGTCGCGGCACGGGCCAAGAGGACGAAGGGCACCACCGGCGCAGCCAGCACCACCTGCCAGGCCGACCGTATCCGGCCGTGGACCCGTCGGGTGCCCGAGTCCCGGCCGTGGGCAAAACGCTGGCGTAGGATTGTGCGCAGCCAGAAGGACCGTGCGAACTCCACGAGGGCATCAGGCGCCACCGACAACCAACCGCCGTCGGCCCGCACCAGCCGATGGAAATCGACCTCCCAGACCCCGGTGGCAAAGGTCGCGGCATGTCGATCGAGGGCATCTCGACGGTAGGCGGCATTGTCGCCAGCCACCTCCCGGTTCGTGCGCCCAGCGCCCAGCGCGTGTGGCATGAAACCGGCGTACCGCAGGTAAAACACGGCCCAGTCCAGCGGGGTGGTCCCCTGGCCGATCACGAGTGGGCCGCCGACCCCTGTGGCCCCCTCATCGATTCCGCGCAGCAGCGCCCTGGCCCAACCCTTCGACACGAGGCAGTGGCCGGTGCTGAACGCGACCACCCGGCCCGTGGACCGCTCAAGGCCTGCGGCCCAGAGGAGCGGCGCGAGACTTCCCGCAGGGCATTGAAGAAGCGAGACCCGGCGGCACAACGCCTTGACCCGCTCCGCGTCGTCCCCCTCGGAGGCATCGACCACGATGACCTCCGTCCGCAGGGATTCGCAGGCGCGTTCGAGGTGACGAAGGCACAGATCCAGCGAGCGGGTGGAATCGATGCTGGCGATGACGACGGTCAGGTCCACCTGACCCGGGCGGGTTGAGCAACCGTTCATTGGCCCAGCGCAATCCGCCGGCCTGACTCGGCCGAGTCGTAGCACGCCGTGATGACCTCGAGCACGTCGCGGGCGCGCAGCGCGCTTGTCGGCGGCTCGGCGCCGGTCTTGAACGCGGTGAAGGTCTCCTCGAAGACGAGACGGGTGGCGGCCACCATCGGCGCGTCGGGATTGCGGGCGAGGAAGGTGCGGCGACTGCCGACCTCCTTCCACGCGATGCCAGATCGGCCGAACTCAATTCGGGCGTGGGGTCTGGTGCCTCGGAAGAGGCCTGCCGACAGGCGAGCCCGACCGCCAAATGACGCCCGCAGCGACTGGTCAGCGGTATCGGCGCGCACTTCAAAGTACTGCATCTCGCCCCGGCACAGCCGATTCTGCGTGAGTTGAGCCAGGCGGCCGCGTGAGAATTCCAGTGTGACCACCGAGACCGCGTCGGTCGCGGGGGCGCGGTCGGCATACATCGAGGCCTGAACGCTGACGGGCTTTTCGGCAAACAACGCCATCGCGAGATCCACCAGATGTACGCCCGCCTCGAATAACGTGCGCTTGACCAGTTGTCCGCGCCAGCCGGATTCGGCATGCGGCGGCAGATTCATCAGTTGCCACATCTGGAGGAACGACAACTCGGCGGCGCCAGGGCGTCGCAGCACATCGCGCACGGCCCGGAAGATCGGCATCTCGCGGAATTCGTGATTGACCGCGACCTGTCGTCCTGCGCGGGTGGCGGCGTCGCGCACCGCATCGGCCTCGGCCAGGCTTGAGACAAAGGGCTTCTCGCACAGCACGTGCGCGCCGGCACGGAGCGCGCGAATCGCGTAGTCGCTGTGGGAATCAGGCGGCGTCCCGATGACCACCACATCAGGCGTGCTGGCGGCCAGCATCGTGTCGAAGTCGGCAAACACCGGCGCATGATAAGTTGCCGCTGCGCGCTCACGCCGCTCCTGGTGGCGATCGGTGACACCCACAAGGGAAATCGACTGCATCGCGGCCAGTGCCGGCAGATGAATATTCAGGCCGGCGTCGCCAAGGCCAATGAGCGCAATTCGCATACAGAGAGACACCCGGACAGCGGCAATGCCGCGGCTCCACCATCATACGCGAGCCCCGATCAGGACTGACGCGCCGCCACCTGCCGCAAGACCGCCAGCGTCCGGCGCGCGGTGCGATCCCAGCGCAACGCCTTTGCGCGCTCCACGCCCCTGGCCCGCAGGTCTGCGGCCAGTGCCGGGTCAGCCAGCACGCGGCCGATCGCCCCGGCAAGCGCCTGAAGCTCGGGCCGCTCGATGGTGAGTGCGTACCCATGGGCCACTTCTCCCAATGCCGCGCAGTTGACCGTCACCACCGGCGTGCCACAACTCAGCGCCTCCGCCAGCGTGAGCGAAAACCCTTCCGACAGCGACGGCATGACGTACACCGACGCGGCGTTGTACACCTCGACGAGCTCGCGATGCTCGCGAACCACGCCATCGGTCTGGAACACGCTGTCGGCGACGCCGCATCGCTCGGCCACCGCCCGGAACGGCACACCGCCGCGATTCGCGCCAAACAGCAGCAGCGCGTGGGGAATGCCCTCGCGCTTCTTCAGGAGGCTGAACGCCTCGATCAACATCGGCACGTTCCGGCGATTCGAGAGTCCGCCTGCAAAGAGAATATAGGGCCGGTCGGCACCCACAAGGCGGATGCGGGCGGCGCTCAGGCGCGCCGGATCGTGCATGGGCTGAAAGGCCTCATCGGCGCCGAGCCAGATGGTCTCAATTTTGCCGGCCGGGATGCCATACACGTCGCGGATCCGGTCGCTGGTGGACTGCGCATTCGCAATGACCCTGTCGGCGTGTTTCGCGCTCAGTCGGTACTTCTGCGAGTAGGTCAGCCGGTGCCAACGGGACCAGGCGCCGGCGTCTTCGTCGACGCTGTGAATCACGACTACAGAAGGGAGGCGGGACCACAAGGGGAGCGTGTAGCTGGGGCCGAAGAGCACGTCCACGTCCCGGGCCGCATGGGGCAGCAGCAGATTCTCCCAGAGCGCATTGGTCAGCGCCGGTTTCAAGACCCGGGTCGTGAAGGCCGACGACAAGCCGAGTGTCCGCGGGTCAAGGTGCTCACGCGTAAAAAGCGTCACGCGATCCCCGGGTCCGAGGATGGTGTTCCAGGACTGCAGGAGATATTCAATGTAGCGGCCGATGCCGAGGCGCTGGCCGTTCAGGCGCCACGCGCTCACGCCGATGTGCATGTGTGGGTCCGGGGCATGGAAGGCCGTGTGCGCATAGTGTACACTCGCGTTTCCGGTCGATTTGCGTCGGCCGCAACAATGATGAAGACGGTCATTCTGGCAGGAGGACTCGGCACCCGGTTGTCTGAAGAGACGTCTGCCCGGCCCAAGCCGATGGTGGAGATCGGGGGTATGCCCATCCTCTGGCACATCATGAAGATGTATGGGGCCGCGGGTTTTCATGAGTTTGTCCTGGCGCTGGGCTACAAGTCAGACGTCATCAAGTCGTTCTTTCTCGACTACTCGCGATTCAGGAACGACCTCACGGTCGACCTGACGAACGGCGCTGCGAGGGTTCACGATGGCGAGCGCGAGGACTGGACCGTCCATCTTGTCGACACCGGACTCGGTACCCAGACCGGCGGGCGCCTCAAGCGCCTGGCCGGGTGGCTGAGTGATGGCACGTTCATGATGACGTATGGAGACGGCGTCGCCGAAATTGACTTGAAGGCACTGCTCGCGTTCCATCGCGCGCACGGCCGTCTCGCCACCGTGACGGCGGTACGGCCGCCGGCACGTTTTGGGGCGCTCGGGCTGGATGGCGACATGGTCGCCAGCTTCAGCGAGAAGCCGCAGGGAGGCGAAGGCTGGATCAATGGTGGGTTCTTCGTCCTGGAACCGGGTGTGCTGGATTACCTTGCCGGGGATGCCACGGTGTTCGAACAGGACGCACTTGAAACGCTGGCCCGCGAGGGGCAACTCGGCGCGTACCGGCACGAAGGATTCTGGCAGTGCATGGACACGCTCCGTGACGTCAGGCAGCTCAACGCCGTCTGGGACCAGGACTGCGCGCCCTGGGCGGTCTGGAAGAGAAGCGTCATCACGGGGTCAGTGTGACCACGGGAGACTTTTCGGGACGCCGCGTTCTTGTGACCGGTGCCACCGGCATGGTCGGATCATCGCTGGTCCACGACCTGCTCGCGTCGGGGGCGTACGTCGTGGCTCTCGTCCAGGACGTCGATCCACAAACCGAGCTTTACCGCAGCGGTGATGTGAATCAGGTGGCCGTCATCTCAGGTGCCCTCGAGGACCTCGGCACCCTTGAGCGTGCGATATGCCTGCACGGGATTGACACCGTGTTTCACCTCGGGGCGCAGGCCATTGTCGGCGCGGCCCACCAGGCTCCGCTGTATACGTTCGAAGCCAATATTCGCGGCACCTATCACGTCCTCGAAGCGAGCCGCCGCCATGCCGATCTGGTGCGGTGTGTCATCGTGGCTTCCAGTGACAAGGCGTATGGCGAGCAGGCCCTGCCCTACACGGAGAGCGCACCGCTGCTGGGCCGGCATCCGTACGAGGTGTCAAAAAGCTGCGCCGATATGCTGGCGCAGTGTTATCACCACACGTATCAGACGCCCGTAGCCATCGCGCGGTGCGGCAACATTTACGGTGCAGGGGATCGCAACTGGAGCCGGCTCGTTCCCGGCACCGTGCGCGACTTCCTGCACGGCCGTCGGCCGGTGATTCGCAGCGACGGCAAGTTCGTGCGCGACTACCTGTACGTCAAGGACGCGGTGTCGGCGTACAAATGCCTTGCGGCCGCGATCGATCGGCCCGACGTGGCGGGGCAGGCGTTCAATTTTGGCGATGACGCCCCCGCGACGGTGCTGGAGATGGTCGCAACGCTCCAGCGGCTGATGGGATGCGAACACCTTCCGCCGGATGTCCGCAACGTGACCCAGGGGGAGATCCCGCACCAATTTGTGTCGTCAGACCGGGCAAAGCGCGTCTTGGGATGGAGGGCGCAGTACGGCCGGCATGAGGCGCTGACCGAGACGATTGCCTGGTATCGCGCGTATTTTAGGCCGTCCATGGTGGGCATGCGTGTCGACTCCTGAGGCACTCAGGGCCAGGATTCTCGAGGACGTCGGCGAGTATTACGCCGCCGCGTTTTCGGCGAAGCCGTTTGTAGCCGGCGAGTCGCCGGTTCCGGTGTCGGGGCGCGTGTTTGACGCGGCCGATCTCAAGCTGCTGACCCAGGCCTCGCTCGACTTCTGGTTGACCGCCGGTCCGTTTGCCGACCAGTTCGAAGCGAAGGTCGCGCGCTCGGTGGGCACGCGGTTCGGCATGCTCTGCAATTCAGGATCGTCCGCGAACCTGCTCGCACTCTCCGCACTCACGTCCCCGATGCTCGGCGACGATCGCCTGAAACCGGGCGATGAAGTCATCACCGTGGCCGCTGGGTTCCCCACCACGGTGAACCCCATCATCCAGAACCACCTCACGCCGGTGTTTGTCGACGTCGGCCTGGGCGGCTACGAGGCCGACCCGGCGCGTGTCGCGGAGGCGGTCGGTCCTCGGACGCGGGCGATCATGCTGGCCCACACCTTGGGCAATCCCTTCGATCTTGATGCGATCGGCGCCGTGGCAAAGGCACACGACCTCTGGCTCGTCGAAGACAACTGCGACGCCCTTGGTGCCACCTACCGGGGGCAGGCCACCGGCACGTTCGGCGATCTGGCCACATTGAGTTTTTATCCGGCGCATCACATTACGATGGGTGAGGGCGGCGCCGTGCTCACGAGCCAGCCCCGACTGAAGACGCTCGTGGAGTCGTTTCGCGACTGGGGTCGGGACTGCTGGTGCGCCCCGGGAAACGCCGATACCTGCGGGAAACGGTTCGAGTGGCAATTGGGCGACCTGCCAGCCGGCTACGATCACAAGTACACGTTTTCGCATGTCGGCTACAACCTCAAGGCCACCGAAATGCAGGCGGCGATTGGCGTGTCGCAGCTCGACAAGCTGCCGCGTTTCATCGAGGCGCGCCGGCGCAACTGGACCCGCTTGCGTGAAGGACTTGAGCGAACGGCAGACTTCCTGATCCTGCCGGTCCCCACACCACACAGTGATCCGAGCTGGTTTGGCTTCGCCATCACGGTGCGACCCGGTGCGCCGTTCTCGCGGCTGGCCCTGGTCCAGTTTCTTGAGTCGAGGAAAATTGCGAGCCGGCTGCTCTTTGGAGGAAACCTCCTGCGACAGCCGGCCTACCGGCAGGTCGCGCATCGCGTGGTCGGCGATCTGGTCAACACGGACATTGTCATGAATCAGACCCTCTGGATCGGGGTGTACCCCGGCATCAGTGACGCGATGGTGGACTACGTGGTTGGGTGCTTCGAGGAGTTCACCGCCCAATGGCGTTGATGACGCAGTGCCGGGCGTGCAGGGGCAGGCGCCTCTATTTGTTTCTGCCGCTCGGGGACCATCCACCGGCCAACGCGTTCCTGCGTCGCGACCAACTCGACGGACCTGAGACCCGTTTCGCCCTCGACGCCCACGCATGCCTGGACTGCGGGCTGATCCAGGTGCCCAATGTCATCCCGCCCGATTTTTTTCGAGACTACGTCTATGTGCCGTCAGCGTCCACGACCATGCATGAGCACTTCGAAGCGCTCGCCACGCTGGTCCGGTCGACGCTGGCGCCGTCTCCAGACGACCTTGTCGTCGACATCGGGTGCAACGACGGCCTGTTTCTCTGGAAGCTGCGTGGCGCGGGTGGGCGAGGCCTTGGTATCGAACCGGCGGTCAACCTGACCGCAGTCGCGCGAGCCCGAGGGGTCGAAGTGGTGAATGAGTACTTCAACGTCGATCTGGCGGCTGCCGTACGGGAGCAGTACGGCCCGGCGCGCGTCATCACCACCACGAATACGTTCAATCACATCGATGACGTCCACGACTTCATGGCGGCCGTTCGCGTCCTGCTCGACCCGGACGGCACGTTCGTGATCGAGGTGCCCCACGCGGGCGATTTGATCGCGCATGGTGAATTCGACACGATTTACCATGAGCACGTGTCGGAGTTCAGCGTGAAATCGCTGATCGACCTCTTCGCGTGCTTCGACCTTGTAGTCAGCGACGTGGTTCGCCTGCCTGTGCATGGAGGATCCATGCGGGTGTTCGGCCGCAGGGGCGCCTCGAACGCGGCCGTGTCGCCTCGCGTGTCGCAGTGGCTGGCCGAGGAGAGGCGGGCGGGACTGTTTGACTCCGCCACGTATGACGAATTTGCCACGAGGGTGTATGCGATTCGGTGCGGTCTGCTCGACTTGCTGGGCGACCTCAAGACTCAGGGGCGACGGATTGCCGGTTACGGGGCACCCGCCAAGGGCAACACGCTCCTGAATTTCTACGGGATTGGCCCGGACGTCCTGGACTATCTCGCCGATCGCAACGCCCTCAAGCACGGCTTGTTTTCGCCCGGGATGCACATTCCCGTGGTACCCGCCGAACGGGTGTTGGAAGACCAGCCCGACTACCTCCTCATCCTGGCGTGGAACTTCGGTGACGAAATCATGCGGCAGCAGGAGGAGTACCGCCGCCGCGGCGGCAAGTTCATCGTGCCGATTCCCGCTCCGGTGGTTCTTGGCTGACGGCTGACATGGACCACGCGCTGACGGCCGTTGTCTCATGACGCCAGACCTTGTCGCGCTCAGTCACCGCACGGTGCTCGTCACCGGAGCAGGAGGCATGCTCGGTTCCGCGTTTCGGGAGGCATTGGAGACCATTCCCGGCTGCCGCGTGGTCAGTCTCGACCGCGCCGCGCTTGATGTCACAGACGCCCCGGCGGTGCTGGCGCTTGCCAGAGAGCGCCCCGATGTTATCGTGCACTGCGCGGCCGACGTTGACGCCGACCGCTGCGAGCGAGAGCCCGACCGTTGCCGGGCAATTCAGGTTGGCGGTACCGCGAACATGATCGCGCTCGCCAAGGCGACTGGGGCGCGCGTGGTCTATCCACAGTCGGTCTTCATTTTTGATGGCGAAGAACTGCCGGTCACGGAAGAGACCACGCCGCGCCCGCTCTCGGTGTACGGCCGTGAAAAGTGGGCCGCCGAGCAACGGCTTGTCGCGGAACTACCGGACACCCTCGTGATCCGAATGGCGGGCTTTTTTGGCGGCGAGGCGCGCGACAAGAACTTCGTTGGACGGTTCACACGCGAGATGATGGATCGAGTGGCACGCCACGAGGCAACATGTGAGGTTGGCGACCGGATCTGGCAGCCGACGTATACGCGGGACCTCGCCGAGAATGGGTTGCTGCTGCTCGCCCACGATCGGCAGGGGGTCTACCACATGGGATCGCCAGGGGAAGCGAGTTTTGCCGAGGTCGCGTCCGCCTGTATCGAGGATCTCGGCCTCAGTGACCTGATGTCGGTCCGCAGACTGTCACCCGTTGACCGGAGTGCGCTCGAAGTTGCGCCACGCCCGCACCGCCTCATCACCGCGAATCGGCGCCTTCAGGCAGAGGGACTGGACCGCCAGAGGCACTGGCGCGCTGCCTTGAGGGAATACTTGTCGCGACCGTTCTTTCAGGCGCGCGCCCGCGCGGTGGCGGAACTGCGCCGATGACCGGCGCCGCAGTCACCGGGGCGATTGACCGGGCCTGGCAGGCGCCGCTCCTCGGCGCCGTGCAGAGCCGGGTCGTCATGACCGCGATGACACGAAACTTCGCCGACGCCAGCCATTGTGCGACGCCGGAAATGGCGGAGTACTATGCGCGCCGGGCGGCCGGCGGCGTAGGCCTGATCCTCACCGAAGGTACCATCGTGCATCCCAGTGGAGACGGCTACCCTAGCGTCCCGTATCTTTGTAATGAGGAACACGCCGACAGCTGGCGGCAGGTCACCCAACGCGTCCACGACGAAGGCGCCGTCATGTTTTGCCAGCTCTGGCACTGCGGCCGGATTTCACACCCTGATTTCCTCGGCGGAGCAGCGCCGGTCAGTTCCACTGATCGCACCGCCGCCGGAATCAACCGACAGAATGACAAGCCCTATGGAACTCCGCGCAGGCTCGCGGCCCATGAACTGGGAACCATCCATGAACAGTTCGCGAGCGCCGCGCGCCTGGCCCTTCGCGCGGGGTTTGATGGCGTAGAACTTCACATGGCACACGGCTACCTGCCCGACCAGTTTTTCGATGGCCGGGTGAATGACCGCGAGGACGACTATGGCGGCGGCGTGGAAAATCGATGCCGGTTTGGCCTGGAGTTGGTGCGAGCCGTCCTTGCGGCGTGCGGTCCCGATCACGTGATGGTGCGCTTGTCGCCGTCGCGGTTCATGAACGGCCCGCACGACTGGCCCGACATGCAGGAAATGTTGGCGTACCTCATTCCTCAGCTCGACATCGCCGGGCTGAGAATGCTCGACATCAGCTGCGCGAGCGCCGACTATTTTCAGACGTCCGGTCGTGTCGTTCGGACGATTCGGCCCGGCTGGCCACACCTGCTCATCGGCGGGGCTTCGCTGACGAGGGCGCAGGCGCAAGAGGAGCTTGATGCCGGGTGGCTTGACCTCGTCACCTTCGGGCGGGCGCTCATCGCCAACCCCGACCTGGTCAGTCGCTTCCGGTCGCAGGCTTCCATTCGGCCATTTGACCGCTCGCTGCTCGAAACGTTGGAATAAGGCGCATGGTTTCAGGCGGGCGGGTTCTTGTCACGGGCGCGAACGGGTTTCTTGGCGCCAATCTCGTCA
>JBKJQX010000249.1:0-3540 GCA_046594875.1 Vicinamibacterales bacterium
ATTTTGCGACCGGCCGTCCACGTCGCCACAACCACCCCGACGAACGCCATGGCGCTCAGGAACAACACCACGCCGCCGAGGGCGCCCATTGTGGCCAGCCCCGACCACGCCGCGCCCTGGTCGCCGGCGAGCGACGCGCTGTAGACGCGACGCGGGAGGCCGCGCAGGCCTGCGATATGGAAGCTGGTGCTGAAGATCCCCATCCCGATGAACCACAACCACGGCTGGATGCGGGCCAGCGCGGTCAGCTTGAGTTCGCGGCCCAGCAGGCGCGGCATCAGCCAGTAGGTGGCGCCCATGAATGTGAGCGCCGAGGTGGTACCGAGCGTCACATGGAAGTGGCCCATGATCCACGCGGTGTTGTGCACCATGGCGTTCATCCCGTACGCCGCGTTGATCGCGCCGCCGAAGCCGCCGAACGTAAACGAGAGCATGGCGAGCGCCATGGCGGCAAAAAACGGGTCTGACCACGGCAGGCGGCCGATCCAGTCGAACAGGCCCTTCGCGCCCTTCATGCGGCCCGCCACCTCGAGCGACGCGATCACGGTGAACGCGGTCACGAAACTGGGAAACAGGATGGCGAACGTGGTGATCGTATGCACGAACTTCCAGCCCGCGCTGATCCCGGGGTCGGCAAACTGATGGTGGAAACCGACGGGCGTGGAGAGGATCACGAACAGGATGAACACCATGCGCGCCAGTCGGTCGCTGAAGAGCCGGCCCCCTGCGATGCGGGGCATCACCGTGTACCAGAGGACGTAGGCCGGCATGAGCCAGAAGTACACGAGCGGATGTCCGAACCACCAGAACAACGTCCGGGCGATCACGGGATCGATGGTGGCCACCCACCCGAGCGACCACGGGATAAGCATGAACAGCACTTCCCAGGCCAAGCCCGACGTGGCGAGGTACCAGACAACGATCGTGGCGAGCATGCCGTGCATGGCCATGGGCGCCGGCGTGCCTGGATGCTCGCGTTTCCACGAGCGATAGCTCGCAATCGTCACGCCGCCCCAGATCCACGAGCCAATCACCAGCAGCGTTGCGCCGATGTAAAACGCCGGGTGGGCCTGCATGGGCGGATAGAAGGTGTAGAGCACCGTGCTCTGCCCGTTCAGAATGGTGAACGCCGCGGCCACGGTTCCGGCAAGCGCCAGCCAGAACGCGAACCACGCAGACTTCATCCCGACAATGCGGCCGAACTGCGCGTAACAGAGCGCATAGCCCAGGCCCATGATGAAGAACGTGGTGAACACCAGCGCCATCAGGACGCCGTGTGCGGTCACGAACATGTAGTAGAGCGACTCGCTTCTGAGGGGGAACTCCACATCGGCGATCGAGAGTCCCTGCAGCACACCCATGAGGGCTGCCACACCGAATGCGGCAACAGCGACGAGCAGGTGGGCCGCGGCGAGGCGCGCCGGTGCGGTGCGCGCGAAACCAGCAGGCGCGTTCATGGGCGGCCTCCCGTCACGGTGATCTTGCCCACCATCGCGTGGTGCATCAGACCGCAGAATTCATGGCACGCGATGTCGTAGTCGCCCGCCTTGGGAAACGTGATCGTGAACTGGCTGACATAGCCAGGGATCGCCATGGCGTTGGCGTTGGTGCCCACAATCATCATGCCGTGCACGACATCGGCGCTGGTAATGCGAAATGTGATGGGCGTGTTGACCGGCACCTCGATGGGATCGGGCCGGAACTGGAACATCTCGGCCACCATCGACACCACCACTTTCCCGTCAGCGGTGGTCTTCACCTGCGGGTCACCAAACTCGGGATGATCAGAAAGTGTTGCCGGATTGATGGTCTCGATATGACTCGGCGGCTGCACCGCCTGAGTCACCGCAGTGATGCCAATGGCCGCAAGGAAGAGGACGATCAGTCCGCCCGCCCCCCACATCCACACGCGTTCGTAGGCGTTGACGCTCATGATCAGTGTTGCGGCGCTCCCAACGCCAGGAACCGGAAGATATACATCGCCAGCCACCCGAGCGCGAACAGTGCGCCGAAGATAATCACAATGGCCATGGTGCCGCGCGGATGTTCGAACTGGGGCTCGTCGGGCATGAGGAGGACCTCGAAGGGGAAACGCTGAGCGAGCGTAGTGCAAACGCTCGGACCACGACAATCGCGACCATTTCAATCGGGGAGTAAATCAGTCGTCATTCCGTTATGATCGTCAGGTTGCAATCATGAGCAGGCACACCATCCTCCAGTCGCTTCCCATCGGCGAGAACGTCGGCATTGCTTTCTCGGGCGGCCTCGACACCAGCGCAGCGCTGCACTGGATGCGCGCCAAAGGCGCAGTGCCTTACGCGTACACCGCCAACCTCGGGCAACCCGATGAAACGGACTACGACGAAATTCCCCGCAAGGCGCTGGAGTACGGCGCCCAGAAGGCGCGTCTGGTGGACTGCCGCCGCCAACTCGTCTCAGAGGGCATTGCCGCCCTGCAATGCGGCGCCTTTCACGTGACCACTGCCGGCGTGCCGTACTTCAACACCACCCCGCTCGGCCGGGCGGTCACCGGCACGTTGCTTGTGGCGGCGATGAAGGAAGACGACGTCAATATCTGGGGTGACGGCAGCACCTACAAGGGCAACGACATCGAGCGGTTCTATCGCTACGGGCTTCTCGCGAATCCGAGCCTGCGTATCTACAAACCGTGGCTCGACCAGACCTTCATCGACGAACTGGGCGGACGCAAGGAAATGTCGGAATACATGCAACGCGCAGGGTTCGCGTATCGCATGAGCAGCGAGAAGGCGTACTCAACCGATTCCAACCTGCTGGGCGCCACGCATGAAGCGAAGGACCTGGAGCGTCTCGACTCGGGCATCATGATCGTCGAGCCCATCATGGGCATCGCCTCATGGAAAGAACAGGTCGCGGTCAAGCCTGAGCGCGTGACCATCCGCTTCGAGGAGGGACAGCCGGTGGCCCTCAACGGGATCACCTACGGCGACCCGGTGCAGCTTATGCTCGACGCCAACGCGATCGGGGGCCGCCACGGCCTCGGCATGAGCGACCAGATCGAAAACCGCGTGATCGACGCGAAGAGCCGCGGCATCTACGAAGCGCCCGGCATGGCCCTGCTCTTCATCGGATACGAACGCCTGCTGACCGGCATCCACAACGAAGACACCATCGAGCAATACCGCGACAATGGCCGCCGCCTCGGCAGGCTCCTCTACCAGGGCCGATGGTTTGACCCGCAATCGATGATGCTGCGCGAAACGGCCCAGCGCTGGGTGGCCAAAGCCATCACGGGCGAGGTCACGGTCGAACTACGGCGCGGCAACGACTACTCGCTGCTCAATACCGAAAGCCCGAATCTCACGTACAAGCCGGAACGTTTGACCATGGAGAGCGGTCAAGGCGAGTTCACGCCGCAGGACCGCATCGGCCAATTGACGATGAGGAACCTGGACATTGCCGATACGCGCGACAAGCTGCGCGTCTATATGCAGACCGGACTTCTCGCGTCGGGGCCCGGGTCGGCCATTCCGCAGATCGGCTCGGGAGACAAGGACGGAG
>JBKJQX010000004.1:0-2919 GCA_046594875.1 Vicinamibacterales bacterium
GGTACCGTCGCGACTTGTGTGGAAATAGCTTGAGCTGCGTGTCTCCAGCGGGTTGATAGTTGGGTGGACTAGGCTGCGAGGTCAACGGGAACGGGAGCGGCGAGCTTCTCTCCCAAACTCTGCCATGCGTTCACCTTGCGCATGGTGATCTGGCCCGATGCCAACAACGCCCAGAACAACATGGCGGCGGTTTCGGCGGATGGCAGCACGGTTTGCGTCTTGATCTGGCGCTTGAACTCTTCGTGCAGGCGCTCGATGGCGTTTGTGGTCCGTGCAGACTTCCATTGGCTCGGGGGCAGACGGAGGAAAGCGAACAGGCGATCGCCAGCTTCCTCCAGGCTCATGGCCACGCCAGGACACTTCAGCCGCCACTTGCGCAGGAAGGCGCGTCGCCTGGCCTGCACTTCCTCAGCGGTCTCGGCGTAGATCATGTCGGTGTAGTCGACCGAAACCTCGTCGTGCAACGCGTCCGGAGCGTGGGCCAGTAGATTTCTGTGCTTGTGAACCGTGCATCGTTGCGCCGGCACGGCAGGCCACAGCGCCGCCAGCGCCCGGTCCAGTCCAGTTCCACCGTCGGTGATCACGAACTCCGGCGTGCTCAGGCCGCGGGCAATCAGGTTGTCCAGCACATCGTGCCACGCAGCCTCGCTCTCGCCGCCCATGTTCTTGACTGCCAACAGCACCTTTTGCCCATCCCGCCGCACGCCGAGCACCACCAGCAGCGAAATGTTCGTGGCTTTGCGGTCCAGACGGACCCGCACGACCGTGCCGTCCAGGATCAAGCGGACGACATCCTCTTCGGCCAAGTCGCGCTTGTTCCAAGCATCCCAATCCGTCTTGACCTTGCGCCATGTGCGGCTGACCACATCCTTGCCCACCGCACCGCCGAACAAGGCGGCCAGCGCGCGCTTGACCCGGCGCGTGTTGGTCCCGCACAGGTAGGCGCCCGCGATCAGCGCCTCGACTTGGCGCGTCATCCGGGCGTAGCGCGGCAGCGATGCACTGCGCCATTCCTGGGTGGCGCCGCCTTCAGCGGCCATGCGCGCCCTCGGCACGTTGAGTTCAACCGGACCGAAGCTGCCCAGGAGTTGGCGATCCCGCGTCCCGTTCCGGTAACCTTTCGGGTTGCCCCCCGCCCGCTCGTGCCGCGTGCGGCCCAACGCCGCCGTCAGCTCCTGCTCCAGCAACTCCTGGATGAACCCGCGCACTCGATCCCGATGCCCGTCTCAATCAGGTCAAACCAAGCCTCACCCGTGAACAGCGCCGTGCCGTCCACATCAGTCTTTGTGCTGTTCGCTTCCATGGCGTTGGGGTGGACGGCCCCCTGCGGCATCAGATGTGCCAAGGTCCGGTCGTTGCAGATCAAACCATGGAGCCGTCCGAAATGGAGCTTAAGCTGGTTGGGATAGACACGTCCAAGCACGTGTTCACCCTGCACGGGTTGGATGCAAGCGGGGCCGCGGTGCTTCGGCGGGACCTGCGCCGAGCGCCGTTCGAGGCCTTCATGGGCAAGCTGGCACCGACTGAGGTTGCCCTTGAGGCATGCGGCGGGTCGCATCACTGGGCACGGCGGCTGACGGCAATGGGCCACCGGGTGAGGCTGATCCCGCCGCAGTACGTCAAGCCCTTCGTCAAGCGCAGCAAAACCGACCGGGCCGACGCGGAGGCGATCTGCGAGGCAGCCGGCCGCCCCTCCATGTGCTTCGTGCCGGTCAAGACTGCAGAGCGGCAAGGCGAGATCATGGTGCTGCGCACGCGGGAGCTGCTGGTGCGCCAGCGCACGCAGGCGGTGAACGCCTTGCGCGGGCACGCGACGGAGTTCGGCCTGGTGGTGCCGCTTGGCGTGTCGCGGGTGGAGGAACTGCTGGCCAAGCTGGCGGCCGACCCGGGCGTGCCGGAGATCGCGCGCGAGATGCTGGCGCTGCTCGGCCGGCAGATCGAGCAGATCGACGAGCAGTTGGCCGCGATCGGCGTCCGGCTGCACGCCATGCACAAGGCAAACAAGGTGAGCCAGCGCTTGGCAAAGGTGCCCGGCATCGGGCCGATCACCGCGGTCAGCCTCGCGCTGAACGTGGAAGCGGCGCAGTTCGAGAGCGGCCGCCACCTCGCCGCCTGGCTCGGGCTGACGCCGCGTGCGCACTCCAGCGGCGGCAAGCAGCGCCTGGGCGGCATCAGCCGAGCAGGCAATGAACGGCTGCGGCAGTTGCTGGTTGTCGGGGCCATGGCGGTCATCCGCCACGCCAGCAAGCCCGGCGCCCGCTCGGCGTTCCCATGGCTGACGCAATTGCTGGCCCGCAAGCCGCGAAAACTCGCGGCGGTGGCGCTGGCCAACAAGACCGCCCGGATTGTCTGGGCGATGATGGCGCGCGGCGAGGCCTACCGGGCCAGACCGCTCGTAGGCGCGGCGGCCTGACCGGCCGGCACGCGCCGATGCCAGGTGCAGGAGGGCAATGAAGGAAGATGGCGATCGGTCGATCCGACGTCCGGCATACCCAGCGAGACCACACGGCCAGTTCAGGCCGCCATGGCGTTTGGGCACCGGGCGCGAAACCCATCTGGGCCAGCGGCGATGTGCCGCGCCAACAGGCCGGAAACACGACCGCAGTCGCACCTGTCGCCAAAATCCTTCAGAAACCTCTTGCATCAAGGGGGCCGTCCAAACACGTGGTCTCCGCCGGCGCTGAAACGCCGGAAATGGTTCGTTGAACAAACCAGAGACTACGACACCAACCTATTTCCACCACCTGCGCGACGGCACCCACGCGTTCGAGACCGGGTCTGAGTTGCGGGCTGGGCTTTTGCGGTGGATCGGCTACTACAATACCCGCCCCCCCACTCCACATTGGGCGGGCATACGCCTGACGAGGCATACGGTGCAGGTGGAGGCGCTGGCCAAGTTCGGCCGTCCGGAGATCTTCA